>NZ_JAEMVM010000007.1:0-217612 GCF_016463925.1 Pseudomonas sp. P20 | reverse complement strand
AGGCGGCTGCTTCGCGGTACCAAGCATCGGCTTGCGAATCCAACGGAGGAAGATGGTCTTTTTCATTAACGCAGACGAATGATTTGCTGTCGGCCATAACGGAAACTCCGAAACTCAGCAGGAAAGTGAACAGATAAATAGAGATACGCATCGCTCAGTCCACCGTAAAATTGGGACTATAGGGTGTGGTGACATCCCAGAACCGCAATAAATGGGTCGTTAGAGATTCACCATTTCGCTGCTGCTTCCAGTTCTTATCCATCTTCTGATTCCACAGCTTGAAGTTTTCTTCGGTCGTTTCGGCCAACTTATAAGCATGTGCCCCCCACAACTCCTCCCGCATCGCCCTCGCCAAATCCGGATTGGGTTGGGCAACCCCCAATTCGCTGTCGCTATGCATGCTGCGGACATTGATATTGGCCGAGCTGAGCAGGGTATAGAGGTCGTCCACCAGCAGCAGCTTGGAGTGCACGTAGATGTGCTTGTAGCGCGCCTTCAGCGGCGGCGCCCCGAGGGCGGCCTCGGCTTCGGCGGACATGCGTACTGGCGGCGGGCTGCCGGGGGCGGGGTCGCTGGTGGCCAGGGTGGCGATGACCACCTTGAGGCCGGGCACGTCGGCGAGCTGGTAGGGCTTGTCGTCCTCGCCGGTGTTCTTCGCCAGTTCGGGAATGTCCTGCGCGCCGAGACCGCCGAGGCGTTGCTCGACTTCCGGCGTCACGCCTTTCTCTTCGAGCGCCTCGATCTTGCGTTGCAGCCGTTCGATGTTGTTTTCCTGGCCGCGCCGGACATAGGGATCGGGGTGCGGGTTTTCCCTGAGCTGCTTCAACTGCTCGCGCTTTTCCCGCAGGTCATGCGCCAGGTCGCGCTGCACTTGCGGCATCAGCTGCTCCTGGCCCACGCCTTTCATCATGTCGTAGGTGGTCTTCGAGGCGTCGCTGGAGTCGGGGGTGTTGGTCACGACGAACAGGTACAGGTCGCCGGGCACGCCCCGGGCCTTGCGGGCCTGCGCGGTCTTCCGCAGGCGCTCGGCGAAGCCGGCATAACGGAAGTACTGGTTTTCCATGTAGACGTAGTCGGTGGCATTGCCCAGGGCCTTGAGATAGTGCTCCAGGATCGAGCGCTCGCCGTCCTGTGGCTGGGTCCGGCAAATCTGCGCAACGCTGTTGCTGGCGGGCGTGGCGATCTTCGGCAGCGGCAAGGCGTCGCGCTCGGCGGTCAGCGATGGCGTCGAGAACCAGCGCTTGTACCACGGCGTCTCGAGGTCCCAGGCCTCGCTGAAGTTGCGGCTGAGGTCGGCCAGCACCGGTCCCTGGACCTGCATGGAGATATCCTGCCAGGGCCCGAACCCGGGATCGCGACCGGCGGCGCGGTCGTCGAACAGGTGGGCACTGGTGTCCCAGTAGTTGCGGTGCATGTTGTGACCCATGACGAAGCCGATGGCCTGCGGGCTACCATAGTCGACCAGGACCATCTTCTGGTGATGGCTGGCGAACTGGGTGAGTACCAGCAACTGGCCGATGCCCAGGTCGTCGATGCCATCGGCGCGCAACAGGTGGATCAGGCTTTGCAGCCGCCCGTTGACGAGGCGTACCTGCTCGCCGTTCATCACCGGCCTGGCCGTCTGCTCGAAGTCGCGGGTACGGAACTCGACGTTCTGCAACCCACCGCCGCGTACCGCCTTGAACCAGTCGCGGGTGAATATCTGCCCCCAGGGATCCTGGCGGGTGCCGCCGGAACCGCGCTTGCCGCCGTAGCCCTGGGCCTCGCTGCTGTCGAGAGTGCGCTGGATCTCGGCGTTCTCCGCCTCCAGCTCGGCGATGCGCGCCCGCGCGTGGGCGGCGCCCCGCGGGTCGAAGCTCGGCAGCCTGCCTTCGCGGTGCAGCCGTTCCGAGCGTTCCAGGGCTTCCTGCTGCCGCGCGATGAGGTTGAGGTTATGCTGGCGCCGCTGCTCCAGCCGCAGCACCTCGTTGTCCACCGCACTGCCGCTGGCGACGCCCGAGCCCACCCAGGTGCCGCCGGAACCGCCGACGCCGGCCCCGGGGATGGTGTTTTCCTTGAGCCTGGCGAGCTGGTTGCTCCAGACCAGCACCCGCGCCTGCACTCCTTCGCGGCCCTTCGTCTGCAGCAATTCGCCGATTCGCGGTCCGTCGGGGCGCTTGAAGCGCATGGCCGGGTCGAAGCCCCAGGTGATGATGTCGATGCTCTGCCGGGCCGCTTCCATCGCCGCATGCACCGCGTCGAAGGCCGCCTGGCCATTGATCAGCGGCTTGATGTGCACACCCGCGCGCGGTGGGTAGAAGGCCTTGTTGGCGAACCAGTCGAGGGTCAGCCGGACGCTGCCGGCCTGTTGCGCGTACAGCTTGAGGGTCTGCGGTTTGTACAGGTCGCTCATGGCGTGGGCTCATCCTTGTCGGCGGCGCCGGGCCGCGAGGCGTCGCGCCGGTAGGCGTCCGGGGCGGAACGCGGCTTGTGCTGGGGCATTTCTGGCCGGTAGTCGCGGAACCCCTGCTGGGCGAGCCGATCGTCGGCCTGCAGTGCGTCCGGCCGGTCGACCATCTCCACTTCGTAGGCGTGACCATTGGCCGTCTCGATACGATAGGTGCGTTCGCCCGGCAGCGGTTCGAAGCTGATTGCGCCGCCTTCGTCGGCGATGCCCTCCTCCTTGAGGGCACCGTTGGCGTAGAGCCGATACGGTTGCCTGGCCGCCGATGCCACGCCGGGCAACGGACTGAGTTCGAAACGTAGGAGTTTCTGCGGCGCTTCGCCGATCTTCTGGGCGATGGCTCCCAACAAGGCGCCTCCCGCCGCCGCGGCGTCGGCCGCGAGCGGTTGCAGCGGCGACAGCGCGCGAACGCCGCTACCGATGCCGGGGCTGCCGCCGCTGTTGATCATCACCTGGGCGCCGTCGAGGGTGACACCGCCCGGGTCGAGCCTGGCGAAGCTGCCACCGCCCTTTAGGGTCAGCTCCATGCCTGCCTCGATCACTACCTTGTCGCCGGCCTTGAAATGGATCTCGTCGCCCGCCTCGACGAACTGGCCGGTGCCGATCCTCAGGTGCAACGCGTCGGCGACGCTGAGGTGGTCGGCCGCCTTCAGTTCGACCTTGCGGTCGGCGTGGACCGTGCGCTGTTCCTCGGCCCTGAACTCGCTGTAGCTATCGCCCTCGACCGTGTCGTGGCGCTCATGGCCGACGCGGATCTTCTGGTCGTGCTCGATGTTCTCGTCCCAGTCGCGCTGGGCGTGGACGAAGATCTGTTCCTGGCCCTTGCGGTCCTCGATGCGCAGTTCGTTGAAACCGCCGCCGCCGGGGTAGCTGTCGGTCTTGAAAACGCTGCGGGTCTTGTTCTGCGGCAGCTCGTAGGGCACCCGGTTTTCGCTGTGGTAGAGGCAACCGGTGACCAGCGGCTGATCCGGATCGCCCTCCAGGAAACCCACCAGGACTTCCATGCCCACCCGCGGGATGGCTACGCCGCCATAGCGTTTGCCCGCCCAGTTGGAGGCGACGCGCAACCAGCAACTGGTGTTGTCGTCGGCCTGGCCGAGGCGATCCCAGAAGAACTGCACCTTGACCCGGCCGTATTGGTCGCAGTGGATGGTCTCGCCGGCGGGGCCGGTCACGACCGCTGTCTGACAGCCCAGCAGGCGTGGCCTGGGATGCTCCAGCGGGGGGCGGAAATGCGCGCTCCAGGGAGTGGCGACGAAACGGTTGCGATAGCCCTGGCGGAAATCGCCCCGGCCCTGCGCGACGTCGCTGTCGATCGACTCTTCCAGTACCTGCGGCTGCCGCCCTTCGTGGAGAACCTCAGTAAGCAGCCAGAGATCGTTCCATTCGCCGCGGGGATGCGCGGACAGCGTCAGGAAGTGTCCGCTGAGCAGCGCCGGTTCGTCGCTTTCGCCCCTAGCCTGTAGGTAGTCGGCGCGATGCCGTTCCAGCGCGCGCCGGCTCAGGTGCTTGCCGCGCTCGCGGTGGGTGAAGCGGCCGGGATAGTCGTAGTCCTCCAGGTCCGGTTGCTGCGCCCCGGGCTGCGGGCCATGGGCGGCCTGCATCTGCAACGCGGGTTGCTCGAAGTCGTAGTCGCGCCGGGTAACCCGGCTGGCACGGGTGTCGAAGCGCACGCCGAAGCGCTTGACCACCGGCTGGTCGGCGACCAGCCCGGCGTCCTGCACGTAGGCGACGGGGCGTTGCAGCCGCGGAAAGGAGGTCTGGTCGTCGCCGAAGACCAGCACATGGCCCTGGGCAGAAAACTCATGGTGGTAATGGATGCCTTCCTCCTCGCAGAGCCTGCTGAGGAACGCCAGGTCGGTTTCGTCGTACTGCGTGCAGTATTCGCGGGCCGGGTACGGCGTCGGGCCCAGCTGGAAGCGGTAGGCGTCGGCGAGAATGCCGTGGCCCTCCAGCACCCGACCGATGATTTCCGGCACGCTGAGGCGCTGGAAGATGCGTTGGTCGCTGCACAGCCCCAGGTAGGCCAGGCGCGGCTCCAGGGTCGCGCGATAGCCGGTCAGGCGCTTGCCGGAGTCCCCCTGGGCGATGCTGGTGAGCTGTCCGTGGACCCCTTGCCCGCTCGGCGAGAGGATCAGGAAGGCCGGCTGGTGCAGCAGCGCGTCGAGGTCCAGATCGGATCGCTCGCTGACCAGCTCCAGGTCGAAGCGAAAGGGCTGGCTGATGGCTTCGCGACCGCGGAAGGCGAGTACCTGGAAGTCGTGCCGGAGGTTTTCGATGCGAAGGCTGAAGTGCGTCTGGTTGGCGGGGGCGAACATTCACTGTCCTCTTGGAAACGCAGCCGTGCGTTCCTGGCGTATTCGGTTCCGGGCGCGACGCGCCTGCGCCCGCGCGATGGAAATGCTGGCCGAGAGGATAGAGGAGAACAGTTGTGCAACTCTTTGCGCACTCGGCCTCCCGGCCGCATCAACGCTGACCTCAATAAATTTGTAACAGAAAATTTCCAGAATACCGACACGGACGCCCCACCCCATCCGCGGCATTCACGTCCGCCAGGACGGGCCAGGCGTCCGCCGCCTCGAGCGCCTCAGGCGTAGCGCTCGTGCCCCCAGGCGAGGAGGCTTTCCAGCAGTTCGCGGATGACCGCGCGGGTCGCTTCGGCGAGGTCCGCGCGGTAAGCGAACGGGGCCTGCTCGTCCATGTAGGTGCACTGCGCCAGCTCCAGCTGGACGGCATGGACGTGCTGCTCCGGCTGGCCGTAGTGGCGGGTGATGTGGCCGCCCTTGAAGCGCCCGTTGAGCACATGGCTGTAGCCTTCGGCGGCAGCGCAGACCGCCTCCAGGCGGGCCGCCAGCGCTGGATCGCAACTGGCGCCGGCGTTGGTGCCGAGATTGAAGTCGGGCAGTCGGCCGTCGAACAGGTGCGGCACGTGGGAACGGATCGAGTGGGCGTCCCAGAGCAGCGCGTAGCCGAACTCGGCCTTCAGCCGCGCCAGTTCCTCGGCGATGGTCCGGTGGTAGGGCGTCCACACTTCGGCCAGGTAGCGCATGCGTTCCTCGGCGGACGGCGCCATGCCTTCGCGGTAGAGCGGCCGGCCGTCGAACAGGGTGTCCGGATACAGGCCGGTAGTGGCGGTGCTGTACAGCGGCTTGTCGTCGGAAGGGCGGTTGAGATCGACCACATAGCGCGAATAGTGGGCAGCCAGGGTGCTGGCGCCCAGTTCCTCGGCGAAATCGTAGAGCCGGGGAATGTGCCAGTCGGTATCGGTCAGCGCCCGCGCCTCCTCCACCAGGCCGGCGTCCACCGCCGGGGTCAGGCGCGTGCCGGGGTGCGGCATGCTGATCAGTAGCGGCACGCGGCCGCGCTTGAAACTCAGGACTTCATCCACGGTATACCTCCTCGGCGTGGCGAATGACGCGTTTCGGCAGATCGCCGCCCAGCCAGTAGGCCAGCTCCGCCGGACGCTCGATGTCCCAGGCGACGAAGTCGGCCAGCTTGCCAACCTCCAGGCTGCCGTGGCTGGCTTCCAGCCCCAGCGCCCGGGCGGCGTGCAGGGTGACACCGGCCAGCGCCTCCTCCGGGGTCAGGCGGAACAGGGTACAGGCCATGTTCAGCATCAGGCGCAACGACAGCGCCGGCGAGGTGCCGGGATTGAGATCGCTGGCAATGGCCATGGCCACGCCGTGCCGGCGCAGGGCATCGATCGGCGGCAGCTGGGTCTCGCGCAGCAGGTAGAAGGCGCCCGGCAGCAGCACCGCGACGGTGCCCGCCTCGCCCATGGCGCGGGCGTCGTCCTCGGTCATGTACTCCAGGTGGTCGGCCGACAAAGCCCGGTAGCGCGCCGCCAGGCTGGAACCGTGCAGCGAGGATAGCTGCTCGGCGTGCAGCTTCACCGGCAGGCCCAGCTCGCGGGCGGCGATGAATACCCGCTCGACCTGCGCCGGGGAAAACGCCAGGTGCTCGCAGAAGGCGTCCACCGCGTCCACCAGTCCCTCTCCGGCCAGCGCGGGGAGCATCGTCGAGCAGATATGCTCGATGTAGTCGTCGGCGCGCCCGGCGTATTCCGGCGGTAGCGCATGGGCAGCCAGGCAGGTGCTGCGCACGGTCGCCGGCAGGCGTTCGCCGAGGCGGCGGATGACCCGCAGCATCTTGCGTTCGCTGGCCAGGTCGAGACCGTAGCCGGACTTGATCTCCAGCGCCGTCACGCCGTCGCGCAGCAAGGGCTCCAGGCGCTTGCGCGCACTGACCAGCAATTCTTCCTCGCTGGCCTCGCGGGTGGCGCGTACGGTGCTGGCGATGCCGCCGCCGGCGGCGGCGATCTCGGCGTAGCTGACGCCCTCCAGGCGCTGCTCGAATTCGCCGCTGCGGTTGCCGCCGAACACCGCGTGGGTGTGGCAGTCGATCAACCCCGGGGTCAGCCAGGCGCCATCGAGGTCGATGCGTTCGGCGTAGTCGTCGGGCGGCAGTTCGGCGCGCGGGCCGATCCAGTGGATCAGCGGACCGTCGGTGACCAGGGCGGCGTCCTCGACGATCGAGTACTTGCCGCCCTTGAGGGTGGCGGCATGGCAATGCTGCCAGAGTCGTTTCATTGCAGGTCTCCTATGCTCGCGGCCAGCCGGGCGAGACTCTTCCGCTCGCCGAGGATGGCCGCCGCGCTGGCGATGTCGGGAGCCAGCCAGCGGTCGGTGTCGTACGCGGGCACGCGCTCGCGCAGGATGCCCCAGGCCGCCGCGGTGCCCTGGCCGAAGCGTTGCGGGGCGAGGAATTCGAAGGCCTGGGCGGCCAGCAGGTACTCGATGGCGAGGATCCGCCGGAGGTTCTCCAGGGCCCTGCCAAGCTTGAGCGCGGCACTGGTGCCGAGGCTCAGGTGGTCCTCCTGGAGCGCCGAGGTGACGAAGTTGTCGACCACCGCCGGCTGCGCCAGCTGGCGGTTCTCGCCGGCCAGGGAGGCGGCGACGTACTGGGTGACCATCATCCCCGAGTTGACTCCCGGCTTGCCCACCAGGAACGCCGGCAGGCCGCTGACCAGCGGGTTGACCAGGCGATCCAGGCGCCGCTCGGCGACCCCGCCCAGCTCGGCCACGGCGATCGCCAGCAGGTCGGCGGCCATCGCCACCGATTCGCCGTGGGGATTGGCCTGGGATACCACCCGGTAGGCCTCCGGCGTACCCAGCAGCAGCGGGTTGTCGGTGGCCGAGTTGAGTTCGGTCTCTATCTGCCGCGCCGCATGGGCCAACTGGTCACGGCAGGCGCCATGGATCTGCGGTATCGAGCGGATGCTCAGGGCATCCTGGGTGCGGATGCCGCGGGCGTTCTCCAGCACCTGGCTGCCAGCCAGCAAGGCCCGCAGATTGGCGGCGACCCGCTGCATCCCGGGATGCGGCTTGAGCGCAACGATCTCGGCGTCGAACGCCGCCAGTTGGCCGCGCAGGGCCTCGAAGCTCATCGCCCCGATCACGTCGGCCCACTGCGCCAGGCGCTGCGCGTCGTCCAGGGCCAGGCAGGCGAGGCCGGTCATGCACGGCGTGCCGTTGACCAGGCAAAGCCCGTCCTTGGCTCCCAGGCGCACCGTCGCCAGGCCTTCCGCCGCCAACGCGGCGGCGGCCGGCACGACGCTGCCGCGGTAGCTGACCTCGCCGATGCCGAGCAGGGCGATGCCGACGTGCGCCATGTGGGTCAGGTAGCCCACCGAGCCCTGGGCCGGCACCTGCGGGGTAATGCCGTGGTTGAGCAGCGCCAGCAGTCCTTCCACCAGCGAACGGTCGAGCCCGGACTTGCCCCGGCTGTAGTTGGCGACGGCGGCACAGATGATCGCCCGGGTCTGTTCGTCGCGCAGCGGCTCGCCGACCCCGCAGGCATGGCTGAGCAAGGTGTTGCGCGACAGCTCGGCGAGCTGCTCGCCTTCCAGCAGGACGTCGCACAGCGCGCCGAGGCCGGTACTGATGCCGTAGGCACGCTCGCCGTTGGCGACGATACGGCAGACGATGGCGCGGGCGTTGTCGATCCGTGCCCAGGCCGCCGCCGACAGTTCCAGGCGCGCACCGTGCCGGGCCACCGCGACCAGTTCCTGCCAACGCAGCGGGCCGTCGCCGAACACGACGCTCGGTAGGTCGCTCATAGGTTCGCCACCCGCCGCTGGACGAAGCGGTCGACGTAGTCGTCGGCCGGCTGGTGGAGGATTTCCCGTGGCGTGCCGACCTGGATCAGCTGGCCGTCCTTGAGGATCGCGATGCGGTTGCCGATGCGTACCGCCTCGTCGAGGTCGTGGGTGATGAAGACGATGGTCTTGTGCAGGGTTTTCTGCAGTTCCAGCAACTGGTCCTGCATGTCCGCGCGGATCAACGGGTCGAGGGCGCTGAAGGCCTCGTCCATGAGAATGATCTCGGTGTCGGCGGCCAGCGCGCGGGCCAGGCCGACACGCTGGCGCATGCCGCCGGAAAGCTGGTGCGGATAGGACTTCTCGTAGCCCTTCAGGCCCACCGTGGCGATCCAGTGCAGGGCCCGCTCGTGGCACTGCGCCCGGCTTTCGCCGCGAACCTTCAGGCCGTAGGCGACATTGTCGAGCACGCTCTTGTGCGGCAGCAGGCCGAAACTCTGGAACACCATGCTGATCTTGCGCCGGCGGAATTGCCGGAGGGCTTCCATGTCGTAGCGCAGGATGTCCTCGCCATCCACCAGGATCTCGCCGCTGGTGGGGTCGATCAGGCGGTTGAAATGGCGCACCAGGGTCGACTTGCCGGAACCCGACAGGCCCATGATCACGAAGATCTCGCCAGCACCGATGGTCAGCGACAGGTCGTTGACGCCGACCACGCAGCCGGTCTGCGCCAGCACTTCGCCCTTGCTGCGTCCCTGGCGGATAAGGGCCAGCGCGGCATCGGCGCGCGGGCCGAAGATCTTGAACACGTTCTTCACTTCGATCTTGTTCATCTGCGCACCGCTCATTTGCTCGTCTCGTGCCGGGAACGGCCATAGGCCTGGGTGATGCGGTCGATCACCACCGCGAGGATGACGATCGCCAGGCCGGCTTCCAGGCCCTTGCCCACGTTCAGCGTCTGGATGCCCACCAGTACGTCTTCGCCGAGGCCGCGGGCGCCGATCATCGAAGCGATCACCACCATCGACAGGGCCATCATGGTGGTCTGGTTGATCCCCGCCATGATGCTCGGCAGGGCCAGCGGCAACTGCACGCCGAACAGCTGCTGCCAGCGGTTGGCGCCGAAGGCGTTGACCGCCTCCATCACCTCGCTGTCGACCTGGCGGATGCCCAGGTCGGTGAGGCGGATCAGCGGCGGCGCGGCATAGATCACGGTGGCGAAGATCGCCGGCACCTTGCCCAGGCCGAACAACATCAGCACCGGGATCAGGTACACGAAGCTGGGCATGGTCTGCATGATGTCCAGCAGCGGCATCAGCACCGCGCGCAGGCGGTTGCTGCGCGCGGCGAGGATGCCCAGGGGGATGCCGATCAGCACCGAGATGAAGGTCGCCACCAGCATCAGCGCGAGGGTCTGCATCAGCTTGTCCCAGAGGCCGACGGCGCCGACCAGGAACAGCAGGCCGGTGATCACCAGGGTCGGCAGCAGGCGCCGGGTGGCGTGCCAGGCGATCGCCGCGACGATCGCCAGCAACAGCCACCAGGGCGTGGCGCGGAGCAGCCCTTCGAGGTTGACGATGGCCCACAGCAGGGTGTCGGATATCTTGCGGAACAGGTCGCCGTAGTTGGTCACCAGGGCGTCGACCCAAGCGTTGACCCAGTCGGCGATGGAAAATGTCAGGCGTTCGGGAAACATGGTCTGCTCTCGTCGGTCGTGGGTTCAGAGTGCCGCTTCGATCTTCTTCGCCGCGTCCTCGTCGACCCAGGCGTGCCAGACCTCGGGGTGCTCCTTGAGGAACTCGCGCGCCAGGCGCGCCGCATCGATCCGGTCCTTGGCCATCCGCGCCAGGTCGCTGTTCAGCAGCTCCGCCGGCAGGTTGACCTTCTCCAGCACCGCCACCAGCTCCGGCGCCTGGTCGTGGAAGGTCCGCGACAGGCCGACCTGGATCCTGATGCGCTTGTCGACGCCGGGCCTTTCCTCCAGGCGCACCAGGTCGGCGCGGCCCATCAGCGGCGTCGGCGACCAGTAGTAGAACAGGATAGGCTCGCCGCGCCGATAGCTCGACAGCACCGCCGCGTCCAGTGCCGGGCCGGTGCCCGGCCGGAAATTGGTGAACGTCTCCTCCAGGCCGTAGCTTTTCAGCATCTCGCTGTTCTCCAGCTCGCAGGTCCAGCCGGCCGGGCAATTGTAGAAGCGCCCCTTGCCCGGCTCTTCCGGGTCGCGGAAGACCTCGGCGTACTGCGCCAGGTCGGCGATAGAGCGCAGCTTCGGCGCCTTCGCCTCGAGCTTGCGCTGCGGGTCGCCCTCGATCACGTAGCGCGGCACGTACCAGCCCTCCACCGCGCCGACGATGGGTTCGCCGACGCCGACCACCTTGCCGGCCGCGGCAGCCTTGTTCCAGGCGTCGCTGCGGCCGATCCACTCCTCGGCGAAGACCTGGATGTCATTGGTGCTCAGCGCCTGCTCCATGGTGATCGAGTTGCCCGGCAGGCTGTCGGTGGTACAGCCGTAGCCCTTGGCCAGGACGAACTGCATCAGTTCGGTGAGCAGCGTCCCGCTCTCCCAGTTCAGCCCGGCGAATTTCACCGCCTTGCCGGACTCGCACCAACCTTCCGCCTGGGCGCCCGCCGCGGCGGCGAGCAGGCCGAGGGCACAGAGAACACTCAACATCGACTTCTTGTATCGCATGGTTCGACGCTCCAGATGCACGATTGGGAAAGGCAGTTGGAAAACCTGCGGGCCGCGCCCGGGGGAACGGCCTCGATCATTGTTATTGGCCGGCGGCTCAGGCCGCCGTCGGTTCCGTCACAGCCCTCCCTGGGCCTGAAGCACGCCATGCGCGGCATCGCCCTTCGGCCTGACCCAGCGCCGGTAGGCGATCACCAGCAAGGCGATCCAGATAGCCCCGACCCACAGGGCCGGGCGGGTGTCCGGGAAATAGCCGAGCACCACGAAGATGAACAGCATGAAGACGATCGCCGCCGCCGGCGCGAATGGCCACAGCGGCACCGGGAACTTCAGCGCGGCGACCTGGCGTGGCCCCATGCGCCGGCGCATGCCGACCTGGGCCAGGAGGATCATCAGCCAGACCCACACGGTGGCGAAGGTGGCGATGGACGCGATCAACAGGAATACGCTCTGCGGGATCAGGTAGTTCAGCGCCACGCCGAGCAGCAGGGCAACCGCCATCAGCAGCACGGTCATCCACGGCACGCCGTGCCGCGACACCCGCGAGAAGCCGACCGGCGCCTGGCCCTGGCGGGCCATGCCGTAGAGCATGCGACCGGCGCCGAAGATGTCGCTGTTGATCGCCGAAATCGCCGCGGTGATCACCACGACATTGAGGATCGCCGCGGCCGACTCGATCCCCAGGCCGTCGAAGATCTGCACGAAGGGACTGCCGTTGCTGCCGATCTGCTGCCAGGGGAAGATCGCCATCAGCACGAACAGGGTCAGCACGTAGAACAGCAGGATGCGCAGCGGCACCGCATTGATCGCCCGCGGGATCACCCGCTGCGGGTCCTGCGCCTCGCCGGCGGTGATGCCGATGATCTCGATGCCGCCGAAGGCGAACACCACCACCGACAGCGAGGCGACCAGCCCGGCCCAACCGTTGGGCAGGAAGCCGCCGTGCTGCCACAGGTTGTGCACGCCGGTGGCGGACGTCGCCGCGCCGTCCAGGCTGAAGCCGAAGAACATGATGCCGAGCCCGGCGAGGATCATCGCGACGATGGCGCCGACCTTGACCAGCGACAGCCAGAACTCCAGCTCGCCGAAGACCTTGACATGGCAGAGGTTCAGCCCGCCGATGAACAGCACGATGGACAGTACCCAGATCCAGCGCGGCACGTCGGGAAACCAGAACCCCATGTAGATGCCGAACGCGGTGACATCGGCGAGGCAGACGATGATCATCTCGAAAGCGTAGGTCCAGCCGGTGACGAACCCGGCCAGGGGGCCGAGATAGCTGCTGGCGTAATGGCCGAACGAGCCGGACACCGGCTCGTGCACCGCCATCTCGCCGAGCGCGCGCATCACCATGTACACCGCCGCGCCGGCGACCAGGTAGGCCAGCAGCACCGCCGGCCCGGCCATCTGGATGGCCGATGCGGAACCGTAGAACAGGCCGGTGCCGATCGCCGACCCCAGTGCCATGAAACGAATATGACGGGCGTTCAGCCCGCGCCGAAGCCCCGTGTCGTGCGTCATCCCTCGGCTCTCCTGTTGTTGTTCTTGCTGGAGCGCCCCGGCCGAGCGGCCGGGGGCGGGTATCAAAGGCTCGGCAACAGCCGGGCCGGCAGCAGCGCGTTCAGGCAACCGCTGGCGAGCAACTGGCTGGCGGCCTCGATATCAGGGGCGAAGAAGCGATCCTCCTGGTAGTACGGCACCTTGTCGCGCAGCAGGCGGCGAGCCTGCTCCAGCTTCGGCGAACTCTTCAGGCCCTCGCGGAAGTCCAGGCCCTGGCAGGCGCCCAGCCATTCCACGGCGAGAATCCCGCGGACGTTCTCGGCCATCGCCCAGAGCCGTTTGCCGGCGTTCGGCGCCATCGACACGTGGTCTTCCTGGTTGGCCGAGGTCGGCAGGCTGTCGACGCTGGCCGGATGGGCCAGGGCCTTGTTGTCGCTGGCCAGCGCGGCGGCGGTGACCTGGGCGATCATGAAGCCGGAGTTGACCCCGCCGTTGGCCACCAGGAACGGCGGCAACTGCGACATGTGCATGTCCATCATCAGCGAGATGCGCCGTTCCGACAGCGAACCGATCTCGGCCAACGCCAGGGCCAGGTTGTCGGCGGCCATCGCCACCGGTTCGGCGTGGAAGTTGCCGCCGGAGATCACGTCGCCCTCGGCGGCGAATACCAGCGGGTTGTCGGACACCGCGTTGGCTTCGATCTCCAGCACCTCGGCGGCCTGGCGCATCTGGGTCAGGCAGGCGCCCATCACCTGCGGCTGGCAACGCAGCGAATAGGGGTCCTGGACCTTGTCGCACTTCTCATGGGAGCGCGCCACCTCGCTGCTGGCGGTGAGCAGGTCGCGATAGGCCGCGGCCACGTCGATCTGCCCACGCTGGCCGCGCGCGGCATGGATGCGCGCATCGAACGGCGCCCGCGAACCGAGCATGGCCTCGACGCTGAGCCCGCCGCAGACGGTGGCGGCGGCGAACAGGTCCTCGGCCTCGAACAACCCGCGCAGCGCGTAGGCGGTGGACACCTGGGTGCCATTGAGCAGGGCCAGGCCTTCCTTCGCCGCCAGGGTCAGCGGCTCCAGCCCGGCCACCGCCAGCGCTTCGGCGGCCGGCAGCCACTCACCGCGATGGCGCGCCCGGCTTTCGCCGATCAGCACCAGCGACATGTGCGCCAGCGGCGCCAGGTCGCCGGACGCACCCACCGAGCCTTTCAGCGGGATGTGCGGATAGACCTCGGCGTTGATCAGCGCGATCAGCGCGTCGATCACCTTGCGGCGGATGCCGGAGAACCCGCGCGCCAGGCTGTTCACCTTGAGCAGCATGACCAGCCGCACCATGGCGTCGTCCAGCGCCTCGCCGACGCCGGCGGCATGGGACAGGACGATGGAACGCTGGAGCTTCTCCAGGTCGGCCGGGGAAATCCGCGTCGAGGCCAGCAGGCCGAAGCCGGTGTTGATGCCGTAGGCGGTGCGGCCCTCGGCGATGATGTTCTCGACACAGGCGACGCTGGCGGCGATCGGCGCGTCGGCGCTGGGATCCAGGCTCAGGCGCACGGGGGCCAGGTAGGCTTGGCGCAGGTCGGCCAGGGTCAACTGGCCGGGTTTCAGATGCAGGCTCATCGAAGGCTCCTTGTTCGGTTCGGCAGGCTCGGCAGCGCCGTCCGCCGGCGGCGTTTCATGGGATTGAAGGCGGCCGCGCCGCCCTGGAAATTCGTCTCAGGCCCCGTGCGCGGGATGTTCGAAGGCGCCGGGATCGGCCGGCAGGATCATTCGCGCCGGGGCCTGGCGCGTGGCCTTGCGCCGCGCCACCAGGTAGTAGAGGACCGCCGGCACCAGCAAGCCGATGATCCAGGAGATATCCACGCCGCCGAGGTGCTCGACCATCGGTCCGGTGTACAGCGTGGTCGCCAGGAACGGCATCTGCACCAGCACGCCGAGGGTATAGACGGCGATTCCCGGCAGGTTCCAGCGACCGTAGCGGCCGTCGGGGTCGGCCAGCGCGGGCACGTCATAGCGCTCGCGGGTGATGAAGTAGTAGTCGACCAGGTTCACCGCGCTCCACGGGGTGAAGAAGGTCAGCAGGAACAGGATGAAGGACTTGAACGCAGCGAGGAACGAGTGCTGGCCGAGCAGCGCGATGAGCGTCGAGGCGCCGACGATCGCGAGGACGAAGAACAGGCGTTGCACGCGGGTGATCTCCAGTTGGCCGCGTACGCTGCTGATGATGGTCGCGATGCACATGAAGCTGCCGTAGGAGTTCAGCGTGGAAATGGTCACCTTGCCGAAGGCGATGCTGAAGTAGAGCAGCGCGGCGACGGTCCCGCTGCTGCCCAGGCCGACGATGTAGGCCACCTCGCGGCCGGCGAACTGGCCGTTGGCCAGGGCTGCGGAGAACACCCCGAGGACCATCGAGGCCTGGGCGCCGAGCACCGAGCCGAGGCCGACGGCGAGGAAGGTCTTCCACGACGAGGTGGACGCCGGCAGGTAGCGTGAATAGTCGGCCACGTAGGGGCCGAAGGCGATCTGCCAGGACGCCGCCAGCGACACCGCGAGGAGGAACGAGGCCCAGCTGAAATGGCGGATGGCGAGCAGGTCGCCGATGTCGCTGAGCAGCATCAGGCGGCTGAACAGGTAGGCGAAGGCGATGATGCCGAGGACGCTGGCGATCCGCCCGATGATGTGGATGACGCGATAGCCGAGCACCGTCACCAGGACGATGAAGGCGGCGAAGATGAAGATCCCGGCGCTGTCGCTGAGCCCGGTGAGCTGGCCGATGGCCTGGCCGGAAAGCACCGTGCCGGTGGCGGTGAAGCCCAGGTACATCAGGCACACCAGGGCGATCGGGATGCAGGCGCCGTAGACGCCGAACTGCACCCGGCTGGAAATCATCTGCGGCAGCCCCAGGCGCGGCCCCTGCGCGGCGTGCAGGGCCATCACCGCGCCGCCGAGGAGCTGGCCGATGAGCAGGCCGACCAGCGACCAGAACACGTCGCCGCCGAGGACCACGGCGAGGGCGCCGGTGACGATGGCGGTGATCTGCAGGTTGGCCCCCAGCCAGAGGGTGAACTGGCTGTAGAGGCGGCCGTGGCGCTCGTTCGCCGGGATGTAGTCGATAGAGCGCCGTTCGATCAGTGGCTTGCTGTCGCTGCCCTGGGTCATGCTGCTGTACTCCGCTGCGGCTCGCGCGCCGCCATTCTTGTTGTGGCCTGGTCGGGACAGTGGGCGGCCGCCCCCACGCCCCGCCGGCGTGGAGGCGGTTTTCGAGGTCAGCGCTGGGCGGTGATCATCGGCAGGTTCAGGCCCTGCTCCTTCGCGCAATCGATGGCGACCTGGTAGCCGGCGTCGGCGTGCCGCATCACCCCGGTACCCGGGTCGTTGGTCAGCACGCGGGCGATGCGTTCGGCGGCCTCGTCGCTACCGTCGCAGACGATCACCATCCCGGAGTGCTGGGAGAAGCCCATGCCTACGCCGCCGCCGTGGTGCAGCGAGACCCAGGTGGCGCCGCTGGCGGTATTCAGCAGGGCATTCAGCAGCGGCCAGTCGGACACCGCGTCGGAGCCGTCCTGCATGGCCTCGGTCTCGCGGTTGGGGCTGGCCACCGAGCCGGAGTCGAGGTGGTCGCGGCCGATGACGATCGGCGCGGACAGCTCGCCGCTGCGCACCATCTCGTTGAAGGCCAGGCCGAGCTTGGCGCGCAGCCCCAGGCCAACCCAGCAGATGCGCGCCGGCAGGCCCTGGAAGCTGATGCGCTCGCGGGCCATGTCCAGCCAACGGTGCAGGTGGGCATCGTCGGGGATCAGTTGCTTGACCTTGGCGTCGGTCTTGTAGATGTCCTGCGGGTCGCCCGACAGCGCGGCCCAGCGGAACGGACCGATGCCGCGACAGAACAGCGGGCGGATGTAGGCCGGGACGAAGCCGGGGAAATCGAAGGCATTGGCCACCCCCTCTTCCTTGGCCATCTGGCGGATGTTGTTGCCATAGTCGAAGGTCGGCACGCCCTGCTGCTGGAACACCAGCATGGCCCGCACGTGTACCGCCATGGACTGCTTGGCGGCCTTGACCACGGCGGCCGGGTCGGTCTGCGCGCGGTCGCGGTACTCTTCCCAGCTCCAGCCGGCCGGCAGGTAGCCGTTGAGTGGATCGTGGGCGCTGGTCTGGTCGGTGACCATGTCCGGGCGTACGCCGCGGCGAACCAGTTCCGGAAGGATCTCGGCGGCATTGCCCAGCAGGGCGATGGAGATGGCCTTGCCTTCGGCGGTGTAGCGCTGGATCCGCGCCAGGGCGTCGTCCAGGTCCTTGGCCTGCTCGTCGACGTAGCGACTGCGCAGGCGGAAGTCGATGCGGCTCTGCTGGCACTCGATGTTCAGCGAACAGGCGCCGGCCAGGGTCGCCGCCAGCGGCTGGGCGCCGCCCATGCCGCCAAGGCCGGCGGTAAGCACCCAGCGGCCCTTGAGATTGCCGTCGTAATGCTGGCGGCCAGCCTCGACGAAGGTTTCGTAGGTGCCCTGGACGATGCCCTGGCTGCCGATGTAGATCCACGAACCGGCGGTCATCTGGCCGTACATCGCCAGGCCCTTGGCGTCCAGTTCGTTGAAGTGTTCCCAGGTCGCCCAGTGCGGCACCAGGTTGGAGTTGGCGATCAGCACCCGCGGCGCGTTGGCGTGGGTCTTGAACACGCCGACCGGCTTGCCGGACTGTACCAGCAGGGTCTCGTCGTCGTTCAGTTGCTTGAGGGTCTCGACGATCCTGTCGTAGCACTCCCAGTTGCGCGCGGCACGGCCGATGCCGCCGTAAACCACCAGTTCCCTGGGGTTCTCCGCGACCTCCGGGTCGAGGTTGTTCATCAGCATGCGCAGCGGCGCTTCGGTCAGCCAGCTCTTGGCGGTCAGCGTAGTGCCGCGCGGGGCGCGGATTTCAATATCGCGGAATTTGCTCGGGGTGGTCACGGCAGGCTCCTGGGCGTGGCGTTCAACGGGCGGCGACCGGCGAGGGTGCGCCTGAATTCGGGGACGAAGCAGAGGTCGGGCTGGGTCTACCGAACACATCTATGCTTGTACATACAAGTATAAGCAAAGGAAGGGCCAATTCTGCCGCCACGCCCTCCGGCGATATCTCCACATTCCCGTGAATTTCATTCAACCCGTTGATTTTTCTGTAGTTAAGAATTAGCGAAGGTAGCCTCTCCCCCGGGAGAAGGAGCCTGCCGGAACGGCCCTGGGTGCACGTGATCGAAGCGTGCGCGCACCGGTTTGGGGCCTTCGGTAACACCGTTCAGCGCAATTGCGGGTAACCCCAGCCCTGCGCCTGACGCTCGTAGTCGAGGAGAATCCGGTAATGCTCCTCGCCGGCCGGGAGGAAGCTTTTCAGCGCCAGTGTCGCGGCCAGGTGCGGGCACTCGATCAGCGTCAGGTTCAGCGCTTCGAACAGCTCGCGGCGTTGCGCCGCACTCCAGTGCAGCGAGGTGATCAGCGGCAAGGCCGGGCTCGGCGCGCTGCGCCCGAGCACGCGCAGGCCGTCCAGGCGCTCCGGTGCGTGGCGTTGCAGGTAGCCGAAGGTCACTGCATCCACCGAGGTCAGCTCGACCTCACCCGCGGCCACCATCGCCAGGCTGCGCAGGTGGCCGCCGCTGATGTGCACCTCGGCGAAGAACGCCGAGTCTCGCCCCAGCGGCGCCAGCGCATGGCGCAGCAGGTTCATGCCGCTGTTGGAGTCGTGGTCGTTGAGCGCCAGGCGGGTATTGCGGAAGTCGCCGAGGCGCTGGCGCGCCTGTCCTTCGGCGGCGACGAACAGGCTGCAATGCTCGCCGGGAGCACAATCGGGCAAGTCGTAGCTGGGCACCGCGAGCACCGCCACCTGGCCGCGCAACTGGGTCATCAGCGGATAGCCGCAGGTCTGCGCGAACAACAGGTTAGGCTGTCGCCACTGCACCGCCAGATCGGTGGCGGCCGACGCGTAACGGCGCACGCCCAGGCGCCGGCAGACCTCGCCGATGAAGGTTGCGCCGGCCTGCCTGACGCAGTCCGGCTCGACATACATGTCCAGCGCCGCCACCACCGGGGTATCGATCATGCTCTCGTCCGCCTGCCTTCAATGCTCGGGATGCACCGGCGCATCCACTGGCCGCCAACCGTGGCGCCGCCATAGACGACCATAGCCGGGCAGGTGGAAATCGCCACTGCGTCGCCGGTAGGCACGGCGGCTTGCGCTATACACGCGCGGCAGCAGGTACCAGGGCAGGCCCGGCAGATCGTGGTGGACCAGATGCAGGTTGTTGTTGAGGAACAGCAGCCGCCACGGCCACCCCGCCTCGACCAGCACGCTGCGCTGCGCCGGCTCGCGGGCCGGACGGTGCTCGTAGAAAGAGCGCAGCATGCTCAGGCCGAGGGCCGGATAGGCCACCGCCGGCAGGTACAGCCAGGGCGGGATGCCCGCCCAGCGCCAAAGCCCGGCCAGCAACCCGCCCAGCAGCACGGCATGCAGGCCCCACAGGCGCCAGGCGGCACCCTCTCCCCGGCGCAACCGCGAACCTTCCAGGCGCGCCATCGCCGCCAGGGCCAGCAGCGGGCCGAGGGTGGCGCGACCGAGCAGGGTCTTGTCCAGGCAGAGCCAGCGCCGCCGCCAGGAGCCCAGGCGCGGCCACTCGGACAGACTGACGTAGCGACTCTCGGGGTCCAGCCCCGGGTAGGTCAGTTGCTCGTCGAGGTGGTGCCGCAAGTGGCTGTCACGGTACAGCGGATAGGGATACCAGACGGCCAGTGGCAGGTAGCCGAGCATGGCGTTGAACCTCGGCCAGCGGGTCGGGTGGCCATGGATCAGCTCATGCTGCAACGACATGTAGAGGGAGGCGAACGGCACCAGTCCCGCCAGTACCGGCCAACCCCAGCGCTCATACTGGCTCACGAGCAGTGCCCAACCGCCGTACAGGCAGGCGACCAGCAGCCAGGTCGGCCATTCGCTGCGCGCCTGGAAGGTATCCTGGAGCCGCCGCACCAGGGTGCGCTGACGCCCGCTCAGGTAGTGCGCCATGAAGGCTGGCGAGGCTTACTTCAGGGAGGTATCGAGGCGCGCGGCGACTTCGGCCGGCACCCAGTGGCTCCAGATTTCGCGATGCTGGCGAAGAAACTGCGCACGCACCTCGCCGACCTCGCGATGATTCTGCGCCATGTCGGCGAGCAGCTCGTTGAACAGCGGCAAGGGGATCTCGACCTTGCGGAACAGCTCGACCAACGCCGGCGCCTTGTCATGGAAATCGCGGGAAACGCCAATGGTGATCTTCGCCGGCAACGAGCGGGAACCGATGGGGTCGGGGTTCTTCGGATCGGACAGGGTGGCCCAGGCCTTCTCGCTGAACGGCGGCTCTTCCAGTTGCATCAGCTTGAAACGGCCCATCAACGGAGTCGGCGACCAATAGTAGAAAAGCACCGGCTCGCCGCGCCGGAAGGCCGCACTGATCGCCGCATCCAGCGCCGGGCCGGTGCCGGTGCGGAAGTTCGTGTAGCTGTCCTGCAACCTGTAGGCCTTGAGCTTCTGGCTGTTGACGATCTCGCAGGTCCAGCCGGTCGGGCAGTTGTAGAAACGCCCCTTGGCGGGCTCCTCGGGATCGCGGAACAGCGCCTTGTAGCGCGGCAGGTCGGCGACCGACCTCAACTCCGGCGCCTTCGCCTCGATGCCTCGTTGCGGGTCGCCCTTGACCAGGTACTCCGGCACCCACCAGCCCTCGGTGGCGCCCTTCACCGTCTCGCCGACGGAGAACACCTCGCCCGCCTCCTCCGCCGCGCGCCACACCGGGCTACGCCCGGCCCATTGCTCCCCGGTGACCTGGATATCGTTCTGGCGCAGGGCGTTTTCCATGGTCACGGTATTGCCCGGCAGCGCGTCGGTCTCGCAGCCGTAGCCTTTTTCCAGTACGTAGCGCAACAGGTCGGTGGTGAACATGCCGCTTTCCCAGTTCAGCCCGGCGAACACCACTTTGCCCGGGTACGGGCATTCCGCCGCGACGGCGGTCTGGCTGGCGAGGCTGGCGCCCAGGGCGAGGACGGCGAGGATCTGGCGAAGCGGGGGCATGCGGGTCTCCCGGTTGGAGTCGGACGGCATGCGGAACTATATAGGCATTAAAAATATTGGATTAATAACGTTTGATTCTTTGGATAGACAAAAGCGCCTACCCTTTCGGTGTAGACGCTTTTTCCTGGCGGCGCCGGCGAATCACAGCGAATCGAGTTCCACCGCACAGACCCACGCCGGCTCGTGGGCCGTCAGGCGCCAATGCTGCAAGCCCTGCAGCCCCTCGGCGCACAGGCAGTCGTGGGCAGCCAGTTGCCCGCGAGGTTGCCCTTGCAAGGAAATCGCTACCCCGTCCTGCTGGGCGAACAGCAGCAGCGTGCTCGCCGTGCCGTGCCAGTCCAGCTCGCCCTCGACCCGCAGCCATTGCAGGCGCGCGCGATGGCGCCGGGGCGCATAGATCAGGTTGAAGTCGCGGATAGCTCCATCGAGCAGGGTGCAGTGCACCTCGCTGTCGCCGGAAAAAGCGAAGGCCTGCCGGGCGCGTAGCGGCGCGGATTCCGCGCCATCCACCCGCAGGCGCATGCCGCCGCCCTCCAGCACGCTGATGATCCGCTGGTAACCGGCGAAGCGGGAGAAGCCGCCGGACTCGCCGACATCGGCGATCGACAGGCGCCAGCCGAAGCCGTCCAGGCCGTCGCCGCCGTCGCGGGCGATCTCCTCGGTGGAGCCGGCGCCGTTCTTCCACGGCATTCTCGGGTAGTCGACGGCGCGCAGGATGCGGAGTTCGCTCATGAGCTGAAACGTCCTTCCAGACGGTGGCGGGAACCCGGGTGCAGCAGCCGCGCGGCGGTCACCGCGACACGCCCGGACCAGGTGCGGCGGCGGATCAGCAGGCACGGCTCGCCGCGTTCGATCTGCAACAGCTTGCACTCGGCCGGCTCGGCGAGGATCGCCTCGACCACATGCTCGCCCTCGGTGAGCGGCGCCACCTGGGTCAGGTAGGCATAGGGCGTTTGCCGGGTGAAATCCTGCTTGAGGTAGTCCGGCGCCACCGCGGCGTTCACGTAGCGGTCCTCGATCTGCACCGGGATATCGTTCTCGTAGTGCACGATCAGCGAGTGGAACACCCGCTGGCCTTCGCGCACGTCCAGTGCCAGGGCGCGCTCGGGGCCGGCGACCTCCTCGCCGAGGGTGATCACCTGGCAACGATGGCGATGCCCGCGGGCCGCGATCTCGTCGGCGATGTTGTGCACCTCGAACAGCGCCGACTGGCCCTTGGGCTCGGCGACGAAGGTTCCTACCCCCTGCATGCGCACCAGCAGGCCGTCGCTGGTCAGTTCGCGCAGGGCGCGATTGATGGTCATGCGACTGAAGCCGAGCTGGCTGACCAGTTCGCTCTCGGACGGCACCCGGTGGTGCGGCGGCCAGGCGCCCGACTGGATCTGGCTGACGATCATCTGCTTGACCCGCGCGTAGAGCGGCGCCGGTACCTCGCCGAGTTGCGAGGCCAGCGGGGAACGATCGGAGGAAGAGGACGTCACGGAGAGACTCCTTGTCGAGGCGTCGATGAAGTGAGTTTACGCACCACTTAATCGTCTGTATATGTATATACAAATAAAACAGACTGCGTGTGAGCTGATTATGTCCGCAATTTTCGCTGAACGTGCGTTGCTGCCGGAAGGCTGGGCGCGAAATGTCCGTTTCGAGATTTCCGCGGACGGAGTCCTCGCCGGGATTCGTCCCGACGCCAACGCCGACGGCGCCGAACGCCTCGGCGGCGCCGTGCTGCCGGGGATGCCCAACCTCCATTCGCACGCGTTCCAGCGCGCCATGGCCGGGCTCGCCGAAGTCGCCGGCAATCCCAACGACAGTTTCTGGACCTGGCGCGAGCTGATGTACCGGATGGTCGCTCGACTGTCGCCGGAACAGATCGAGGTCATCGCCTGCCAGCTCTACATCGAGATGCTCAAGGCCGGCTACACCGCGGTGGCGGAATTCCACTACGTCCATCACGACCTCGACGGCCGCTCCTACGCCGACCCCGCCGAACTTTCCCTGCGCATCTCCCGCGCCGCCAGCGCCGCAGGTATCGGCCTGACCCTGCTGCCCGTGCTTTACAGTCACGCAGGCTTCGGCGGCCAGCCGGCCAGCGAGGGCCAGCGGCGCTTCATCAATGGCAGCGAGGCCTACCTGGAACTGCTCCAGCGCCTGCGCGCGCCGCTGGAGGCGGCAGGCCACTCCCTGGGCCTGTGCTTCCACTCCCTGCGCGCGGTGACTCCGCAGCAGATCGCCACGGTCCTCGCCGCCGGCCACGACGACCTGCCGGTCCACATCCATATCGCCGAACAGCAGAAGGAAGTCGACGACTGCCAGGCCTGGAGCGGACGCCGGCCGTTGCAATGGCTGTACGAGAACGTCGCGGTCGACCAGCGCTGGTGCCTGGTCCATGCGACCCACGCCGACCCCGCCGAGGTGGCGGCGATGGCGCGTAGCGGCGCGGTGGCCGGCCTGTGCCTGAGCACCGAGGCCAACCTCGGCGACGGCATCTTCCCGGCGACGGACTTCCTCGCCCAGGGCGGGCGCCTGGGCATCGGCTCGGACAGCCACGTCTCGCTCAGCGTGGTCGAGGAACTCCGCTGGCTGGAATACGGCCAGCGCCTGCGTGACCGGAAACGCAACCGGCTGTACCGCGACGACCAGCCGATGATCGGCCGCACGCTCTACGACGCTGCTCTGGCTGGCGGCGCCCAGGCCCTTGGGCAGCCGATCGGTAGTCTCGCCGTGGGCCGTCGCGCCGACCTGCTGGTGCTCGACGGCAACGACCCCTACCTGGCCAGCGCCGAGGGCGACGCCCTGCTCAACCGCTGGCTGTTCGCCGGCGGCGACCGCCAGGTGCGCGACGTGATGGTGGCCGGCAGATGGGTGGTGCGCGACGGCCGGCATGCAGGGGAAGAGCGCAGCGCACGGGCATTCGTCCAGGTGCTGGGGGAACTGCTCGACTGACCCTGCACAGCGGCGGACAACCGCGTTGCGCTTATCCGCCCCACTCGTTCGAGCCGTCGGGCGCTAAACGCCGATACTTCCCACGCCAGCCGCCAGGCGTGAACGGCGCTGGAAAGAAAAAACGCCCCGGCGGGGCGTTCCTTCACTGGCTCCGCTTCAACTGGCCGTCGGGTACCCGCCAGATCAGCTCGTCCACCGCGTAACCGCGGCTGCGCGCTTCTTCCAGCAGACGTTCGCGGGTCTGCTGCGAAACCTGCGGGGTACGCGACAGCAGCCACAGGTATTCACGGTTCGGATTGCCCACCAGCGCGGTACGGTAGTCGTCGTCCACCGCCAGCACCCAATAGTCGCCGCGCGCCACGTTGGGGAAGAGATTGGCGAACCAGTTGTCGAAGCGCACCCACAACTTGTCGGTGCGACCCGGTTGCTGGGCGACTGCCCGCCCCTCCACCTGCTCCCAGTCGCCATCCAGGGTCAGGCAGCGATTGATCACCTGGATGCTCTGGTCTTCCTGCAAGCGGTAATGCGCCTCCGATTGCGCGCAGTTGCGCTGGAAGAACATCGGCAAGCGCGCCAGTTCGTACCAGGTGCCCTGGTAGCGCTGGAGGTCGACCTGCTCGGTGGCCGGCGGATTCTTCGGCGAGCCCGCGCAACCGACCAGCAGCAAGCCCAGCCACAGGGTGCAGAGCACCCGGATCGGCAGACCGATCACTTGAGCCCCTGGCCGGAGAAGAGCAGCGCCTTGTCGGCCGCGTACTGCACGCTGATGAAAGCCTTCTCGTCGCCCCAGGTGCAACTGGACATGCCCAGCGCGCCGGAGCACTCGGTGGGCTTGCCGAGGATCGCCTCGACCTCGGCCTTGCTCATGCCGGCCTTGAGCTTGGAATAGTTTTCCTGGTTGATCTTGCTGCAGGCGGCCAGGACGACGCAGAAAGCGACCACGGCCAGGGTACGGAACGACGCCATGAGGAACTCCTTGTTCGGGGGAAGCGCTGCCCTACAGCTTGGCACACGCGGGGGAAATCCGGAGCCTTGGAGTCAGAAACGCGAACCGGGTTCCCTGAGGAACGCCGTCTCCTCCTCGCTGGAGGGGCGGCCGAGAATGGCGTTGCGATGGGGAAAGCGACCGAAGCGGGCGACTACCGCATGATGCCGCTCGGCATAGTCGTAGAAATCGTCGAAGGGCTTGCGCACGCTGCCACCGACCTGATCGCGCAGGTCGCGGAAGCAGGCTACCGCCCGCTCCTGGCTGGGCAGGTCCTCGGCGTGCTCCAGGACCAGGTAGGCGAACACCCGGCGCACCGGCGGCAACTGGCGGTCGAAGCCTTTTTCCAGGCCCTCGCGCACCACCCGTTGCGCCCGGGCGTCGCCGGCGTAGGCGCGCGGCGTGTCGCGGTAGATCATCCGCGGCAACTGGTCGAGCAACAGGATCAGCGCCAGCCAGCCATCGGCCTCGGCCGTCCACTCCTGCAAGCCGCCGTCCAGCGCCTGGTTCACCAGGTCGCCGAAACGGCCGCCGGCATCGGCGTCCTGGCAGACGTTCTTGCCGAACCACAGGCCGTTGCGCTGGGCAACCACCTCGGCGGCGTCGCTGGAGGTGCCGAACCACCAGTCGAGCAAGGTCTCCCAGGGCGCGCTCATCGGCCTACTCCGCGTGGTAGCCGGTGATGCGCTCGACTTCCTGCTTCGAGCCGAGGAACACCGCGACACGCTGGTGCAGGTTCTCCGGCTTGATGTCGAGGATGCGCTGGGTGCCGTTGGTGGCGGCGCCGCCGGCCTGCTCGATGATGAACGACATCGGGTTGGCTTCGTACATCAGGCGCAGCTTGCCGGGCTTCTCCGGCTCGCGGGCGTCGCGCGGGTACATGAAGACGCCGCCACGGGTCAGGATGCGGTGGACGTCGGCGACCATCGAGGCGATCCAGCGCATGTTGTAGTTCTTGCCCAGCGGGCCTTCCTTGCCGGCCAGCAGTTCTTCCACGTAGCGTTTCACCGGCGCTTCCCAGTGGCGCTGGTTGGACATGTTGATGGCGAACTCGGCGGTGCTTTCCGGCACGCTGATGTTGTCGTGGGTGAGGACGAAGCTGCCCAGCTCGCGATCCAGGGTGAAGCCCTTGACGCCATTGCCGAGGGTCAGCATCAGCATGGTCTGCGGGCCGTAGATGGCGTAGCCGGCGGCGACCTGGGTGGTGCCCGGCTGGAGGAAGGCTTCCTCGCGCAGGGTATCGTTCTGGTTCAGGTACTCGTTGGGGCAGCGCAGCACCGAGAAGATGGTGCCGACCGAGACGTTGACGTCGATGTTGCTGGAGCCGTCCAGCGGGTCGAAGACCAACAGGTAGGCGCCTTTCGGATAGCGCCCCGGAATCTGGTAGGGGTGGTCCATCTCCTCGGAGGCCATGCCGGCCAGGTTGCCGGCCCATTCGTTGGCTTCCAGCAGGATCTCGTTGGACATCACGTCCAGCTTCTTCTGCACCTCGCCCTGCACGTTCTCGGTGCCCATGCTGCCGAGCACGCCGCCCAGCGCGCCCTTGGACACCGCATGGCTGATTTCCTTGCAGGCACGCGCCACGACCTCGATGAGGAAGCGCAGGTCGGCCGGGGTGTTGTGGCTGCGGGTCTGCTCGATCAGATAGCGGCTCAGGGTAACGCGGGACATGGATGGCTCCGGAGAGAGGAAAAAACCCGCGCAGTTTAACGCGGAATTGGCGGTCACGCTTGACTCCGCGCAACCGCCGGTTGGAGATCGGCGGCGGCGGCGCGGTTCATTTCCGCGGCGCGCAACCGATCGACGGTCGTCAGCCGCGCCCCATCTCGCCGTTCAGGCTGGCCTGGACGATTTCCACCCAGTAGCCGTCGGGATCGCTGATGAAGGCCACGTTCTTCATGCCTCGGTCCAGCGGCTTGACGAAGTTCACCCCGAGCGTTTCGAAACGCTCGCAAGCCGCCACCAGGTCGGGCACCGAGAAACAGATATGGCCGAACCCGCGCGGGTCCTGGTTGCCGTTGTGGTACTGGCTGTCGTCGCTCTCGCTGCCCCAGTTGTGGGTCAGCTCGAGGACCGACTGGCGCCCGAAGGTATATCGCTGGCGCTCGTCGACCGCATCAGGCACTTCTTCGCCACGGGTCATGGCGAGGAAATACAGGGAGAAGCGGCCTTCCTCGAAATCCAGGCGACGCAGCAGGCGCATGCCGAGCACCCGCGAGTAGAAGTCGAGCGAGCGCTTCGGATCCTTGACCCGCAACATGGTGTGGTTGAACACGTATTCCTGGGTGATGGCGTCCGGCTCCATGCAGATGCCGGGCTGTACTTCGGTGTTGAAACTCATCGGGCGATTCCCTCGAACGAAACGGATCGGCAGTGTATGGCGGTCGACCGGGCGGCGAGTAACAGCGGGGTACTACTCTCTTGATGCCGGCGCGCGCCGTTCGTTCCGTCGGCGAGAAACGCGACCGGCGCCGCCCGGGCGCCGGTCGCCGCTACCTCAGAAGTCCAGGCTCAGCGCCAGGCTGACGCTCTGCTGGGTATCGTCCTCGCCCTTGCGCCAGTTGTAGCCGCCGCGCAGCGACAGCTCCGGTGCCAGCTTCTGGCTGAAGCCGAGGGAGACGCGGTTGAGGTGGTCCTGCGGGGTGTAGCCTTCGAGGGTAAAGCGATTGCCCGGCAGGCTGTTGAGGGACATGGTGAGGTCCTGGGTGTCGTCCTCGTACTCGCGTTCGTGGGCGTACTCGGCGAACAGCTGGGTATCGCTGCCGAACGCGTACTTGCCTTGCAGGCCGGCGCCCAGGCGCTTCGAGCTGCGCTTCTGGTCGTCGTAGTCGAGCGCGGTGGCGCTGGCGCCCTTCTCGGAATAGCCGTCGACCTCGACCCGTGCATAGTCGGCGCTGACGAACGGCGACAGGTGCCAGGGACTGTCGGCCTGCTGGGCGATGTCGTAGCCCAGGCGCGCGCTGAACGCCCACAGGTGGCCGTTGGTGTCGCCTTTCTCGCTGCGCTCGCCGCCGCCCAGGGCGAACTTGCGCTTCAGGTCGTCGTAGTCGAGGTAGCCGCCGGTCAACGCCGCGTCGGCCCACCAGCGGGTTTCCTGGTACTGCACGAAGGCGCTGGCCATGTAGCTGTTCATTCGGTAGTCGGAATCCTTGGCGCCGGCTTCCAGCTTCTGCCGGTAGAAACCGGCGGCGACCCCGGCGCGCCAGGCCTCGTCGATGCGGTAGCTGCCGCCAAGGGTCAGGTTGTAGCCATTGCCGTCGCCGCTGGCGGCGCTGTCCTGGGAGTCGAAGTCCAGGCGCTGGCCGCCGCCGCCGACGAAGCCGCGCCACTGGCCGACGTTCTGCCAGTTCTCCCAGTCCGCCTGCCACTGGCTGCGCAGTTCGTCCTGGTAGGCACGCAGGGTGCCGTGGGCCATTTCCGGCAGCAGGGTCAACTCCCAGGGCGCCGACAGCAGCGAATAGGTGTAGTCGGCGATCAGGCGCTGGCCGGTGATGGTCGGGTGCACGCTGTCGTTGAACAGCAGTTTGCTCGGGTCGGGCGTGCTGCCGTTGATCCCGTAGGTCGGGTTCATGGTACAGCCGTTGCCGCTGAAACAGGTGCCGATCAGGTTCTGGTCGGCGGCCAGGCCGAAGGAAGCCGGGTTGGCCATGCCTTCCTTGAGCAGCAGCGGGATGTTCAACGGAATGACGTTGGCGCCGGCCTGGCTCAACTGGGCGGTCAGCTCGGCGTTGAACGTGCCGCTGAGTTGGCTGGCGAAAGGCTGCAAGGGACCACCGAAGGTAGCCGGGGTCAGGCCCAGGTCGGGCAACAGCCAGACCACGATGTAGCGCGCGCCGGCCTGCTGCAGGGCCTGCACGCTATCCACCAGGCGACCGGCGGCCTGTTGTGCCTGGACGTCGTTGAGGATGCGCCCCTGGAGGAAGTCGTTGCCGCCGCCGGTGATGTAGTACAACGCGTTCGGATCGGCACCCAGGCCCTGGCGGGCACGGTCCACCAGGTAGCCATCGCGGCTGCGCAGGAGGGTATTGTCGCGCTCGATCAGCGAGCCGTTGGCCGCGGTGATCGAGTCGTAGATCTGGTCGGTCCGGTAGCCGCCCACCGCCCAGTTGTTGCCGTCGGCGATGCCCTGCTGGGCGTTGACCGGCGAGGTCGAGGCAGCCAGGTCGCCCGGGGCGATGCCGAGCTGATTGCCGAGCAGCATGGGCGCGGTCGGTCCGAAGATCTCGCCGCTGCCGTTCTGGTAGGTCGGGCCGACCCGGTTGGTGAAACGCGAGGTGCTTCCGGCGGGGCCGGCAGGATCGGGGAACTGCCCGGCATCGCTGAGGCTGTCGCCGAACACCACCAGCGTCGAATAGGGCGAAGGAGCAGCCTGCGGGGCGGTGGACAGCGAAGCCAGCAGGCAGGCCGCTACCAGTGGCTTGAGCGCCATTCTGATCATTCTCTTACTCCGTGATTTGTTTTTATTGTCGGGCCGCCGCGTCGTCGGCATGCGCCCCGGGGCCCGTCGTAAAGCCTCCTCAGCCGAACAGCATAGCGCGGAACCGGCTCATGGCTTGTTCGGCGAGGAACGCAGCAGGCTCATTGCCATTATTACCAGCAGAGCGACCCCCAGCAGAAGTACCGCCCACAGGCCGATCTTCTTCCAGTCGCTACCCGGTGCCGGCGCCGCGGCCGCCATGGCCACCTCCAGCGGTTCGCCCAGGCTGGCGCTACCCAGGGTGGCGCGCTTGCTCTCGGTATAGCCGGGAATCAGTACGCCGAGCGGCAGCGCCGCCGACTGCGCGCCGGGCTTGCCGAACGCCAGCCGGTACGGCGGGCTGCCGCGCACCAGGAACACCAGTTCGCTGGCCGGCAGGCCGACACTCAGGGACGGGACCTCCGGGCCCAGGCCGGTACCTCGTTGGTCCACCTGCAGACGCAGCTCGCGCACCGCCCAGCCCGGCAGTTCCAGCTCGTTCTGCTGTACGTTGCGGCCGTCGATCGGCAGCCGGTAGAGGACCCCGCGTGCCAGGCTGCTCCAGGCGGCCTCCCGGCGCGGCGAAGCGTTCTCCGTACGATCACGGCCGGACAGTTCCACCGGGACGATGGTGTGGGTCAGCGCCTGCTCCAGGGACACCCGCACCCGCTGCAACGGCAACGCCAGCGGCAACTGCCAGCGGTACTCGCCGTCCCCCGCCTGGCGCCCGGCCAGCGGCTCGGACCAGATCATCGGCGCCGGCTCGGTGCTCCGCGTGCTGCCTTGCAGGCGGGCGCCATGGAGGTCTGCCGCGGTTGCCCCGGCCGGCCAGGCCAGACGCAGGTAGCGGGCCTGGCGGCCGGGAAGCTTGACCTCGCTGACGTCGATGCGTTCGCCGTTGAAGGTCAAGCGGGCGATCTGTCCGTCACCCCAGGCCTGCCAATGCTCGAGGTCGTCGCTGGCTTCCACGGAGAAGCGCTGGAAGCCCTCCTCCGGGCTGCTCCAGTCCAGCCGCAGGCGCTCCAGGGGAAACGTCACCGCGCTCGCGTCGATCAGCCAGCCGCGCAAAGTCTCGGCAGCCGGCCCGGCGTTTTCCGTCAGCACCTCGACTATGGTGCCGCTGGTGTTGCGCTGCACCCGCAGGTTCGGTTGCGTCGCGTCGGCGGCGGACGTGCCTCGCAACGGGAACAGCCGCACCTCGGCCTCATGCGGCGTGCTGGCCTGGCGCTCGCTGCCGGCCACCAGGGCGTAGGGCAAGGCCTCGCCTTCGGCATCGAAGACCCGCAGGTCGCGCAGGTCGGCATGGGCAGCCGACAACTGCACGCTCATCGGGATGCTCAGGCGATACCAGGGACCTTCGCCCTGCAGCGACAGCGCCACCTGGCGGCTGAAACCTTCGGCAGACTCCTTCGCCGACAGCGGCAGGGACAGGCAGGCGCCCAGCAGGAGCAGGCCGGCGGTTCTGAACGAAAAGGAGCGCGTCATGGCTGCTCGGCCTCCGATGCGACCTCGGCGCGACGCGGAGGCAAGGGTGAGAAGTAGCCGACGACCAGCAACAGGACGCCGACCCCGATGAAGGAGATGATTCGCTCCAGGCTGCCACTGTTGCCCAGCTCGACGAAGAACAGCTTGACCACCACGACGCCGACCAGCGCCGCGCCGACCATCCACAGGTCGCGCCGGCCGAGACGGGTACCGGCGATGGTCAGGCCCAGCGCACAGAGCGTCCAGACCAGCGACAGCCCCGCCTGCACCAGCATCGACGCGGTCAGCGCCTCGGCCTGGAACGGTACGCCGGCCAGGTGGTGCGCGGCGCGGCACACCGCCAGGGTCAGCAGGGCGAACAGCGAGGCGCCGGCCAACGCCTGGCGCCCCAGGCGCGCGCTGGCATTGCCATCGACGAGCGAGGCCAGGCTGGCGTCGCTCCAGCGGTAGAGGGCGAACAGCACGATCAGCAGCCCCAGTTCCAGCGGGTTGGCCAGCGGCAGGTAAGGCAGCGGCTCGGCAGCGCCGTCGCTGAGCAGGTTGGCGCTCCAGAACCAGCCGAGCAGCAACAGCGCCACCGGCGCAGCGGCGAGCAGCCGATACTCCCGCGGGAAGTCGCGCAGCGGCCAGGGCAGGCTCCGCCCGCCAGCCACCAGCAGCAGGTAGGCGCTCGGGACCAACGCCCAGCCCAGCCAACGCCAGGCGTTGTACTGTTCGGCGAGCAGGGCGAACAGGTAGCGCAGCTCCAGCGCCAGCACCCCTAGCAACAGCCAGCAACCGAGCACATGGGCAACGCTCAGGGCCTTCGCCGGCAGCAACGGGGCAAGGCGTCGCAGCGACAGCAGGTGCGTGGCGAACAGCAGCGGCCAGGCCAGCCAGCCGAATTCGCCGAACGGCTGGTAATCGAAACGCCAGGCACTGGCCAGGGCCAACAGCGCCACCGGGACCAGCGCCAGGCACAGCAGGGCCAGTTCGCGCCAGCGCTCGCGCAGCGCCAGCAGCATCCACGACGCCACTGTCGCCGCGGCCACCAGCAGCAACGCATGCTCGCGCAGGCCATAAGGCACGAAGCGGACGGTTTCGCACAGCGCGGTCAGCGCCCACCAGCCGGCTCCCCAGAGCAGCAGCAAGTGCGACAGCTCGGCCAGGCCGAGGGTACCGATACCCAGCGCCCGCTCGCGCTCGCCGGCGCGGCGCAGCCGCCAGGCGCCGACCAGCGCCGCCAGGGCCAGCACTGCCGGCGTCCAGAACCCGGAATGGGCCAGGGGCCGCAGGCCTTCGCCGCTCAGCGAGCCGAACAGCGACGGCCCGGCGAGGAGGAACGCCAGGCCGCCCACTACCTGCAAGGCGAGGCCGAAGTAGAAGCTCAGGCGCTGGCGCAGCACCAGGCTCAGCCAGATGATCAGCAGCCCGCTACCGGCCCATACCGCGCTGGCGCTGCGCCAAGGCAGGACGAACAGCACTGCCAGGTTGACGAACGCCAGACCGGCCAGCAGCACCAGGCTCAAGCCCATGAGCAGCCGACTGTCGTCCTTCACCAGCGGGTCGCGCGCCGCCAGCAGCATGCCGCCGATCAGCGCCAGGCCAATCAGCGAGGCGGTCATCAAGCCACGCCAGCCCGAGTCGAATACCCCACCCTGGCCATCGCCGCCCTGCAAATGCAGGAGGAACAGCGCACCGCCCAGCAGTTGCACGGCGAAGGCGCAGAACAGGAAGGTACGCGAGCCCAGGCGCAAGCCGGCGAACAAGCTCGCCAGGCCGGCCACGGCCCAGGCGATGGCGGTGCCGTCGACGGCCAGGCAGAGCGGTGCGACCAGGTAGAGGAAGGCCAGGCCGGCGGCCGCCAGCAACGGCCGGCAGGCGGGCTCCCAGTCGGCCAGCGCTTTCGCCGGCGCGCGACGCAGCTGCCAGAAGCTGAACAGCGCCGCTGCACCGAGCATCAGCGCGCCCAGTGGCGAACCCTCCAGCAACGTCGTCTCACCCGGGCGCACGCCATTCAGGTAGGCCAACGCCGCACCGCCCTGCAACAGCAGGGCGAAGAGCCGCGCCAGGCGGCGTTGCTGGTGCAGGCCGAGCCAGTAGATGCCGGCGCCCTCGACGGCCCAGGCGGCCGAGGTCCAGCGCGCGTCCAGGCCGAGCGGAATGGCCAGGGTGCCGAAGACCACCCCCAGCGCCAGGCAGATTTCCACCAGCAGGCTGGTGCGTCCGGCCGAAGCATGGCCGCGCAGCACCCGCGCCAGGACCATGTAGAAGAGGCCCAGGGCCAGGGCGCTGAAGGCCATGCCGAAGTCGATGTGGCCGATCACCGCGCATTGCAGGCCGAACCCCACCAGTGGCGGGCCGAACAGCACGGTGGCGTCGATGTAGTCGGCCTGTCGCGCCGACCAGCGCAGCAGTTCGCCGCGCTCGGCAGGCGCCTGCGCGGCCTCCAGCAGCTTGCGGCGGGCGAAGAGCAGGCCGATCCCGACGTACATCAGGAAGAACAGGGCCAGGAACGGCTCGGTGCTGGCGAACAGCTCCGGTGTATAGGAGCGCAGTCCCCAGGCGAAGCCGATGCCGAAGGTGCCGACGAAGCCGACCAGGTTGAGCGGCCGCCAGGCGCGGAACCAGGCGATGGCGAAGATGCCGGCGTTGAGCAGGGCGAAGTAGCTGAACAGCGCTACATGGTTGCCGCTGCCGGTGGAGGTCAGGATCGGCGCGGCGAAGCCGCCGAGCGCCGCCACCACCGCCAGGCCCATGGCGTTCTGCAGCACGGCGAGGATCGCCGAGCAGATCGTCACCACCACCAGCAGGGCCAGCGCCGCGCCGGGAGAGATCAGCGGATGCAGGCGCATGGCGGCGAAGATGGTCAGGTACAGCACCGCGATACCGGTGCCTTGCAGGATCAGGCCATAGGCGGCGCGCCGCTCGCGCAACCACCAGCCGACGCCGAGCAGCGCCATCGCTGCCAGCGCCACCCCGGCGTAGCGGTACTCCACCGGCACCGCCACCCGTTCCGAGGCATAGCGCAGGAGGAAGGCCAGGCCGATGAACAGCAGCACCACGCCGATGCGCAATACCGTGTTGCCGCCGAACAGCCAGCCCTTGGCCGCGGCGAAGCCACGCTCGACCAGCGAGGGTTCGCGTGGAGGCGCTGGAGGGGCGGCACGGCGCGGCGCTGGCTGGGCGTCAGGCTGGAACGCCGGCTGACGCTCGATGGGCTGGACGGGTTCGGGGGGACGAGGCGGAGGCGGCGCAGCCTCGACGGCCGGTAGCTCGATGTCCCAGTCCAGCGGCGGGGCAACCTCGGCGGGAGGAGCGGGAGGCGTGTCTGCGAGCGGCTGGTCGATGCCGGCGGCCGGCTCGGGAACGCTTTCGGGAAGGTCCTGCGCCTGGCGCTCCACGCGCAGCAAGCGCTGGTGGATGACCTCGGTGCCGCGCTCGAAGCGTTCGGCGAATTCGCTCATCTGCTTGCGCAGGCGCTCGTTCTGTTGCGCCAGGTTCTGCAGCGAGACGGCCTGTCCCAGGGCCAGGCCGGAAAGGCCGCCGAGGAGGGCGCCGACCAGCGATTCCCCGGCGAAGCCGCCGAGGATCAGGCCCACCAGCATGAAAATCCATTGCATGCGTCGAATCCTTGATCAAGAGGTACCACGATCCACTGATACCTGCCCTGGCCATCCTGCCAGAGCGGAACCCGCGCCGGGAGTATACAGCCCGCATTCCAGAGATTCGACGCATTCCGACGCCCGCCCCGTGGCGAGCTACCTCTTCCTGGCGATGAACTGGACCACGCAGGCCGCGCCGGTGTGGAAACGGCCCTCGACCACCTCGCGCTCGATTTCCCGCGCCAGCAGCACTTCGCACTCCGGCAGCTCAGCCTCCAGCGCCGCACGGCTCACCAGCATGTCGACGTCCGCCGGGCCGCCGGTGCCGCGGCCGAGTTGTTCCGGCCGATAGGCCTCCAGCAGGAAGAGACCGCCCGGTCGCAGCGAACGCTCCAGCAGGCGGTTGAGTCTGCCGCGCACGCGACTGGGCAGGTGCGCGAAGATCGACACCACCGCGCCGAACGCCGCTGCCGGCGGTTCGTAGTCCGCCAGGTCGACCACCAGGGTGTCGATCGACACGCCTTTCGCCTCGGCCAGCCGGCGCGCCTTGGCCAGGCCGACGGCGGAGCCGTCCACGCCAAGCACCTCCAGCCCCAGCGAAGCGAGGAACACCGCGTTGCGCCCCTCGCCCTCGGCGACGCTCAGCACCGGCCCGGCCAGCCGCTGCGCATGCTCCTTCAGGAAAGCGTTGGGTTCGGTTCCGTAGACATACTCTTCGGCGGCATAGCGTTCGTCCCACATGAGGTTCACCTCGTCTGTATTTCGTCACGGCCCAGGTGCCGAAACGCTAGTCTTCCACTTCAAGTCGACTTGAGGTCAAGGGCATGCGGCAACTGGACATAGGCGAGGTCGCGCGACGATCCGGGTACCGGCCTCGACCCTGCGCTACTACGAGGAAAAGGGACTGATCGCCTCCAGCGGCCGGCACGGCCTGCGCCGGCTGTTCGATGCAGGCGTGCTGGAGCGGCTGGCGCTGATCGGGCTGGGCCGCGCCGCCGGGTTGTCGCTGGACGAGATTGCCGGCATGGGCGCAGCCGACGGCGCGCTGCGGATCGACCGCGCGGCGCTGGCGGCCAAGGCCGACGAACTGGACCGGACGATCCGCCGCCTCGCCGCCATGCGCGACGGCCTGCGGCATGCCGCGGCCTGTCCGGCGCGCGAGCACATGGACTGCCCGACGTTCCGCCGCTTGCTGCGGGCCGCTGCCGCGGGGGCCATCAAGCCACGCCGGAAAGCGCCCGGCGCATAGCAAAACGGCCGGCAGGCCGGGCACCCCTGCCCTGCCTGCCGGCCGCGAGGCACGCCGTTGCGGCGCGCCGGTACGGCAACGGTTTAGACCTTGCTGCGCTCGTAGCGCTTGCGGTCGTTCTCGTTGAGCATCTTCTTGCGCAGGCGGATCGACTTCGGCGTCACTTCCACCAGCTCGTCGTCGGCGATGAACTCCAGCGCCTGCTCGAGGGTGAAGCGGATCGGCGGAACCAGGGCGATGACTTCGTCCTTGCCGGAAGCGCGCATGTTGTCGAGCTTCTTGCCCTTGGTCGGGTTGATCACCAGGTCGTTGTCACGGCTGTTGATGCCGGCCAACTGGCCTTCGTAGATTTCGTCGCCCGGGCCGAGGAACAGCTTGCCGCGGCTCTGCAGGGTCTCCAGCGAGTAGGTCAGGGCGGTGCCGGTGGCCATGGAGACCAGTACGCCGTTCTGGCGGTTGCTGACTTCGCCGGCCTTGATCGGACCGTAGTGGCTGAAGGTCGAGGTCAGGATGCCGGTGCCCGAGGTCAGGGTCAGGAAGTTGTTGCGGAAGCCGATCAGGCCGCGCGCCGGAATGGTGTACTCCAGGCGCACGCGGCCCTTGCCGTCGGGAATCATGTTGCTCAGGTCGCCCTTGCGCAGGCCCATCTGCTCCATCACCGAGCCCTGGTGCTGCTCCTCGATGTCGATGGTGACGTTCTCGTAGGGCTCCTGCTTCTCGCCGTCCTTCTCGATGATCACCACTTCCGGGCGGCCCACGGCCAGCTCGAAGCCTTCGCGGCGCATGGTCTCGATCAGTACCGACAGGTGCAGTTCGCCACGGCCGGAAACCTTGAACTTCTCCGGGCTGTCGCCCGGCTCGACGCGCAGCGCCACGTTATGCAGCAGTTCCTTCTCCAGGCGCTCCTTGATGTTGCGGCTGGTGACGAACTTGCCTTCGCGGCCGGCGAACGGCGAATCGTTGACCTGGAAGGTCATGCTCACGGTCGGCTGGTCGACGGTCAGCGGCGGCAGCGCCTCGACGTTCTGCGGGTCGCACAGGGTATCGGAGATGAACAGCTCCTCCATGCCGCTGACGCAGACGATGTCGCCGGCTTCCGCCTCGGCCACCTCGACGCGCTGTAGGCCGTGGTGGCCCATGATCTTCAGGATGCGGCCGTTGCGCTTGCTGCCGTCGTCGCTGATGGCCACCACCGGGGTGTTGGACTTGACCTTGCCGCGGGTGATGCGGCCGATACCGATCACGCCGAGGAAGCTGTTGTAGTCCAGCTGCGAGATCTGCATCTGGAACGGACCCTCGGTGTCCACCACCGGAGCCGGGACGTGGTCGATGATCGCCTGGAACAGCGCGTCCATGTTGTCGTCCATCTTCTCGTGGTCGAGACCGGCGATGCCGTTCAGGGCGCTGGCGTAGACGATCGGGAAGTCGAGTTGCTCGTCGGTGGCGCCGAGGTTGTCGAACAGGTCGAAGATCTGGTCGATGACCCAGTCCGGACGCGCGCCCGGGCGGTCGATCTTGTTCACCACCACGATCGGACGCAGGCCGGCCTTGAAGGCCTTCTGGGTCACGAAGCGGGTCTGCGGCATGGGGCCGTCCTGGGCGTCGACCACCAGCAGCACGGAGTCGACCATCGACATCACGCGCTCCACCTCGCCGCCGAAGTCGGCGTGACCGGGGGTGTCGACGATGTTGATGTTGTAGCCGTTCCACTTGATCGCGGTGTTCTTCGCCAGGATGGTGATGCCACGCTCTTTTTCCTGGTCGTTGGAGTCCATCACCCGCTCGCTTTCCGCTTCTTTGCGGTCGAGGGTGCCGGACAGCTTCAGCAGCTTGTCCACCAGGGTGGTCTTGCCATGGTCGACGTGGGCGATGATGGCGATGTTGCGCAGATTTTCGATCACAAGTCTTGTCTCGTTTAACGCCCGAAGCGCGGCTTCGCGGCGGTGGTGGGGTCGGACAGGGCGGCGCCCGACACGACAGGCTTCTTCAATTAAGGGGCGGGCAGCAGGAGGACGCTGCCCCGGTCCGGCCGGCACGCCGAAGGGCGGGCATCGGCCTAGGCGGCGGACGTGTCGGGAGGACGGTGGCGGATGCTGCCGCCGAACAAGCCCGGCTGCTTAAGCCGGACGATAAACACGCACATTGGTGTGCCCCTCGTTGAGCAGGTGATGGGCATGCAGGCGGCTCATCACCCCTTTGTCGCAATACAGGAGGTACTGGCGGTTGGCGTCCAGTTCCTTGAAGCGGCTGTTGATCGCGTAGAACGGCAGCGCCTGGACTTCGACGCCTTCCAGGGCCAGGGGTTCGTCTTCCTGGGCATCAGGATGGCGGATATCGATGACAATCTGACCGGGCAGCACCTCGCCGACCTCTTCCACCTGCAGGTCCTGGCCGAGTTCGTCGATCACCCGGTCGACGGTGCGCTGGGTGGCTCGCTCCAGGGCGCGCTCGAGCACCGCCATGTCGAATTTCGACTCTTCGTGCTCGACGCGGTAGGGCTTGGCCTGGGTGGTCGGGTTCACCGAGATCACCCCGCAGTATTCCGGCATGTGCCGGGCGAACTCGGCGGTGCCGATCTGCCGGGCGGTGTCGATGATGTCCTGCTTGTGGCTGACGATCAGCGGGCGCAGCACCAGGGTGTCGGTAACCCGGTCGATCACCGAGAGGTTCGGCAGGGTCTGGCTGGACACCTGGGAGATCGCCTCGCCGGTCACCAGCGCGTCCAGCTCCAGGCGCTCGGCCACGCGGCTGGCGGCGCGCAGCATCATGCGCTTGAGGGTCACGCCCATATAGCTGTCGTCGACCTTGGTGAGGATCTCGCCGACCACTTCCTCGAACGGCACGCTGACGAACAGCACGCGCTGCGAGCGGCCGTACTTCTCCCACAGGTAGTGGGCGACTTCCATCACCCCCAGTTCGTGGGCGCGCCCGCCGAGGTTGAAGAACACGAAGTGGCTGATCATCCCGCGGCGCATCATCTGGTAGGCCGCCACGGTCGAGTCGAAGCCGCCGGACATCAGCACCAGCACCTGTTCCAGCGCGCCCAGCGGATAGCCGCCCAGGCCCGGATGCTGGCGATGGATGACGAACAGGCGGTCGAGGCGGATTTCCATCCGCACCTCGACTTCCGGCTGCTTCAGGTCGATCCCGGCAGCCCCGCATTCGCGGCGCAGGCCGCTGCCGACGTAACGTTCCACCTCCATCGAGGTGAACGCGTGCTTGCCGGCGCGCTTGCAGCGCACGGCGAAGGTCTTGCCGGCCAACTGGTCGCCGAAATGCGCCTTGCACTTGGCGAGGATGTCGTCGAAATCGCCCAGCGGATACTCGTGGACCTCGAGGAAATGACCGATGCCCGGGGTGCAGGTCAGGCGCTCGATCATCTCGCGCCTGGCCTTGGCGTCGACCACGGCGGTCTCTACCTCCAGGTTGTCCCACTCGCCCTCGACCTTCAGCTCCGGGTCCAGGTCGCGCAGCACCGCGCGGATGTTCTTCGCCAACTGCCGGATGAAGCGCTTGCGCACCGGCCGGCTCTTGATGGTGATTTCCTGGAAGGTCTTGACGATGAGTTTCATGCGAGGGACGCGAACGCGCGGGGCGACGGAAAAAAAGGGGCGGAATTATATCTGAAATTGCTCACGTATTGAGCAGAAATATGCACAGTTATTTTTGCTGCACCAAAATGGAATGATGCACCAACATGGAGCACCATAACGGTGCACCCGAAGGCCGCCCAGCTACCCTGAAGAAGACCTGGCCCCGCCAAACATGGGGCCCTGCCCGATTCCGGGCACTGGCACGCAACTTGCTCACTTGTGAGGCAGGTTGCCCTGGCGGAGTATTCCGGCCGGCATCACCCGATACTGGGGCACAGAAAAAGCTCCCAGCTCTAATCCCTCCTGGAGGACAGCATGTCGTACAAGTCGCACCAACTGATCAAAGACCATGACGTGAAGTGGGTAGACCTGCGCTTCACCGATACCAAGGGCAAGCAGCAACACGTCACCATGCCGGCTCGCGACGCGCTGGACGATGAGTTCTTCGAAGCCGGCAAGATGTTCGACGGCTCCTCCATCGCCGGCTGGAAAGGCATCGAAGCCTCCGACATGATCCTGATGCCGGACGACAGCACCGCCGTCCTCGATCCGTTCACCGAAGAGCCGACCCTGATCCTGGTCTGCGACATCATCGAGCCGAGCACCATGCAAGGCTACGAGCGCGACCCGCGCAACATCGCCAAGCGCGCCGAGGAGTACCTGAAGTCCACCGGCATCGGCGACACCGTGTTCGTCGGCCCGGAGCCGGAGTTCTTCATCTTCGACGAAGTGAAGTTCAAGTCCGACATCTCCGGCTCGATGTTCAAGATCTTCTCCGAGCAGGCTTCCTGGAACACCGACGCCGACATCGAGTCCGGCAACAAGGGCCATCGCCCGGGCGTGAAGGGCGGCTACTTCCCGGTACCGCCGGTCGACCACGACCATGAAATCCGCACCGCCATGTGCAACGCCCTGGAAGAAATGGGCCTGGTGGTCGAAGTCCACCACCACGAAGTGGCAACCGCCGGCCAGAACGAGATCGGCGTGAAGTTCAACACCCTGGTCGCCAAGGCCGACGAAGTGCAGACCCTGAAGTACTGCGTGCACAACGTCGCCGACGCCTACGGCAAGACCGTGACCTTCATGCCGAAGCCGCTGTACGGCGACAACGGTTCGGGCATGCACGTGCACATGTCGATCTCCAAGGACGGCAAGAACACCTTCGCCGGCGAAGGCTATGCCGGCCTGTCCGAGACCGCCCTGTACTTCATCGGCGGCATCATCAAGCACGGCAAGGCCCTGAACGGCTTCACCAACCCCTCGACCAACTCCTACAAGCGCCTGGTCCCGGGCTTCGAAGCTCCGGTGATGCTGGCCTACTCGGCGCGCAACCGTTCCGCCTCGATCCGTATCCCCTACGTATCCAGCCCGAAGGCCCGCCGTATCGAAGCGCGCTTCCCGGACCCGGCAGCCAACCCCTACCTGGCCTTCGCCGCGCTGCTGATGGCCGGCCTGGACGGCATCCAGAACAAGATCCACCCCGGCGATGCCGCCGACAAGAACCTGTACGACCTGCCGCCGGAAGAGGCGAAGGAAATCCCGCAGGTTTGCGGCAGCCTGAAAGAGGCGCTGGAAGAACTCGACAAGGGCCGCGCGTTCCTGACCAAGGGCGGCGTGTTCACCGACGAGTTCATCGATGCCTACATCGAGCTGAAGAGCGAAGAAGAGATCAAGGTGCGCACCTTCGTGCACCCGCTGGAATACGACCTGTACTACAGCGTCTGATCCACCCTTTCCTATAACAACGAGTCACCCTCTTGAGGCCTCCTTCGGGAGGCCTTTTTTATGGGCCGGCCCATGGAGAAACGCAAAGTTCGCCGCGCCGTTCGGTTAGACTTGCCGCGCTCCCCGCCCCAAGGATAAGGACCGTCCATGCGTCACTCTCTCTGGCTCCTGCTTGCCGCCATCCTCAGCCTGCCCGCCCAGGCCGGCACCGAATGCCGCGATATCCACGACCGCGACCTGCGGCGCATGTGCAACGCACTGGAACGCGGCGACAGCGGGGATTGCGGCGACATCGACAGCCGCGACATGCGGCGTTACTGCGGCGCGCTGCTGGCGCCGGGACAGCGCTACGACTGCGACGACATCCGCGACGGCGACACGCGCCGCCAGTGCCGCGCCATCGTCCGCGGCGACCGCAAGCGCTGCGACGACATCGACAGCCGCGACATGCGCCGCCAGTGCCGGGCCGTGGTATCGCGTGCGCCGTGGCAGTGCGACGGCATCGACGACCGCGACATGCGCCGCATCTGCCGGGTCATCCTGTCGCGCTAGATGCCGCCGTCCGCCGGCGTGCCCTGCTCGTCCGGTTCCGCGGATTTCGCCTTGGGCGCCCGGCTCAACTGTACGTTGAGACGCGGCATGGACAGTTCGAGGCCGGCCTGGTCGAGGCGCCGACGCAGGCGCAGGTTGAACGCCCGCTGGACCTCCCACTGCTTGATCGGCGCGGTCTTGAAGCGGAAGCGCAGGATCGCCTGGCCGTTGTCGAAACTCTCCACGCCCTGCAATTCCATCGGCGACCACAGGTTGCGGTAGACCGCCGGGTCGCTGCGCAGCTCCATCGCGACCTCGCGCACCAGCGCCACCGCGTCGTCGATCGGCATGCTCGCCGGCACCGGCCAGCGGAACATCGCGTAGCCGAACTGGCGCGAGTAGTTCTTGATGCTCTTGATCTCGCTGAACGGGATGGTATGCACCACGCCGTCCAGGTCGCGCAGGCGCACGGTACGGATAGTCAGGCCCTCGACCGTGCCAAGGTGGCCGCCGACGTCGACGTAGTCGTCGATCGACAGCGAGTCCTCGATGATGATGAACAGGCCGGTGATCAGGTCCGCCACCAGCGACTGCGCACCGAAGCCGATGGCCAGGCCGATCACGCCGGCACCGGCCAGCAGCGGGGTGACGTTCATGCCCATGTTGGCCAGGGCGACGATCAGGGCGATCACCGCGATGGTGGCGAACAGCACGTTGCGGATCAGCGGCAGCATGGTCAGCGCGCGGGTGTTCGGCCGGCTCTTGCCGCCCAGGCCGAGGCTGTGCTGGATCGCGGTATCGGTGAGGATCCAGATCAGCCAGGCGACCAGCAGGGTGGTGCCGAAGCTGACTACCTTCATGCTGATCTGCTCGCCCTCGCCTTCCGCATAGCGAATCAGCGACATGCCCCAGACGCGCAAGGCGACCTCGATGAAGAACAGCACCACGAAGATGTGCAGCAGGGTGTAGCCGAAGCTCTGCAACTGCTCGATGTACGGCGCGCTGCGGCGCGGGCCGGCGCCGACCCGACTGGAACGGCGGCGGATCAGCCCGATCACGGTCATCGCCACCACCGCCAGCACCGCGCAGACCAACGCCCGGCGCAACGCCGAACTGCTGTCGCCGGCGGAAACGAAGGTGGCGAACAGGGAAATCCCCACCAACACCAGCACCGGTACGAACCACAGCGAGCCGACCAGTTGCACCAGGTCGTGCAGGCTACGGCGCTTGAGGCGGCGCTCCAGCGGCTGGTTGCGGATCAGGTGGGCGATCGGCCGGCGGAAACGCATCACGAACAGCGCGGTGAACAGCGCGGCGCTAGCGTTGGCCAGGGTACTCAGGCAGATCGAGGTGTGCTCGCCGAGGCCGGCGATCAGCCGCGGATCGTGGGCGACCTCGCCCAGCGCGGCGAGGCTGCCGATCAGCCACAACGGGCGGAACGCCTGGCGCCGCAGGATATCCAGGGCGCGCTGGCGGTGCGGGCCGCTGAGCAGCGAGAGGGAAATCACGCACAGCGCGGAGAACAGCGTGCCGCAGACCAGCACATAGGCCATGACCATCGCCAGGGTCTTGCTCAGGGAGTCCGGCAGCACCACCGACAGGTACAGGGTGATGAGGAAGGCCACCAGCCAGGGGCCCAGCTTGCGCAGGGAAAACAGCAGCAGGTCGCGGGTCTTCGGATGCTGCGGCAACTCCGCCGACAGGCCGAAGCGCTCGCGCATGCGCCGGCTGAGCCAGAGCAGCGCGCTGGCCAGGCAGGCCCAGAGGAGGATCACCACCGAAAAATCGAAGACCATCGCCGGCAGGTCGCGCCAGCTGGGAAAGCGCTCCTCGAGTTCGGCACGCGCCAGCTGGAACTGGTTGCCCCATAACGCGACCGGGCTGTTCGCGCCCTGGAACTGCTTTTCCAGGCTGGTCAGGGTATCGCCGATCAGCCCCAGCACCCCACCCTCGCTTTCCTTGCCTTTCTTGGTCACGTCGCGCAGCTGTTTCAGCTTTTTCAGCAGGTCGGCGCGCTGCCTGTCGTTCTCCAGGGTCTGGATGACCTGGTTCAGCGATTGTTCCAACTGCGCATCGCTGACCTTCTCGCCACCGGAGGAACTCCCCGCCAACGGGTTCGGCAGCGCCGCGGCGCCCGGCGGCGAGTAGAACAGGGCGGCGCAGAGGCACAGCAGCAGGGCCGCCAGGACGCGGGAGCGAAGGGTGAAGCGGGCGATGATCGGCACGAGAAAGGCAGTCCCCAAGGTGAGAAACCGAAACAGCCGCATCATACAAGCCGGACACCCGCCGTTTCGAACGGGGCCGCCGGCCGGCGGCGCAAGCACAGACACTCTGGCGCAACGAGGGTTCGCCCCGCCAGTGCCGGCTGAGACGAACGCAGCCGCGCGGCGGGGCACAGCGACCGCCAACGTGCCCCAGCGCACACCTTCGAATACCCGCATGCCGCACAATGCACGGCTTGCCAGCGCGCCGATGCGGTGCAACGCTTGGCAGGTTCACCCGGAGACCGTCCATGCGCCTGATCACCAGCTGCCTGCTCCTGGCCGCCGCCCTGCCGGCCATGGCGCAGATCTACCAATACACCGACGCCAACGGCAACAAGGTATTCACCAACCAGCCGCCAGACGGGGTGCAGGCGCAGACCGTCGAACTGCAGCCGACCAATACCGTAGGAATCGACACGCCGGAAAAGTCCTCCGCGGGCAATTCCCCGACCGCCGATAGCGAGGCCGCCGCCTACGAGATCCTTGCCCTCAGCGACCTCCCCACGGAAGAGGCGCTGCGCGCCAACAACGGCACCTTCAACGTCAGCGTCAGCATCCGCCCGGCCCTGCACAGCGGCCACCAGTTGCAACTGGTGCTGGACGGCAAACCCTACGGCACGCCCAGCGGCGGCACCCGCTTCACCCTGCACGAGATCGACCGCGGCGACCACAGCCTCGCGGTACAGGTACTCAACGGCGAACGGGTGCTGCAATCCAGCCCGCCGGTGACCTTCACCGTGCAGCGCGTGCACCTCGGGAAGAAACGATGATCCCGCGCATTCTCGGCGCCCTCCTGCTGTGCCTGGCCTGCGCCGCGCAAGCGGGGGTCTACACCTACATCGACGCCGAGGGCAACCGCGTCTACACCGACCAGCCGCCCAGCGGGCGCAAGGCCCAACGCGTCGAACTGGCGCCGGGCAACAGCGTGGCACCACCGGGCATACGCTATCGTCCGCCCGCCGCGCCGCTGGAGGTGAAGCCGCCGGCCTACCAGCTACTGCGCATCCTCTTCCCCGAACCGGACGCAACCCTGCGCGCCAACAGCGGCGACGTCATCGTCACCGTCACCAGCGAGCCGGCACTGCTGCCCGGCCATCGCTATCGCCTGCTGCTCGACGGCAAGCCTGCCGGAGTGCCGGGACGCAGCCCGGTGTTCCCGTTGAAGAACCTCGATCGCGGCACCCACCAGGTCGCAGTGGAAATCATCGATGGCGACGGCATGACCGTCGAAAGCACCCCGAGCCAGCCCTTCCACCTGCATCGAGTGAGCATCGCCGGGCAACCCCTGCCGGAGGTCGATACGCCGCTGGTCAGCGCGATAGAGCCAAGCGAGCGCTAGCCGAACTTCCCCTGCCCACTCCACGGTGGGCGGGATTTTCCGGTTTTTTTCCCGACTCTCCTGGCGAAAACGCCGCCGGCCACGCCAACGCACCAGATTGGTGCGATTACCCGCACCACTTTCTATACTGTCCCCATTTCGGGTCACCGCTCGTCGCCGAAAACCTTCCCGGCGCACCTCTAGCCAGCGCCTCGGCAGAAAAAACGCGCCTTTTCGGCGCCTGGTTTGCTTTTTGCATTTTCCTGCCCAACCTTGGAACAGCTGCCCGCCATGCCGACCGATACCCTGCACCGACTGTTGCTCGACAACCTGACCACCGCGGTGATCCTGCTCAACGGCGAACTGCGCCTGGAGTACATGAACCCGGCGGCGGAGATGCTCCTGGCCGTGAGCGGCCAGCGCAGCCACGGGCAATTCATCAGCGAGCTGTTCACCGAATCGCCGGAAGCCTTGAACTCGCTGCGCCAGGCGGTGGAACAGGCACATCCGTTCACCAAGCGCGAAGCGACCCTGACCTCGATCACCGGCGTCAGCATCACGGTCGACTATGCGGTGACGCCCATCCTCAACCGCAACGAGACGCTGCTGCTGCTCGAGGTCCATCCGCGCGACCGGCTGATGCGGATCACCCGCGAAGAAGCGCAGTTGTCCAAGCAGGAGACCACCAAGCTGCTGGTGCGCGGGCTCGCCCACGAGATCAAGAACCCGCTCGGCGGCATCCGCGGCGCAGCGCAACTGCTGTCTCGCGAGTTGCCGGAAGAGTCGCTGAAGGACTACACCAACGTCATCATCGAAGAAGCCGACCGGTTGCGGAACCTGGTGGACCGCATGCTCGGCTCGAACAAACTGCCGAACCTGGCGCCGACCAACATCCATGAAGTGCTGGAGCGGGTCAGCAGCCTGGTGGAAGCGGAGAGCCAGGGCAGCATCACCCTGGTCCGCGACTACGACCCGAGCATCCCCGACCTGCTGCTCGACCGCGAGCAAATGATCCAGGCCGTGCTCAACATGGTACGCAACGCCATGCAGGCGATCGCCGGGCAGAACGACCTGCGCCTCGGTCGCATCACCCTGCGCAGCCGTACCCTGCGCCAGTTCACCATCGGCCACACGCGTCACCGCCTGGTGTGCAAGGTGGAGATCATCGACAACGGCCCGGGCATTCCGGCCGAGCTCCAGGAAACCATCTTCTACCCCATGGTCAGCGGCCGTCCGGACGGTACCGGACTCGGGCTGGCCATCGCCCAGAACATCATCAGCCAGCACCAGGGGCTGATTGAATGCGAGAGCCACCCCGGCCATACCGTGTTCAGTCTGTTCCTGCCCCTGGAACAAGGAGTGCATTGACCATGAGCCGATCAGAGACCGTCTGGATCGTCGACGACGACCGCTCCATCCGCTGGGTACTGGAAAAGGCCCTGCAACAGGAAGGCATGACCACGGTGAGCTTCGACAGCGCCGACAGCGTGATCGGCCGCCTCGGCCGGCAGCAGCCGGACGTGATCATCTCCGATATCCGCATGCCCGGCGCCAGCGGCCTCGACCTGCTGGCGCAGATCCGCGAACTGCATCCGCGCCTGCCGGTGATCATCATGACCGCGCATTCCGACCTCGACAGCGCGGTGGCCTCCTACCAGGGCGGCGCCTTCGAATACCTGCCCAAGCCGTTCGACGTCGACGAGGCGGTCTCCCTGGTCAAGCGCGCCAACCAGCACGCCCAGGAGCAGCAGGGCCTGGAGCTGCCGGCGAACCAGGCGCGCACGCCGGAGATCATCGGCGAGGCGCCGGCGATGCAGGAGGTATTCCGCGCCATCGGCCGCCTCAGCCATTCCAACATCACCGTGCTGATCAACGGCGAATCGGGTACCGGCAAGGAGCTGGTCGCCCATGCCCTGCATCGCCACAGCCCGCGCGCAGCCTCGCCATTCATCGCGCTGAACATGGCGGCGATCCCCAAGGACCTGATGGAATCCGAGCTGTTCGGCCATGAGAAGGGCGCCTTCACCGGGGCCGCCGCCCAGCGCCGCGGACGCTTCGAGCAAGCCGATGGCGGCACCCTGTTCCTCGACGAGATCGGCGACATGCCGGCCGACACCCAGACCCGCCTGCTGCGCGTCCTGGCCGACGGCGAGTTCTACCGGGTCGGCGGGCACACGCCGGTGAAGGTCGACGTGAGGATCATCGCCGCCACCCACCAGAACCTGGAAAGCCTGGTGCGCGACGGCAAGTTCCGCGAGGACCTGTTCCATCGCCTGAACGTGATCCGCATCCACATCCCGCGGCTGGCCGACCGCCGCGAGGACATCCCGGCGCTGGCCCGGCACTTCCTCAGCCGCGCCGCCCAGGAGCTGGCGGTGGAACCCAAGCTGCTGAAGGCGGAAACCGAGGAGTACCTGAAGAACCTCGGCTGGCCGGGCAACGTCCGACAACTGGAGAACACCTGCCGCTGGATCACCGTGATGGCCTCCGGCCGCGAGGTGCACATCGACGACCTGCCGCCGGAGCTGCTGACCCAGCCGCAGGACAGCGCGCCGGCGGCGAACTGGGAACAGGCCCTGCGCCAGTGGGCCGACCAGGCGCTGGGCCGCGGCCAGTCGAACCTGCTGGACAGCGCCGTGCCGGCCTTCGAACGGATCATGATAGAAACCGCCCTCAAGCACACCGCCGGCCGCCGCCGCGATGCCGCCGTGCTGCTCGGCTGGGGCCGCAATACCCTGACCCGCAAGATCAAGGAGCTGGGGATGAACGTCGATGGAGCCGACGACGAAGGCGACGACTGAAGCGCCACTGCTCCCATGAGCGACCCAACGGGGCCTTCGGGCCCCGTTTTTCATGGTCCGTCGCGCGCCCGTGCCAAGCGAGACGCCGCCCCAGCCTCGGCAGGGCGCCCGCCCGGAACCACCGGTCAAATCGTAGCGTAGGGCGAATAACCGCATCGCGGTTATCCGCCGATTGTGCAGGGCCGCGGCGGATAACGCCTATGGCGTTATTCGCCCTACCGTCCGCAGCACAGCCCCAACCTCGGCGAGCGCCCGCCCGGCACCGTCGATCAAACCGGGGCGTAGGGCGAATAACCGCATCGCGGTTATCCGCCGGTTGTGCAGGGCAGCGGCCCTTGCCCGGATTTTGGGCAGCGTGCACCAGCAGGCGACAAATCGGCATCAATCGCTGGCGGAAAAGCCCGCTCCGTCATTTTTCCGCAATCGACTTCCCACAAACCCCTGGGATGCCGCCAAGCCCTTGATCCACGGGCTTCCAGAGGCATTCATCACCAGCTCGCCCACAGACTTATCCACAATCCTTCAGGAAAGCGAGCGCGCCGCCAGCGCGCTCATGAGAATTGGCACAGCCCCTGCATTGGAGCAGATAACGAAGATTTCGGGGGCCTCGGTACAGGCAGGCTGGGGAATCCCCTCTTTTACACCCGGCGGCAGACGCAGCATCCGCGCGCAACCGCCACACCCGTTTCGGGGACCTCGGTACAGGCAGGCTGAGAACTCCCCTCTTTTATGCCCGGCGGTAGCGCAGTGATCCGCGCCTCCGCCCTCCCGTTTGGGGACCTCGGTACAGGCAGGCTGAGAATTCCCCCTTTTATTCCCGGCCGTCGCGCTCCTGCAGTTCGACGACCAGGCGCCAGCCCTCGCCGTCCTCCGACCACTGCCAGCGCCCCTGCAAGGGGCGGGTCGAGACCAGGCTCAACAGCAGCGCCTTTCCCTCCTCGCGGACGCGCCAGCGCAACGGTTGGCCCAGCCATCGTCCATCTCCCTGCTGCGCCGCGCCCCGGGCGACGATGCGCAACGTCAGGGCACCCTCCACCCGTGCCGCCGTAACCGCAGCCTGGCGATCGAAGCGCAGGACCAGGCCCTGCTCGCTCTCCCCGACCGCCAGCAGTTGCGGCGCAGACGTCGGCAGCGAAGCGGGACCGAACAACCTGCCGAGCATCAGCCCGAACAACAACCCGGCAAGCACCAGCGCACCCCAGACTTTCCAGCGCTGGCGCCGCAGATCGTCGATGGCGGAGGTAGAATGCCGCCCGTTATCTGCTCCGGAGCCCTGCATGTTCCACGTCATCCTGTTTCAACCGGAGATACCTCCGAATACCGGCAACATTATCAGGCTCTGCGCCAACGCCGGATGCAGTCTGCACCTGATCGAGCCGCTCGGTTTCGAACTGGACGACAAGCGCTTGCGCCGTGCCGGCCTCGACTACCACGAATACGCCAGCGTACGCCGCTACCCGGATCTGCAGAGCTGCCTCGAGGCCCTCGGCCAGCCACGCCTGTTCGCCTTCACCACCAAGGGGTCGCGGGCCTTCCACGAAGTGGCCTACCAGCGCGACGATGCCTTCCTCTTCGGCCCGGAAAGCCGCGGACTGCCGGAGGATGTGCGCAACGCCCTGCCAACCGATCGGCGCCTGCGCCTGCCGATGCGCGAAGGCTGCCGTAGCCTGAACCTGTCCAACACGGTGGCGGTGACCGTCTACGAAGCCTGGCGCCAGCTCGGCTTCGCCATGGACTGAGCCGGCCGACAGGCATGAAAAAGCCCGCGCAAGGCGGGCTTCTTCGCAAGCGCTGGGCTTACTGGACCGACGGCGTCGGGATCTCGCCGGAGGCCTGCATGCGGGCGATTTCCTGGGCGTAGAGGGCGTCGAAGTTCACCGGCGACAGCATCAGCGCCGGGAACGAACCGCGTACCACCAGGTTGTCCAGGGCTTCGCGAGCGTACGGGAAGAGGATGTTCGGGCAGAACGCGCCGAGGGTATGGCTCATGCTCGACGGATCGAGGTTCTTGATCAGGAAGATGCCGGCCTGCTGCACTTCGGCGATGAAGGCAGTGGTGTCCTCGCCGTTCTTCACGGTCACCGATACGGTCAGGACCACTTCGTAGAAGTCGCCGTCCAGCTGCTTCTGGCGAGTGTTCAGGTCCAGGCTGATGGACGGGTTCCATTCCTGGCGGAAGATTTCCGGGGACTTCGGCGACTCGAACGACAGGTCGCGCAGGTAGATGCGCTGCAGGGAGAACTGGGGTTGCTGCTCGTCGGCAGCGCCGTTGGTAGCTTGCTCGGTCATTTTCGGGCCTTCCCTTGGGTCAATTCATGAATGGTTTCAGGCAGACAGCAGCGCGTCCAGCTTGCCGGCGCGCTCCAGTGCATGAAGGTCGTCGCAGCCGCCGACATGGGTCTCGCCGATCCAGATCTGCGGCACGGTGGTCGATCCCGCCTTGCGTGCCAGCTCGGCGCGCAGTTCGGGCTTGCCGTCGCAGGCGATCTCCTGGAAGTCCACGCCCTTGCGTTGCAGCAACTGCTTGGCGCGGATGCAGTACGGACACCAGGCGGTGGTGTAGATCACGACGGGCGGCATGTCACTTCACCAGCGGCAGGTTGTCGCCGCGCCAGCTGCCGATCCCGCCGGACAGCTTGGCGGCGTTGAAGCCGGCCTTCTTCAGGACGCCGCCCCAGGTACCGGAGTGCTGGCCCATGGCGTCGACCAGGATGATGGTCTTGCCCTTGTACTTTTCCAGTTCGGTCATGCGGCTGTTCAGCTTGTCGGCCGGGATGTTCAGCGCGTCGACGATGTGCCCGCTGGCGAACTCCTTGGCCGGACGGATATCCAGGACCACCGCCTGGTCGGCATTGACCAGCGCGGTCAGCTCGCGGGTCGACAGGCTCTTGCCGCCCTTGCGCAGCTCGTGCAGCAACAGCAGGACCAGCAGGACCAGCAGCGCCGCGACCAGCAGGTAGTGGTTGGTGGCGAACTCGATCAGACGGGAAACGAATTGCATGGTGACGGATATCCAGGGCGTAAAAATGCCGGCCAGTATACAGACCGCGCCGGCCAGGGGGGAACCCGCCGGGCGGCGCCCCGCTCGGCTCCAGGAAATGGCGTCGCGGGAAACTTCACGGTTAGAATGCCGGTCCTTTTCTGTGAAGCTGGCCAGTTCCGGCCCGGGCACGGTTCGGGCGGGACAGAGGGAGCGAGGATAGCGGCATTCGGTTGCGGATCGGCGTCATCGGTTTAATCAATCAGCCTCTTCCTACGTCTTGAACGACAATGTTCCCACTAAATTTGGTCAGTTTCTGAACCCCGCGGAAATAGAGCCGGACATATGACTGCCACGCCCAAACCCCTGGTCCTGATCATCCTGGACGGCTTCGGCCACAGCGAAAGCCCTGACTACAACGCCATCTACGCCGCGAAGAAGCCGGTCTGGGATCGCCTCCTGGCAACCCAGCCGCACGGCCTGATCTCCGGCTCCGGCATGGACGTCGGCCTGCCCGACGGCCAGATGGGCAATTCCGAGGTCGGCCACATGAACCTCGGCGCAGGCCGCGTGGTGTACCAGGACTTCACCCGCGTCACCAAGGCCATCCGCGACGGCGAATTCTTCGAAAACCCGGTGATCGCCGGCGCGGTCGACAAGGCCGTCGCCGCCGACAAGGCGGTGCACATCCTCGGCCTGCTCTCCCCGGGCGGCGTACACAGCCATGAAGACCACCTGGTGGCGATGGCGCAGATGGCCGCCAGGCGCGGCGCCGGCAAGATCTACCTGCATGCCTTCCTGGATGGCCGCGATACCCCGCCGAAAAGCGCGCAGCCGTCGCTGGAGCGTCTCGACGCCACCTTCGCCGGGCTCGGCAAGGGCCGCATCGCCTCGATCATCGGCCGCTATTTCGCGATGGACCGCGACAACCGCTGGGACCGCGTCCAGGCCGCCTATGAACTGATTGTCGACGGCAAGGCCGAGTTCACCGCCGACTCCTCGGTGGCAGCCCTCGAGGCCGCCTACGCCCGCGGCGAGAGCGACGAATTCGTCAAGGCCACCGCGGTGGTCCCGGCCGGCGCCGAAGCGGTGCGGGTCGAGGATGGCGACGCGGTGATCTTCATGAACTTCCGCGCCGACCGCGCCCGCGAGCTGAGCCGCGCCTTCGTCGAGCCGGCATTCAATGAGTTCCCCCGCGAACGAGCCCCGCAGCTGGCAGGTTTCGTCATGCTGACCCAGTACGCGGCGAGCATCCCGGCGCCCTGCGCCTTCCCGCCGGAGCCGCTGACCAACGTCCTCGGCGAGTACCTGGCCAAGCATGGCAAGACCCAGCTGCGCATCGCCGAGACCGAGAAGTACGCCCATGTGACCTTCTTCTTCTCCGGCGGCCGCGAGGAACCCTACGAGGGCGAGGAGCGCATCCTGATCCCCTCGCCGAAGGTCGCCACCTACGACCTGCAACCCGAGATGAGCGCGCCGGAAGTCACCGACCGTATCGTCGAGGCCATCGAGCAACAGCGCTACGACGTGATCGTGGTCAACTACGCCAACGGCGACATGGTCGGCCACACCGGGGTGTTCGAGGCCGCGGTCAAGGCCGTGGAGTGCCTGGACACCTGCATGGGCCGTATCGTCGAGGCGCTGGACAAGGTCGGCGGCGAAGCCCTGATCACCGCCGACCACGGCAATGTCGAGCAGATGGAAGACGAGTCCACCGGCCAGGCGCACACCGCGCACACCTGCGAACCGGTGCCCTTCGTCTACGTCGGCAAGCGCAAGCTGAGCATCCGCGAAGGCGGCGTGCTGGCCGACGTGGCGCCGACCATGCTGACCCTCATGGGGCTGGAGCAGCCGGCGGAAATGACCGGTCGCAGCATCGTCACCCTCGGCTGATCCGCGAACGACGAACTCCCGCGCAGGGCGGATAACCGCGTCGCGGTTATCCGCCGCTTCTGCAGGCCATCGACGGATAACGCCTGCGACGTTATCCGCCGTAGCGGGCCGGGCGCCGCGCCCTGTTTCCACGACGCCACCTTCCCCGCTTTAACGCTGCCGATCGGCCGACAGGCCTGGCCACGCGGCGTCGAGACGTGTGCCGCGGTTTTCATTTTCCGCGTCTCCCCCCCTGCCTCCCGCTACGTCGCCGAGGCCCGTGCTAGCCTTGCCCGCGCTGTCTTTTCCATCTGCCCTACAAGGATTTCCGCCGATGTGGTTCCTCCTCGCCACCTCGCTCCTCGCCCTGTCCTTCCAGCGCCTGCTGGCCCTCGTCTTGCTGCTCGCGACCTGCTGTCTCGCCTTCTACGACGGGGTTCTCGCTCCGCCTGCGGTCGCCGCCCTGGCTGCACTGGGCGTCCTCGCCCTGTTGCGCCGGCGCCTGGCGGCACGCCGCGCCTGGGCCCTGGGCCTGGAGCTGCTGCTGGTCGCCGGCGCGGTGGGCCTGTTCCTGCACCTGCTACCCGGCTTCGCCAACCCCAGGATCCTGGACAAGGCGGTGGTCGGCCCGCAGAGCCTGCCGTTCACCATGTACTTCAACTTCGACAAGGCACTGGTGCCGTTCCTGCTACTGGCCTGCCTGCCGAGCCTGTTCCGCGACGAAGCCCGCGCTCCCGGCCGCCCCTGGTACTGGCTGCTGCTCGTGGCGGCGGTGCCGGCGCTGCTTCTGCTGGCTGTCGGCGTCGGCCTGCTGCGGCCGGAACTCCACGCGCCGGCCTGGCTCTGGCAGTTCATCCTGGCCAACCTGTTCTTCGTTTCCCTTGCCGAGGAAGCGCTGTTCCGCGGCTACCTGCAGCAACGCCTGGGCCAATGGCTGGGCCCCTGGCCCGCCCTGGCGCTGGCCTCGGCGCTGTTCGGCCTGGCGCACTTCGCCGGCGGCCCGCTGCTGATGCTGTTCGCCGGCCTCGCCGGGCTGATCTACGGGTTGGCCTGGCTGTGGAGCGGCCGCCTGTGGGTGGCGACGCTGTTCCACTTCGGGCTGAACCTGACGCATCTGCTGCTGTTCACCTACCCGCTCTACAGCCCCGCCTGATGCCCGTGGCCTTCGTCGTCGACGACATCCGCCGCTGCCATCCGGCTGAAATACGTGGAAGCGCCCCACAGCGCGCGGTGCGGGGCGTTTTTTTTAACGGCGGCCACGGGCATACTAGGCCGGTCCAATTCCCAGGTGCCCGCCACCCCATGCTCCGCCTCCTTCCTCTCCTGCTATCCCTCGCCTGTCTCGCTCCGGCCTTCGCCGACGAGCGCGCCGACACCCAACGCCAGCTGGAACAGACGCAGAAGGACATCGGCGAGCTGAAGAAGCTGCTGGACGGCATCCAGCAGGAAAAGAGCGGCGTGCAGAAGCAGCTGAAGTCCACCGAGACCGAGATGGGCGACCTGGAAAAACAGATCAAGGCCCTGCAGGACGAGCTGGACAAGAGCGAAGCCGAGCTGAAACGGCTGGATGGGGAGAAAAAAAAACTCCAGGACGCGCGCATTGAGCAGCAGCGCCTCCTCGCCATCCAGGCCCGCGCGGCCTACCAGAGTGGACGCGAGGAATACCTGAAGCTGCTGCTGAACCAGGAACACCCGGAAAAATTCAGCCGCACCCTCACCTACTACGACTACATCAACAAAGCCCGTCTCGAACAGCTCGCCAGCTTCAACGAAACCCTCCGCCAGCTGGCCAACGTCGAGCAGAACATCTCTGCGCAGAAAGCCGAACAACTGAGCAAGCAAGGCGAGCTGGACAGCCGCCGCGAGGCGCTGGCAGCGACCCGCAAGGAGCGCCAGCAAGCCCTGGCCAAGCTGAACAGCGACTACCGCGAACGCGACCAGAAGCTCAAGTCCCGCCAACAGGACCAGGCCGAGCTGGCCAAGGTACTGCGGACCATCGAGGAAACCCTGGCCCGCCAGGCCCGCGAAGCCGCCGCCGCGGCGGAGCGCGAGCGCCAGCGCGCGCTGGCCGCCGAACGCGAGCGTGCGCGCCAGCAGCAGGCCGCCCCCGGACGAGTCACCAGCCCGCCGCGCGAACCTGCGCCGGGCCCGCTGGTCTCAAGCACTGGCGCGGTCTACGGCGGCGCGTTCGGCTCGGCCCGCGGCAAGCTGCCGTGGCCGGTGAATGGCCGCGTCGTGGCGCGCTTCGGCAGCCAGCGCGGCGACGATCCGCGGGCGAAATGGGACGGCGTACTGATTTCGGCGAGCGCCGGCAGCACCGTCCGCGCGGTGCACGGCGGACGCGTGGTATTCGCCGACTGGTTGCGCGGAGCCGGCCTGTTGGTCATCCTCGACCACGGTGGCGGCTACCTCAGCCTTTATGGCCATAATCAAAGCCTGCTGAAAGACGCCGGCGACACCGTGAAGGCCGGAGACCCGATCGCCACCGTTGGAACCAGCGGCGGCCAGAGTAGCCCGGCCGTGTACTTCGCCATTCGCCATCAGGGCCGCCCGGCGGACCCTACTACCTGGTGCCGCGCACAGGGATAGGCGCCGAACTCGTGATTAGGAGCTGAACATGCTGCATTGCTTCCGTCCCACCACCCTGGCGCTGGCCCTGCTGCTCGGCGCGGGCGCGGCCCAGGCTGCCGACGCCCCGGCCGACGCCGCGCCACTGGCCAACGGTAGCAGTGCCCCGCTGCCCCTCGACGAGCTGCGTACCTTCGCCGAGGTTCTCGACCGGGTGAAGGCCGCCTATGTCGAGCCAGTGGACGACAAGACCCTGCTGGAGAACGCCATCAAGGGCATGCTCAGCAACCTCGACCCGCACTCCGCCTACCTCGGCCCGGAGGACTTCGCCGAGCTGCAGGAAAGCACCAGCGGCGAGTTCGGCGGCCTGGGCATCGAGGTCGGCAGCGAAGACGGCTTCATCAAGGTGGTCTCGCCGATCGACGACACCCCCGCGGCCCGCGCCGGCATCCAGCCCGGCGACCTGATCGTGCAGATCGACGGCAAGCCGACCAAGGGCCAGTCGATGACCGAAGCGGTCGACAGCATGCGCGGCAAGGCCGGCTCCCCGATCACCCTGACCATCGTCCGCGATGGCGGCAGACCGTTCGACGTCGAACTCAAGCGCGCCATCATCAAGGTCAAGAGTGTCAAGAGCCAGGTCCTCGAACCCGGCTACGCCTACCTGCGCATCACCCAGTTCCAGGTCAACACCGGCGAGGAAGTGGTCAAGGCGCTGAACCAGCTGCGCAAGGACAACAAGGGCCGTCTCAAGGGCCTGGTCCTGGACCTGCGCAACAACCCCGGCGGCGTGCTGCAGTCCGCCGTCGAGGTAGCCGACGCCTTCCTCACCAAGGGCCTGATCGTCTACACCAAGGGCCGCATCGCCAACTCCGAGCTGCGCTTCAGCGCCGACCCGGCCGATCCCAGCGACAAGGTTCCGCTGGTGGTGCTGATCAACGGTGGCAGCGCCTCGGCGGCGGAAATCGTCGCCGGTGCCCTGCAGGACCAGAAGCGCGCGATCCTGATGGGCACCGACAGCTTCGGCAAGGGCTCGGTGCAGACCGTGCTGCCGCTGAACAACGACCGCGCCCTGAAGCTCACCACCGCGCTCTACTACACCCCCAACGGGCGCTCCATCCAGGCCCAGGGCATCGTTCCGGACATCGAAGTCGGACGCGCCAAGGTGACCCAGGAGCGGAGCAGCTTCGAGGGCTTCAAGGAAGCCGACCTGCAGGGCCACCTGGCCAACGGCAACGGCGGCGCCGACCGCCCCACCGGCAAGCGTGCCGCGCCGAGCGAGCGCCCGCAGGATTCCGACTACCAGCTCAGCCAGGCCCTTAGCCTGCTGAAAGGCCTGAGCGTCACCCGCGGCAACTGATGTCGGCGTTCCGCGTTGCCCTGCTGGGCCTGTGCCTGCTGTTCAACCAGGCCCAGGCCCGCCAGGACCCCGTCCCCTACCAGCGCCCGCCGCTGCTGACCGTGGTCATCGATGACCTCGGGCAGAACCTGGCACGCGACCGCCGGGTTCTCGACCTGCCCCCCGGCGTAACCCTGGCGATCATCCCGGAAACCCCGCATGCCGCCGAACTGGCCCGCGAGGCGCACCAGCGCGGGCGCACGGTGATCCTGCACATGCCGATGGACCCGGCCGGCGGTCCCTACGCCTGGCGGCCGGAGCTGACCCAGGAAGAGCGTGCGCGGCGGCTGGACGCGGCGCTGGCCAAGGTGCCGTTCGTGCAAGGCCTGAACAACCACGAGGGCAGCCGCATGACCGCGGTGCGCCCGGCGATGGCCTGGCTCGCCGAGGAACTCCAGCGTCGCGGCCTGTACCTGGTCGACAGCCGCACCAGCGCCGCCACCGTGGCCGCCAGCGAGGCGCAGCGGATCGGCCTGGCGAGCGTCTCGCGCGATGTGTTCCTCGACAACGAAGCCACACCGGAAGCGGTCTCCGCACAACTGCAGGCCGGCGTCGCCCTGGCCCGCAAGCAGGGTTCGGCGTTGCTCATTGGCCACCCGCACAAGGCCACCCTCGACGTGCTGGCGCGGGAGCTGCCGAAGCTGCGCGCCCAGGGCATCGAGCTGGTACCGCCGCAGATGCTCATCGGCGAGCGCGGCAACCGCAACGTCAACCCACGCCAGGCGCCGCACTGAAGCCGGGTTTACCGGCGTCGCGGCAGCGGTTAAGGTGACGTCCTCGTCATTCCTGCACGGACGCACCGATGGCCCGCCCTTCCCCTCCCATGCCCCTGCTCGCCGCCGCCCTGCTGGTCGCAGGCGCGATTCCCCTCGGTTTCATCTGGATCCTCACCAGCGCCAAGTTCGAGATAGGCGGCGCCAGCCCCGGCGAGAGCACCGTCGGCAAGGTCGAGAACATCGACCAGCGCGCCATGGAGCAATTCTGCACCGGCGTGCGGGCGACGCCCGCCGGCACCTGGCTGGTAGGCCGGCGCGAGGTCGGCCGCGACGAGCAGGCTCTGCCCGAGGGCGTCATCGACCTGGACCTGGTGGCGGCCGCCCAGCCCAGGGAAGAAGAGTCCGAACCCCACCTCTTCAACTTCCTCAACGGCATGCTGCTATCCGGCGGCGATCCGGAAACCACCTATGTCTCGCGCCTGGGCGCGGACGGCGTGTTCCACGAAGTGGCGCGGCTCGGCGAGACCGCCTGCCTGGAAGTCACGCCGGACGGTTCCAGCGTCTTCCTGCTCACCGGCCTGCGGCGCCCGGGCAAGGACAACGGTCAGCGCGAGCAGACAGTGGTGCTGCGCAGCGACGACCAGGGCAAGAGCTGGCGGCGGCTCGAGGAAGGCTTCATGGCCGAGGCGAATCGACTGGGCTGGGCTCTCGCACCGCGCTTCCACGGCAAGGACGAAGTCTGGGTCTGGGGTGATTTCGAATACGGCGGTGCCGATGGCGGCCGGGAACCCGGCCAGCCGAGCGGGCTGTTCTATTCGCCCGACCGCGGCGCCAGTGTCGAGTCGATCGCCACCTCCGCGCCGCTGCTGGTCGACCTCGCCTACGCCCGCGAGTTGGCGCCGAACGGCGTCAGCTGGGGCGACTACAACGGCAAGCACGGGCAGATCAAGGCACACGTCGCCCAACTGGACGCGGAGCGCGCCGCGATCTGGGTAAGCCAGACCTTCCGCTATGGCCCACCCGAGGGGCGCTACCTGACCAGCTCGATATTGGTCACCACCCAGGCCGAACTGCGCCGCGAGGGCGGACGCTGGCAGATGGGCGCGATCCGGCGCACCGACGGCGTGGCCGTCGAGCGCCTGGAACAGAACATGGACGGTCGGGTGATCGCAGTGCTCGACCACCCGGACGAATCGCGCTCGCTGATCGCCGAGCTCGATCGCGACGCGCTCGAATGGAAGATCACCGGCAAGCTGCCCAGCCCGTTCTGGCCCCTGCCGTCCAGTTCCGGGCTGCGCGAGTTCTACATGGGCAGGAATGTGCTGCTGGCCAACACCATGAGCCACTACGAAGTGCCGCTGTGGCTGTATCCCGACGAAGAGCCGGCGAGCGTCTCCGCCAACGCGGTGTACTACTCGGACGACTGGGGCTCATCCTGGCGCCGCCTGGACATCGCCGGCTACCTCGGCGTGCTCGGTTTCGACGAGGCGCACGACCGGGTGTTCTGGGCCCGCGGCAACTGGTACGACAGCCGCGACCTCGGCGTCCAGGCCTACGACCTGGACTGAGCCCCCTCGCCGCGCCGGCGGAGGGGCGCCCGCCAGTCAGAGGTAGTTGGCGACGGCTTCGTCGACGAAGCCTTCCTGGCGCATCTGCTCCAGGGCCTTTTGCAGGCGCTCCACCACCTCGTCCGGAGTGTCCTTGTTCAACGCCAGGTAGAGCTTGGCCTCGTTGAAACGCAGCACCGTCTGCAGGCCGGACACGCCTTCCTGCTTGGCCAGGTAGCGGCCGACCGGATCGGTGGTGGCCCACAGGTCGATCTGCCCGCCGGTAAGCTTCTTCACGTTTTCCTGGTCGCGCAGGGCGTTGATCACCGGGATGCCCTGGGCCTCCAGGTGCTGGCTGACCGCGTCGTTCTTGTAGGCGCCGAGCTTGTAGCGGGCGGCGTCCTTGAGATTCTTCACGGCGATCTTGCTGCCGGCCGGCGCCAGCAACACCCAACTGGTGTCGGCCAGCGGGCCGACCCACTTGAACTGCGGCACCCGCTCGGGGGTGTAGGTCATGGAGAACAGCCCGTAGCCGGGCTTGTCCAGGGTCAACCGGTACAGGCGGTCCCAGGGGAAGCGCAGGCTCAGGGAATAGCCGATGCCGGCGCGCCTGAACATCTCCCGGACGATGTCGGCACTGATGCCGTCGATGCCGTCGTCGCGGGCGAAGTTCTTGTCGTCCACCGCCATGTTGAAGGGCGGGAAGTTCTCGGTCAGCAGCACCACCTTGTAGTCGGCGGGCAATTCGGCACGGGCCGCGGAGGCCCCCAGCAACACCCCCAGGATCAGGGTCTGGATCAGGACTTTCAGCATGGTCACACCGCTCGCTTGGTTATCGTTATTGGCTAGCGGCATCCCTGCGTCAGGACGAAATACCTGGCTCGTCGGCCTTCCATGGCATTGCCGGCGGGGCCGGCAAAGGCGTTTCCCCGCCCGGCCCCCTGTTGGCCGGACGGAGCGAATCAGAGATAGCTGTTGAGGATGTCCTCGACGAAGCCTTCCTTGCGCATGCCGTCCAGGGCTGCCTGGAGCTTCTGCACCACTTCGTCGGGAGTCTCGCGGTTGAGCGCCAGGTACAGCTGGTCGCTGTTGAAGCGCAGCACCGTCTTCAGGCCGGTCACGCCTTCCTGCTTGGCCAGGTAGCGCCCGGCGGGATCGCCGCTGGCCCAGAGGTCGATCTGGCCCTTGACCAGCTTCTGCGCGTTTTCCTGGTCGCGTAGCGCCAGGTCGGCCTCGAAACCGTTCTTGCCGAGGAACTCGGCGATGGCATCGCCCTTGTAGGCGCCGATCCGGTATTTCTTCGCCTCGTCCAGGCTGCCCAGGGTGATCGGGCTGTCGCCCTTGGCCAGCAGCACCCAGTCGTCCGGGCCGATCGGACCGACCCACTTGAACTTGTCCTCGCGCTCGGCCAGGCGGGCGGTGACGAACACCCCGTAGCCGGGCTTCTCCAGCGCCAGCTTGTAGATGCGGTCCCAGGGGAAACGCAGGGTCAGGCTGTACTTGATGCCGGCGCGCTTGAACATCTCGCGGACGATATCCACGGCGATGCCGTCGATGTTGTCTTCCTGGGCGAAGTTCTTGCCGTTGATCGCCATGTTGTACGGCGGGAAGTTCTCCGTGAGCAGGACCATGCTGTAGTCGGGATCGGTTTCGGCGCGCGCGCCGCCGACCAGCAGCAGGGTTGCGAGCAGCGCGAAGAGCAGGCTTCTTTGCATTGTTGTCATCCTGTCAGGGGCCTGGAGCGAGGCAGAATAACCAGCGCCGCGCCGCCAGGCCAGCCTTTTGCCAGCATCGCCGGCGAGGCGTCAGTAGCGCTCGCGGATCTGCTTCAACAAGCCTTCGCTGCGCAGCGCGTCGACCGCCGTTTGCAACTTCTGCACCAGCTCGTCCGGGGTGTCCTTGTTCAGCGCCAGGAACAGCTCGGCGGTATGGAAACGCTGGACCACCTTCACCTCCTTGAGGCCCTCGCGCTGGGCGACGTAGCGCCCGCTCGGATCGGCGGTGACCCAGAGATCGATCTGCCCACTGGCCAGCTTGTCGACGTTCTCGTTGTCGCGCAGCGCCAGTTGCACCTGCAGGCCGCGGTCGACCAGGTGCTGACTGATGGCGTCGTTCTTGTAGCCGCCGATCCGGTAGCGCGCGGCGTCTTCCAGGCTGTTCAGGTGGATGCTGCTGTCGCCGCGGGCCATCAGTACCCAGTCGTTGACCGCCAGCGGGCCGACCCACTTGAACTTGTCCTCGCGCTCCGGCGTACGGGCGGTGGAAAACACGCCATAGCCGGGCTCGCTCAGCGCCTGCTGGTAGACCCGGTCCCAGGGGAAGCGCAGGATCAGCTGGCACTCGATCTGCGCGCGCTCGCAGGCGGCGCGCACGGTATCGGTGCTGATGCCGCTGATGCCATCGTCCTTGGCGTAGTTGCCGCCGTTCACCGCCATGTTGAACGGCACCAGGTTCTCGGTCAGCAGGACCAGGGTTTCGGCGCGCGCCAGGGCGCTAGCGCATAGCAGGGCCAGGCTGCCGACGCAGCCGAGAGCCAGACGGAAGATGGACATGGAGGACTCCCTGTCGGTCGCAATGTTTGTCGTTATGGCAGGGCATCGGCGCTCTAGCGGCACCTGATGCGGGGGGCGTGACTGTACCTGAAAGAAAGCCGCGCGAGTGTCGACTCGCGCTCAGGAATGGCTAGCCGATCACCGGCCCTGTGCGCTGCGGCGCAACGCGCCTCAGCGCACCACGATACCGCGGCTGGCCAGGTAGGCCTTGGCTTCCGGCACGGTGTACTCGCCGAAGTGGAAGATGCTCGCCGCGAGCACCGCGTCGGCCTTGCCCTCGAGGATACCGGCGGCCAGGTGCTCCAGGTTGCCGACGCCGCCGGAAGCGATCACCGGCACGTTCACCGCCTCGCTGATGGCGCGGGTCACGCCCAGGTCGTAACCGCTCTTCACGCCGTCCTGGTCCATGCTGGTCAGGAGAATCTCGCCAGCGCCCAGGTCTTCCATCTTCTTCGCCCAGAGCACGGCATCCAGCCCGGTGGGCTTGCGCCCGCCATGGGTGAAGATTTCCCAGCGCGGCGCCTCGCCCGGGGCGGAAACCTTCTTCGCGTCGATGGCGACCACGATGCACTGCGAGCCGAAGCGGTCGGCGGCCTCACCGACGAACTCGGGGTTGAACACCGCGGCGGTGTTGATCGAGACCTTGTCCGCGCCGGCATTCAACAGGTTGCGGATGTCCTGCACGCTGCGTACGCCGCCGCCCACGGTCAGCGGAATGAACACCTGGCTAGCCATGCGCTCGACGGTATGCAGGGTGGTGTCGCGCCCGTCGACGCTGGCGGTGATATCGAGGAAGGTGATCTCGTCGGCACCCTGCTCGTCGTAGCGGCGAGCGATCTCGACCGGGTCGCCGGCGTCGCGGATGTTCTCGAACTTGACGCCCTTGACCACTCGGCCGTTGTCCACGTCGAGGCAGGGGATGATGCGTTTTGCCAGTGCCATGCGGTTCGCCTCAGGCCTTGAAGTTGTCGCACAGCGCCTGGGCTTCGGCCACGTCCAGGGTGCCTTCGTAGATCGCCCGGCCGGTGATGGCGCCGATGATCCCCGGGGTGCGGGCGTCCAGCAGCTTCTGGATGTCGCCGAGATTGTGGATGCCGCCGGAGGCGATCACCGGGATCCGCGTGGCATTGGCCAGCGCGGCGGTAGCCTCGACGTTGCAGCCCTGCATCATGCCGTCCTTGGAAATATCCGTGTAGACGATGGCGGACACCCCGTCGGCCTCGAAGCGACGAGCCAGGTCGATCACCTGGACTTCGCTGACCTCGGCCCAGCCGTCGGTGGCGACGAAACCGTCCTTGGCATCCAGGCCGACGATGACCTTGCCCGGGAAGGCGCGGCAGGCCTCGCCGACGAACTCAGGCTGCTTGACCGCCTTGGTGCCGATGATGACGTAGCTGACGCCGGCGCGAACGTAATGCTCGATGGTTTCCAGCGAGCGGATGCCGCCGCCGATCTGGATCGGCAGGTCCGGGTAGCGACGGGCGATGGCGGTGACCACCTCGCCGTTGACCGGCTTGCCTTCGAAAGCGCCGTTCAGGTCCACCAGGTGCAGGCGGCGGCAACCGCCATCGACCCATTTGGCGGCCATCGCCACCGGATCGTCGGAGAAGACCGTGGCGTCTTCCATCAGGCCCTGGCGCAGACGCACGCAGGCGCCGTCTTTCAAGTCGATCGCGGGAATGATCAGCATCGGTGAACCCTGTTCAAGTCTGTATTCGGTGGACAGGCGCGCGGAAACTCAACTCTTTTCCAGCGCCCAGACATCGCTCTCGATGCTTTCGAACCGTTCCTTCAGGTACGACTGCACGTCGAGGATGGCCTTGTTGTAGAAGTACGGGGCGAACTCGCGGGCGAAGAAATCGAGCAGTTCCTCGGCTTCGAAGGAACCCAGCTCCAGTTCGAAGCGGTCCTCCATGAAGCGCTTGATCGCCAGTACCGCGTCCTGAGTCTGCGCGGCGTCCAGCTGGAGGATCGGCGTATTGCTCTTCGCCCTGGCCATGACCTACCAGCGCCCGTCCCAGGCCACGAAGTTCTGCAGCAGTTGCAGGCCGTGGGTATGGCTCTTTTCCGGGTGGAACTGCACGGCGAAACGCGAGCCTTCGGCCAGCGCGGCGGCGAAATCGACGCCGTAGTGCCCGTGCCCCACCACCTGGCGCGGGTTACCGGCCTCGATGTAATAGCTGTGCACGAAGTAGAAGCGCGCCTGGTCGGGAATCTCGTGCCACAACGGGTGCTCCACCGCCTGGCTCACCTGGTTCCAGCCCATGTGCGGCACCTTCAGGTGCTCGCCGGCTTCGTGCAGGTCCTTGCCGAAGAAGTGCACCTGGCCGGGGAACAGACCGATGCAGTCGACCCCGTCGTTCTCCTCGCTGCGCTCCAGCAATGCCTGCATGCCGACGCAGATGCCGAGGAACGGGCGGTCCTGGCTGACCTCGCGGACCAGGGCGTCGAAGCCCAGGCGGCGGATCTCGGCCATGCAGTCGCGGATCGCGCCAACCCCGGGGAACACCACCCGGTCGGCCTCGCGGATCACCGCCGCGTCGCTGCTAACCAGCACCCGGCCGGCACCGACGTGCTCAAGGGCCTTGGCCACCGAGTGCAGGTTGCCCATGCCGTAGTCGATCACGGCTACCGTCTGCATCACAGGCACCCTTTGGTCGACGGCATCTGCCCGGCCATCCGCTCGTCCAGCTCGATGGCCATGCGCAGCGCGCGGCCGAAGGCCTTGAACACGGTCTCGATCTGGTGGTGGGTGTTGTGCCCGCGCAGGTTGTCGATGTGCAGGGTCACCTGGGCGTGGTTGACGAAGCCCTGGAAGAATTCCATGAACAGGTCGACGTCGAAGCCGCCGACGCTGGCACGGGTAAAGGGAACGTGCATCTGCAGGCCGGGCCGCCCGGAGAAGTCGATGACCACCCGCGACAGCGCCTCGTCGAGGGGCACGTAGGCGTGGCCGTAGCGGCGGATGCCCTTCTTGTCGCCGATGGCCTTGGCGAAGGCCTGGCCGAGGGTGATGCCGATGTCCTCGACGGTGTGGTGATCGTCGATATGCAGGTCGCCCTTGCACTCGATGTCCAGGTCGATCAGGCCGTGGCGGGCGATCTGGTCCATCATGTGGTCAAGGAAGGGAACCCCGGTATCGAACCGGGCCTTGCCGGTCCCATCCAGGTCGATGGAGACCTTGATCTGGGTCTCCAGGGTGTCGCGCGCGACGGATGCCTTGCGTTCGGCCATCACCAGCTCCACAGCTAACACTGCACGTAATTATAAGAGGGCCAGCATTATAGGCAGGCCCGGGCTGGCGCTGCCAGCCGCGACCGTCGGCGCGAATCGCCCCACGGGCGGCGGGCCAGGCCTTACACTGCGCTCCTTTCATCCCGCCGCGGAGAGCCGCATGCCCGTGATCGTCGAAACCCTCGCCCAACCCAGCGCCCAGGATCGCCTGGACCTGGCGAAGATCTACGCCGACGCACCGGACTGGCTGTTCGCCCCGCATGCCGACGGCGCGGCGCTGGTCGCGGCCGGGCTGGCCGCCGGCGAGCTGATCGCCGGGCGCTTCAACGACCGCCTGCTGGGTGCCGCCCTGCTGCGGCGCGGCGACGACGCCTGGCAGCTGTCGCACCTTTGCGTGCGCGGCATCACCCGCGGCCGCGGGGTCGGCCGACGCCTCCTCGACGAGGCCCGGCGCCTGGCTGCCGAAGCCGGCAAGCCGCTGCGCCTGGTCGCCCCGGACGGGCACCTGGAGGCCCGTGCCCTCGCGGCACGCCACGGGCTGCCGCTGGACAGCCTCTGATATGCTCGGTGGCGGTCCCCGCCACGGAGCTTCGCCATGTCCTTTTCCTCCGCCGAACGCGCCGCCCTGCTTGCCCTCAAGGGGGTCGGCCCGACCGTGCTGCAACGCCTGGAGCAGATGGGCCTTGACAGCTTCGTCCGGCTGCGCGACTGCGACGCCGCGAGTATCCTCGCCCAGGGCGCGGCCCTGACCGGCTCCAGTTGCTGGAAGAACAGCCCGCAGGCGCGGGCAGCGATCGTCGCCGTGCTGCAGCGCGCAGCCAGCGACGCATGAACGACGTCGACGTACTGGTAGTCGGCGCCGGCGCCCTCGGCCTGGCCTGCGCCGCGCGCCTGGCCGAAGCCGGCCACGGCGTACTGGTGGCGGAGCGCGAACGGCTGGTCGGTAGCCACACCTCCAGTCGCAATTCCGAAGTGATCCACGCCGGCCTCTACTACCCGCCCGGCTCGCTCAAGGCCGATCTCTGCCTGGAAGGCCGCGAACGCCTGTACGCCTGGTGCGCCCGCCACGGCGTCGGCCACCGGCGCATCGGCAAGCTGCTGGTGGCGGTGGAAGAAAACGAGCGCGAGAAGCTCCAGGCCCTGGCGGCCAACGCACGCGCCTGCGGGGTCGACGACCTGATGCCGCTGGACGGCACCACGCTGCGCGCGCTGGAGCCCCAGGTCCGCGGGGTCGCCGCCCTGCTCTCGCCGAGCACGGGAATCATCGACAGCCACGCCTACCTGCAATCGCTGCAGGCCGTCGCCGAACGCCACGGCGCACAACTGGCGCTGGACACCCGGGTCGACCGCCTGGAGCGCCACGCCGGCGGCTGGCGCGCCGAAGGACAGAGCGTCGGCGAAGCGTTCCGGTTGCGCGCGGGCTGGGTGGTCAATGCCGGCGGCCTGTTCGCCCAGGCGCTGGCGCAACGCACCGAAGGCCTCGATCCGCGCCTGGTGCCGGCGCTGCACCTGTGCCAGGGGCGCTATTTCTCCTACAGCGGCCGCTCGCCGTTCCGCCACCTGGTCTACCCGATGCCCGAGGCGCGCACCGCCGGGCTCGGCATCCACGCCACCCTCGACCTCGGCGGCCAGTTGCGCTTCGGTCCCGACGTGAATTACGTGGACAACCTCGACTACCGCGTCGACGAATCCCTCCGCCCCGCCTTCGCCCAGGCCATCTCGCGCTACTTCCCCGGCATCGATCCTCGGCGCCTGGCCGCCGGCTACGCCGGCATCCGGCCCAAGCTCGGCGGGGCGGGGGAACCCGCCGCCGACTTCATCATCCAAACCCCTGCCGAACACGGCCTGCCCGGCCTGGTCAACCTGTTCGGCATCGAGTCGCCCGGCCTCACCGCCAGCCTGGCGCTCGCCGAACGGGTCGCCCGCGCACTCTGAGACGAGGTTTCGCCGCGCGCAGGGTCGGCCTGGCAAAACGGCGTTGTTATACTCGCCCGCACATTCACCGCTGCCAGCACAAAGGATTCGTCCATGAAAGCATTCGGCAAGGTCCTGGGGCTGTTCTTCCTGGGACTCTTACTGCTCGTCGTGGCCCTGGGCTTCGCCCTGACCCACCTGTTCGATCCCAATGACTACAAGGACGAAATCCGCCAGATCGCCCGCGACAAGGCCAACCTGGAGCTGGACCTGAAGGGCGACATCGGCTGGAGCCTGTTCCCCTGGCTGGGCCTGGAACTGCACGACACCAGCATCGCCAGCGCCGCCACGCCGACCAAGCCGTTCGCCGACCTGCAGATGCTCGGCCTGTCGGTGCGGGTCCTGCCGCTGCTGCGCAAGGACGTGCAGATGAGCGCGATCCGCGTCGAAGGCCTGAGCCTGGACCTGGTCCGCGACAAGCAGGGCAAGGGCAACTGGGAAAACATCGGCAAGCCGGCCCAGCCCCAGGCCCCGGCCGCTCCTTCCGCCACCCCGCCGGCAGCGGACGGCAAGGGCGCCCAGGCGCAGGCACCGGAGCAGGCGCCGCAGAACGACAGCCCGCGCACCCCGATCAAGCTCGACATCGACAGCCTCAACGTCAACAACGCCCGCGTCACCTATACCGACGAAGCCAGCGGCAAGCAGTACAACGTCGAGGGCATCGAGCTGAGCACCGGCGCCATTCGCGAAGGCAGCAGCATTCCGCTGAAGCTCAACGCCTACCTCGGCACCAACCAGCCGGTGGTACGGGTCAAGACCGAGCTGACCGGCAACCTGCGCTTCGACACCGCGCTCAGGCGCTACCAACTGGAAGACGCCAGGCTCTCCGGCGAAGCCTCGGGCGAGCCGCTGCAAGGCAAGACCGCCACCTTCTCCGCCCAGGGCCAGTTGCTGCTCGACCAGTCGGCGCAGATCGCCGAGTGGAACGGCCTGAAGCTGAGCGTCAACCAGTTGCGCGCCCTCGGCGAACTGAAGGCCCGCGAGCTGGACAAGGACACCAAGTTCAGCGGCGGCCTGTCGATCGCGCCGATGAACCTGCGCGAGTTCCTCGCCGGCATCGGCGTGACCCTGCCGGCCATGGCCGATGCCAACACCCTCGGCAAGTTCGAGCTGAACACCCGCCTGGCCGGCAGCCGCAACAGCCTGAATCTCGAAGACCTCAAGCTGGGTCTGGACGACACTGCCTTCAGCGGCCGCTTCGGCATCGCCGATTTCGCCAGGCAATCGCTGCGCGCCCAGCTCAAGGGCGACAAGCTCGACCTCGACCGCTACCTGCCGGCCAAGGCCAAGCAAGCCCAGGATGCCGCCAGCGCCACGCGCAAGGCGGAAGTCGACGCCACCGTGGCCAGTGCCGCCCAGGGCAACACGCCGCTACCGGAAAAACCGACCAGGCAGGCCTGGAGCGACGCGCCGCTGCTGCCCATCGCGACCCTGCGCAAGCTCGACCTGGACGTGGCGCTGAACTTCGGCCGGCTGACCGTCGAGAAGCTGCCGATCGACGACGCCAGCCTGAAGCTGCGCGGCCAGGGCGGCGTGATCAGCCTCGACGACATGCGCGGCGGGCTGTACAACGGCCGCTTCAACGCCAAGGCCAACCTCGATGTACGCCAGGACAGCGCCGTGCTGACCGCCACCAAGCACATCGCCAACGTGCCGGTGGAGCGCCTGCTCGAAGCCCAGGGCAAGAAACCGCCGGTGAAGGGGTTGCTCGACCTCGACGCCGACATCCGCACCAGCGGCAACAGCGAGAAATCCTGGATCGACCATCTCAACGGCAACGCACGCTTCAGCCTGATCAACGGCGTGCTGCCCGACGCCAACCTGGAGCAACAGCTCTGCCAGGGCATCGCTACCCTCAACCGCAAGGCCCTTGCCGGTACTCACGGCGGCAAGGACACGCCTTTCCGCGAGCTCAAGGGCAGCCTGAACTTCACCAACGGCGTGGCCAGCAACCCTGACCTGAAAGTGGCCATTCCCGGCCTGGCGGTCAGCGGCCACGGCGATATCGACCTGCGCGTGCTGGGCATGGACTATCGCATCGGCGTGGAGATCCAGGGCGACAAGAGCGACATGCCGGACCCGGCCTGCCAGGTCAACCAGCGCTACGCCGGCATCGAATGGCCGCTGCTCTGCCGCGGCCCGCTGGAACTCGGCGCCAAGGCCTGCCGCCTGGACAAGGAAGGCATGGGCAAGGTCGCCGCGAAACTGGCCGGCAATCGCCTCAACGAAAAACTCGAAGAGAAGCTCGGCGACAAGGTCAGTCCGGAGCTGAAAGACGCACTCAAAGGGCTGTTCAACCGCAAATGACACCTGAAGGCTTCAACGGCGCGGTCCTCGACTGGTACGACCGTCACGGTCGCAAGGATCTGCCCTGGCAGCAGGGCATCACCCCCTACCGGGTGTGGGTCTCGGAAATCATGCTGCAGCAGACCCAGGTCAGCACCGTGCTCGGTTACTTCGACCGTTTCATGGCAGCGTTGCCCGACGTCGAGGCACTGGCCGCGGCGGCCGAGGACGAAGTCCTGCACCTGTGGACCGGGCTCGGCTACTACAGCCGTGCGCGCAACCTGCACAAGACCGCGCAGATCGTGGTCGAGCGGCATGCGGGGGAGTTCCCCCGCGACGTCGAGCAACTCGCCGAACTGCCCGGCATCGGCCGCTCCACCGCTGGAGCCATCGCCAGCCTGTCGATGGGCCTGCGCGCACCGATCCTCGACGGCAACGTCAAGCGCGTACTGGCGCGCTACCTGGCGCAGGACGGCTATCCCGGCGAACCGAAGGTGGCCAGGGCGCTGTGGGAAGCCGCCGAACGCTTCACCCCGCACGCACGGGTCAACCACTACACCCAGGCGATGATGGACCTCGGCGCCACCCTCTGCACGCGCAGCAAGCCCAGTTGCCTGCTTTGCCCGCTGGTCTCCGGCTGCCGCGCGCACCTGCTCGGCCGCGAAGCCGATTATCCGCAGCCCAAGCCGCGCAAGGCGTTGCCGCAGAAGCGCACGCTGATGCCGATCCTGGCCAACCGCGACGGCGCCATACTGCTCTACCGGCGGCCTTCCAGCGGACTCTGGGGCGGGCTCTGGAGCCTCCCCGAACTGGACGACCTCGACGGCCTCGAACCGCTCGCCGCGCGCCATTCCCTGGCCCTCGGCGAGCGCCGCGAACTGAGCGGCCTGACCCATACCTTCAGTCATTTCCAGCTCGCCATCGAGCCCTGGCTGGTGGCGGTGGAAAGCGCTCCGCGCGCCGTGGCCGAGGGCGACTGGCTCTGGTATAACCTCGCCACCCCGCCGCGCCTGGGCCTCGCCGCTCCGGTGAAGAAGCTGCTCAAGCGCGCAGAACAGGAACTCGGACGCGGCACGGCCGCGTGAATGCCGGGCCCGCGGGCCCGGCGGCAACTGCAGGAGAACGACCATGAGCCGCACCGTGATGTGCCGCAAATACCACGAAGAGCTGCCCGGCCTCGACCGCCCGCCGTATCCTGGCGCGAAGGGCGAGGACATCTACAACAACGTGTCGCGCAAGGCCTGGGACGAGTGGCAGAAGCACCAGACCATGCTGATCAACGAGCGTCGCCTGAACATGATGAACGCCGAGGACCGCAAGTTCCTCCAGCAGGAGATGGACAAGTTCCTCTCCGGCGAGGACTACGCCAAGGCCGACGGCTACGTGCCGCCATCCGCCTGACCCCCACCCCGCCCGACGGAGGCCGCCATGACCCCATCCCTCTCTGGCCTGCCTCCGATCCGCACCGCGCTGATCGGCTACGGCTTCGCCGGCAAGACCTTCCACGCCCCGCTGATCCGCGCGGTACCGGCGTTGTGCCTGGAGCACGTGGTCTCCCGCGACCCTGGGCGGGTGCACGCCGACCTGCCCGAAGCCCGGGTCAGCGCCGATCCGGATGAGGCCATCGAGGCCGCCGACATCGACCTGGTGGTCATCGCCTCGCCCAATGCCACCCACGCCAGCCTCGCCGAACGGGCCTTGCGCGCCGGCAAGCACGTGGTGGTGGACAAGCCGTTCACCGTCACCCTGGCCGAAGCCCGGCGCCTCGCCGACCTCGCCCGTGAACGGCCTGGGCAGGTCCTCTCGGTGTTCCAGAACCGGCGCTTCGACAGCGACTTCCTCGCCGTGGAGGCCGCCCTGCAGGCCGGCAGCATCGGCCCGGTGCGCTACTTCGAGTCGGCCATCGAGCGCTTCCGTCCGCAGGTCCGCGACCGCTGGCGCGAACACGACCTGCCCGGCTCCGGGCTGTGGTTCGACCTCGGCCCGCACCTGCTCGACCAGGCACTGTGCCTGTTCGGCGTACCGCAGCGTGTGCACGGACACCTGCGCCGGCTGCGCGAGGGCGCGCTGACCGACGACTGGTTCGAGGTCCTGCTCGATTATCCGCACTGCCAGGTAGCGCTGCGCGCCAGCATGCTCGCCGCCAATCCGGCGCCACGCTTCAATGTGCACGGCGACCACGGCAGCCTGCTCAAGGCCGGCGCCGACATCCAGGAAGCGCAACTGCTCCAGGGACTGCACCCCGGTTCCGCCGGCTGGGGCCGCGATCCCGACCTGCTGCAGCACATCGATGGCCAGGGCCTGCGCCAGTCGCTGGTCACCCCGGCAGGCGACCAGAGCCGCTACTACCAGGCGCTGGCCGCCGCCATCCGCGGCCAGTCGCGCAACCCGGTGTCGGCGCAACAGGCCTGCGCGCTGATGGCCCTGCTGGAGTTGGCACGACGCTCCGCCGAGGAAGGCCGAAGCCTGCCGGTGGAGCTGCGCGACGAGGAACGCCAGGCCTGGAACTGAGGCCCGGCAGTCCGGCGGAAACCGCGAGGGGATCGTAAGGCGTTAAAAAACAAAAAAAATTTCTTCGCCGGTGTTGACACTGCCGCGCTAAACCCGTTTAATTGCGCCCCGTTGCCCAGGTAGCTCAGTTGGTAGAGCAGGGGATTGAAAATCCCCGTGTCGGCGGTTCGATTCCGTCCCTGGGCACCATGAATACGACGAAAAGGCTCACCTCCGGGTGGGCCTTTTTGCTTTCCGCCGTTCGCCTAGACGTGCTGCCCGCCGTTGACGTGGATTTCCGCGCCATTCACGTAGGATGCGCCGCTGGTGCAGAGGAAGTAGATCAGCGAAGCGATCTCCTCCGGCCGGCCGAGGCGGTGCAGCGGGATGCTGCGCTCGACGATCTCCTCGGTGCCCGGCGACAGGATCGAGGTGTCGATCTCCCCCGGCGCGATGGCGTTCACCCGCACCCCATGCGGGCCGAAGTCGTGGGCCATCTCGCGGGTCAGCGCGGACAACGCCGCCTTGGAAGTGGCGTAGGCCACCCCGGCGAACGGATGCACCTTCGAGCCGGCGATGGAGGTCACGTTGATCACCGTTCCCTGCGCCGCCTTCAGCTCGGCGAACAGGCCGCGCGCCAGCAGCGCGGTGGAGAACAGGTTGACGTTGAACACCCGCAGCCAGGTGGCGTAGTCGGTTTCCAGCACACCGAGGCGCTCGCCGCCTTCGCCCTTGGGCGAGATGCCGGCATTGTCCACCAGCGCGTGGAGCCGGCCGTCGCCAAGCTTCTCGCGGATCAGTTCCAGGCTGGCCTCGACGCCGGGAATGTCCTCCAGGTCCAGATGGATGTGGTTTTCCTCGCCGTCCGCCCAGGGACATTCGCTGGCCCAGCTCTGCCGCGACGCGGTGAACACCCGCCAACCCGCGGCATTGAAGTACTTCACCGTGGCATGCCCGATACCGCGGCTCGCCCCGGTCAGCAACAGGGTCTTTCTCTCCGCCATACGCCCTCCGTGAAGGCCTGCTGGAATGAACGCGACTCGCACAGCCTACAAGGAATGACGAATCGCCGCGGCGGATCTTTCGCCCATCCCGGCGAACGGCCGAGCGTGAGCCAGGCAGTGCCGATAGACTAGGCGGACCTTGTCCGGACCCCCGATCGATGCTGAAGAAAAGCTTCAACTCCCTGCTCACCACCTGGCTCGCCGGCCTGCTGGTGATGCTGCCGCTGGTACTCACCCTAGCCTTGCTGGCCTGGGTGGTCAGCTTGCTGAACCGCTTCGTCGGGCCATCCAGCCTGATCGGTCGCGGCTTCGCCGCCATCGGCCAGCCGCTCGCCGGCGATTCGCCACTGGCCTACCTGCTCGGTACCGCGCTACTGCTGGTAGCCATCTACCTGCTTGGCCTCGGCGTACAGCTAGGCCTGAAGCGGCCGCTGGCCAACCTGTTCGACCTGACCCTGCGGCGCACCCCGCTGATCGGCAACCTGTACAACCTGGCCGACCGTTTCGTCGGCCTGCTGGACAAGAAGCAGGACGCCGACATCGCCGCGATGAGTCCGGTGTGGTGTTTCTTCGGCGGCGACGGCGCCGCCGTGCTGGCGCTGATGCCCAACCCCGAAGCGGTGGAACTGGACGGCCGCGCGCACTACGCGATCCTGGTGCCGACCGCGCCGATCCCGGTGGGCGGCGGCCTGCTCTACGTTCCGGTGGAATGGGTGAAACCGGCACAGATCGGCATGGACACCTTCACCAGCATCTATGTGTCGATGGGCATCACCCCACCGCCGCCGCTGGCCGCCGCCAAGGTGCTGGCGGAGCCGCGCGCGGAGCAGCCGCCGGCGGCTCCATAGGCGGTCCCGCATGCCCGGGAACGGGGCGCGCACCGACCTCCAGGCTCTGCTTCAGGTCAGGGTTCGCCAGGAGTTTTCTTCGAAAGCCGACAGTTTTGTTCCTACGCGACAGCGCACTGCAGCGATGCGACAAGATGCCGCCAACCCCGCTCCAGAGGCACGCAGCCTGCTTGGCTCCGGTTGAAGCGCTGTGCTAGCTTGCCTTCGCCAGGAAGGCCCTTCCAATCCGAATAACAAGAGGAAAATCCATGGCCGAGGCCACCCCCGCACTGGAAATCCGTAACCTGCACAAGCGCTACGGCGACCTCGAAGTGCTCAAGGGCATCTCCCTCACCGCCCGCGACGGCGACGTGATCTCCATCCTCGGATCGTCCGGCTCGGGCAAATCCACCTTCCTGCGCTGCATCAACCTGCTGGAGAACCCGCACCAGGGCCAGATCCTGGTCTCCGGCGAAGAGCTGCGCCTGAAGAAGAGCAAGAACGGCGACCTGGTCGCCGCCGACAGCCAGCAGATCAACCGGCTGCGCAGCGAACTCGGTTTCGTCTTCCAGAATTTCAACCTGTGGCCGCACATGAGCATCCTCGACAACGTGATCGAGGCGCCACGTCGCGTACTGGGCAAGAGCAAGGCCGAAGCGATCGAGATCGCCGAGGGCCTGCTGGCCAAGGTCGGCATCGCCGACAAGCGCCACAGCTATCCCGCGCAACTTTCCGGCGGCCAGCAGCAGCGCGCGGCCATCGCCCGGACCCTGGCCATGCAACCCAAGGTGATCCTGTTCGACGAGCCCACCTCGGCGCTCGACCCGGAAATGGTACAGGAAGTGCTTAACGTGATCCGTGCGCTCGCCGAAGAGGGCCGGACCATGCTGCTGGTCACTCACGAAATGAGCTTCGCCCGCCAGGTTTCCAGCGAGGTGGTATTCCTCCACCAGGGCCTGGTAGAAGAGCAGGGAACGCCGCAACAGGTTTTCGAAAACCCCCAGTCGGCGCGCTGCAAACAGTTCATGTCCAGCCACCGCTAACGGAGCAACACCGCATGAAGAACTATAAGAAGATCCTGCTGGCCGCCGCTGCAACCCTGGCCTTCGCCCTCGACGCCAGCGCCGCCGACAAGCTGCGCATCGGCACCGAAGGCGCCTACCCGCCCTTCAACGGCATCGATGCCAGCGGCCAGGCGGTCGGCTTCGACCTCGACATCGGCAAGGCGCTGTGCGCCAAGATGAAGACCGAGTGCGAGGTGGTGACCTCCGACTGGGACGGCATCATCCCGGCGTTGAACGCCAAGAAGTTCGACTTCATCGTCGCGTCCATGTCGATCACCGACGAGCGCAAGCAGGCAGTCGACTTCACCGATCCCTACTACACCAACAAGCTGCAGTTCGTCGCGCCGAAGAGCGTCGACTTCAAGACCGACAAGGACTCCCTGAAGGGCAAGGTGATCGGCGCCCAGCGCGCCACCATCGCCGGCACCTGGCTGGAAGACAACATGGCCGACGTGGTCACCATCAAGCTCTACGACACCCAGGAGAACGCCTACCTCGACCTCTCCTCGGGGCGCCTGGACGGCGTGCTGGCCGACAAGTTCGTGCAGTACGACTGGCTGAAGAGCGACGCCGGCAAGGAGTTCGAGTTCAAGGGCGAACCGGTGTTCGACAACGACAAGATCGGTATCGCCGTGCGCAAGGGCGACCCGCTGCGCGAGAAGCTCAACGCCGCGCTGAAGGAAATCGTCGCCGACGGTACCTACAAGAAGATCAACGACAAGTACTTCCCCTTCAGCATCTATTGATGCCAAGCCAGGCCACCGCCGGGCGCGTCCCGGCGGTGGCCGCCTTCAGGCCTGACTTCTCATGATTCTCGACCTGCATGGGTTCGGCGAGCAACTGCTCGCCGGTACCTGGATGACCCTCAAGCTGTCGCTGGCGGCGGTCTGCGTGGGGCTGTTGCTCGGCCTCCTCGGCGCCATCGCGAAGACTTCGAAGTACGCGGCCCTGCGTTTCCTCGGCGGCACCTACACCACCATCGTCCGTGGCGTGCCGGAAACGCTCTGGGTACTGATGATCTATTTCGGCACGGTGAGCGGCCTGAACGCCCTCGGCGACCTTTTCGGCAAGCCGGACCTGGCGCTCTCGCCGTTCGCCGCCGGCACCCTGGCCCTCGGCCTGTGCTTCGGCGCCTACGCCACCGAGGTGTTCCGCGGCGCGCTGTTGTCCATTCCGCGCGGCCATCGCGAGGCCGGCCAGGCGCTCGGCCTGTCGCCCGGTCGGATATTCTGGCGCATCGTCCTGCCGCAGATCTGGCGGGTCGCCCTGCCCGGCCTCGGCAACCTGTACCTGATCCTGCTGAAGGACACCGCGCTGGTGTCGCTGATCACCCTCGACGAGATCATGCGCAAGGCGCAGGTCGCCTCCAACGCGACCAAGGAACCCTTCACCTTCTACATGACCGCGGCCGCCATCTACCTGAGCCTCACGGTCGTCATCATGGTCGCCCTGCACTTCCTCGAACGTCGCGCCGGCCGTGGTTTCGTGAGGAACGAGCTATGAGCGAGTGGGAGCTGATCCTCAAGTGGATGCCGAAGATGCTCCAGGGCGCGGCGCTGACCCTGGAGCTGCTGGCGATCGCGGTGGTCGCCGGGCTCGCCCTGGCCCTGCCGCTGGGCATCGCCCGCGCCTCGCGGCACTGGTACGTGCGCGCGGTGCCGTACGCCTACATCTTCTTCTTCCGCGGCACGCCGCTGCTGCTGCAACTGTTCATCGTCTACTACGGCCTGGCGCAGTTCGAGGAAGTGCGCAAGAGCGCCTTCTGGCCCTACCTGCGCGATCCGTACTGGTGCGCGCTGCTGACCATGACCCTGCACACCGCCGCCTATATCGCCGAGATCCTCCGCGGCGCGATCCACTCGGTGCCGGTCGGCGAGGTGGAGGCCGCCCGCGCCCTCGGCATGTCGCGGCGCCAGGCGCTCTGGCACATCATCCTGCCGCGCGCGGTGCGCATCGGCCTGCCGGCCTACAGCAACGAAGTGATCCTGATGCTCAAGGCCAGCGCGGTGGTCTACACCGTGACCCTGTTCGACATCATGGGCATGGCCCGGACCATCATCGCCCGCACCTACGAATCGATGCTGTTCTTCTGCCTGGCCGGCGCGCTGTACCTGGTGATCACCATCGTGCTGACGCGGATCTTCCGCCTGATCGAACGCTGGTTGCGGGTCGACGCCACCCAGGGCCGCTGAGCGGGCGCTTTCCGATGCCTGCGGGGCGGCTATAATCGCCGCCCCGTTTTCCCGCTGCCGCTCGCATCGTGTCCGAAACCTTCCCGTTCCTCACTGGCGACGCCCTGTCGCAGCGCTTCCTCGCGCTGGACGCGTTCCTCCTCGAACACCAGCGGCTCTGGCGACCCCGCCCGTTCAGCGAACCGACCCTGGCGTGGGAAGCCGAACACACCGAGCTGGCGTCCTGGCTGCGCGGGCGCAGCCTCGAACAGGCCGACGCGGAGCACAACCAGCCCACCCGCCTGGCCGCGCCCGCGCCTTATCCGCAGCTCGCCGCCCAAGCCGCGGCGCTGGGCGCGGTCGGCGAACTGCCATTGGCGGAACGCCCGCAGGCACCGAACCGCTTCAATGTCGACGTACCGGGACGCAAGTGGCAGCAGATCGGCCTGTTCGCCGGGCGCCTGCAGTTCGCCCGGCCGGTCGTCCACTGGCTCGACTGGTGCTCCGGCAAGGGCCATCTGGGCCGCCTGCTGGCCCATGCGGGGCAACCGCTGACCTGCCTCGAACACGATCCCGCGCTGGTCGCCGACGGACAGCGCCTGAGCGACCGCCTGGGGCTCTCCGCCCACCACCTCCGCCAGGATGTGCTGGCCGTGGACTGCGCCGAGCGCCTGCTTCCCGGGCATACGCCAGTGGCCCTGCACGCTTGCGGCGAACTGCACCTGCGCCTGCTGCGCCTGGCCAGCCAGGCCGGCTGTCGCCAACTGGCGGTGGCGCCATGCTGCTACAACCGCATTCCGGGGCCTTTCTACCAGCCACTCTCGCAAGCAGCAGGCCGATCGCTGCTCGCGCTATCGCTTGACGACCTGCGCCTACCCCTGAGCGAGACAGTCACCGCCAGCCAACGGGTCCGTCGCCAGCGCGACCAGTCGATGGCCCGGCGCCTGGGTTTCGACCTGCTGCAGCGCGAGCTACGCGGAATCGACCAGTACCTCAGCGTGCCTTCCCTTCCGGTGGCCTGGCTGGAACGTCCATACGCCGACTACTGTCGCGAACTCGCCGCCCTCAAGGGACTTCCCGAACCGGCCGCGCGCGACTGGCAGGCGCTGGAAGCGGCCGGCTGGAAGCGCCTGGCGATGGTTCGCAACCTGGAACTGGTGCGCGCCCTGTTCCGCCGCCCGCTGGAACTCTGGCTGCTGCTGGACCGCTGCCTGTATCTGGTCGAACAGGGCTATAGCGTCCGCCTGGGCGAGTTCTGTCCGACCTCCCTGTCTCCGCGAAACCTGCTGATCCTTGCGGAGCGCAGCTGATACGGGTGTTCCGGATGGTTGCCCACACAACCTGTGGATAAGTCTGGTGACAAGTTCTGGGAAACATCTGCCGAGGGGCCCGTATCCAGGGGCGGGCAATGCTGCTCAAAAAATGAACAGAAAAAATAAAATCCATATAAAACAATATCTTGATAACAACCGAAATAACCGCAGCGACTCTTAGAGCGTTTCCTTCCTATCCCTTGCCCGCTTGTGCATAAGCCTGGCTTTCCGGTTAATCCGAAAGTGGACTTCGGCACCGGCAATAGTTGCAAAACGGCATCGTATGACGTTCGAAGGAACGGATTGTTCTTTTATTGCAACGGTTGACCTCTTGTTAATCGCTGCCTAGGCAGTATTATTTTGAAACACTTTCCCTGCCTAGACAGCGATCCCCTCCACCATGGGTCACTACAGCGCCTCCGACTTTCCCTTCAAGGGCTCCATTGGCCAGCTCATCGGCGTCAGTGCCGCGACCAAGGACCGCATCCTCGAGAAGCACCTCGCCGCGCTGGACATAACCGCCGCCCAGTTCAAGGTGCTGATCTTCGTCGGTCTCAACCGTGCCAACAGTCCGGTCGAACTGTGTCGCGAGCTGTCGGTGGACAGCGGCTCGATGACTCGCATGCTGGCGCGCCTGGAGAAAAAAGGGCTGCTGCTGCGTGGTCGCTGTCCCGAAGACCGCCGTTGCCTGCGCCTGGATCTCAGCGAAGCGGGACGGAAGGTCCAGGAGCAGCTTCCGCTGATCGCCTCGGCGGCGATGAACGAGCTGGTCGCCTGCCTGAGCACGGAAGAATTGCAGACGCTGACCCATCTGCTGACCAAGGTTCTGCTACACGCCGGCTGCCCGCGGGCCAGCCTGCAGGAGTCCTGATCCATGCCGTTCCCTCCTCTCCATCTCTGGCCGCAGCGATTGGCGCTGGCCTCGGCGATACTGCTGGCCGCCGGCTGCGTCACTTCCGAAGGCCTGGAACCGAACGCCCGCCTGCAACCGGCAGGCGCCCTCCAGGCGGGGAGGAGCCTGGAAGGCGTAGCCCTTTCGCCAGCGGCCTGGCCGCGCCAGGACTGGTGGACCGGGCTCGGCGACCGGCAGCTCGACCAACTGATCGGCGAAGCCCTGCAAGGCACCCCCGACCTGCAGATCGCCGAGGCGCGTGCGCGCCAGGCGGCGGCAACGGCCCAGGCGCAAGATGCCGCGCGCCAGCCGACGCTGGACGCCAAGGCCAGCTACTCCGGCATCCGCGCGCCGACCAGCGTGGCCCCGGCACCGCTCGGCGGCCGCTATTCGGCGATCAAGTACTTGTCGCTCGGCTTCAACTACGACTTCGACCTCTGGGGCGGCGAGCGCGCCGCCTGGGAAGCCGCCCTCGGCCAGGCCAATGCCGCGCGGATCGACAGCCAGGCCGCGCGCATCGGCCTCTCGGCAAGCATCGCCCGCGCCTACAGCGACCTCGCCCACGCCTTTACCGTGCGCGATCTCGCCGAGGAAGAACTGAAGCGCTCGCAGCGCATGACCGAGCTGAGCCAGAAGCGCATGAGCGCCGGGCTCGACAGCAAGGTCCAGCTGCAACAGACGCAGACCCAGCTGGCTACCGCCCGCCAGCAGCTCAGCGCCGCCGAGCAGGACATCGCCAGCGCCCGCATTGCTCTCGCCGTGCTGCTGGGCAAGGGGCCCGATCGCGGTCTCGAACTGCAGCGCCCGCAACCGCTGAACCCGGCCAGCCTGAGCCTGCCCTCGGTGCTCCCGGCGGAACTGCTCGGCCGCCGCGCCGACATCGTTGCCGCGCGCTGGCGGGTCGAGGCGGCGCGCCGCAACATCGACTCGGCGAAGACCGAGTTCTATCCCAACCTCAATCTCGGCGCGATGGCCGGCCTCGCCGCCCTGCACACCAGCGACGTGTTGCAGGCGCCGAGCCGCTTCTTCCAGGTGGCGCCGGCGATCTCCCTGCCGATCTTCGACGGTGGCCGCCGCCGCGCCAACCTGGCCGAACGCGACGCCGACTACGACCTGGCCGTCGGCCAGTACAACAAGACGCTGGTCCAGGCCCTCGGCGAGGTCAGCGACGACCTCGGCAAGTTGCGCTCGCTGGCGCAGCAGGTGGTCGACCAGCGCCAGGCCCGCGATATCGCCAGGTCCAACTTCGACCTGGCCATGCGTCGCTACGGCGAAGGCGTCGGCAGCTACCTCGACGCCCTCAGCGTGCAACAGCAACTGCTGGTCACCGAACGCCAGCTGGCCAGCCTGGAGAGCCAGCAGATCGATCTTTCCGTCCAGCTGGTCCAGGCCCTGGGCGGCGGTTTCCAACCCGATTCCCGCTCCGCTGCGCTCGCTACCGCGAAAGCGCCGGCAGAATGAACGAGGCACCCACCATGACTACCGCCAACAGCGAAACCCCCGCCGGCAACCCGAAGCGCAAGCGCTGGTTGCTGATCCTGCTCGCCGTGATCGTCCTCGCCACCCTGGCCAGCGTGGCCTGGGAGTTCTTCTACGGCCGCTGGCACGAGGACACCGACGACGCCTACATCAACGGCAACGTGGTACAGATCACCCCGCAGATCGTCGGCACCGTGGTCAGCATCGGCGCCGACGACGGCGACCTGGTGCGCAAGGGCCAGGAACTGGTCAGGTTCGATCCCAGCGACGCCGACATCGCCCTCCAACGCGCCGAGGCCAACCTGGCCCACACCGTACGCCAGGTGCGCGGGCTGTTCAGCAACGTCGACGGCTATCGCGCCGAGGTCGCCACCCGCAAGGTCGCGCTGGCCAAGGCCGAGGCCGACTACAAGCGGCGCAAGAACCTCGCCGACGACGGCGCCATTTCCCAGGAGGAACTGGCCCACGCCCGCGACGCCCTGGACAGCGCGAAAGCCTCGCTGACCAGCTCGGAACAGCAGTTGAACACCAATCGCGCGCTGGTCGACGACACCCAGATCACCTCCCATCCGGACGTCAAGGCCGCCGCCGCGCAACTGCGCCAGGCCTACCTGGACGACGCCCGCTCGACCATCGTCGCGCCGGTCACCGGCTACGTCGCCAAGCGCAGCGTACAGGTCGGCCAGCGCGTGCAACCGGGCACTGCGCTGATGGCCGTGGTCCCGCTGGACCAGATCTGGATCGACGCCAACTTCAAGGAAACCCAGCTCAAGCACATGCGTATCGGCCAGCCGGTGGAGATCCGCTCCGACCTCTACGGCAGCGACGTGCGCTACAGCGGCACCGTCGACAGCCTCGGCGTGGGAACCGGCAGCGCGTTCTCCCTGCTGCCGGCGCAGAACGCCACCGGCAACTGGATCAAGATCGTCCAGCGGGTGCCGGTGCGCATCCATATCGATCCGCAAGAATTGCAGAAGCATCCGCTGCGCATCGGCCTGTCGATGGACGTCAAGGTCGACCTGCACGACCAGAGCGGCCCGGCCCTGGCCCAGCAGCCACCGCGCGAAGCGCTGTTCTCCACCGATGTCTACCAGCAGCAACTGGCCTCGGCCGACAAGCTGATCGAACGCCTGATCGAAGCCAACCTCGCCGAAGACCACGGCAAGACCGCCCAGCGTTGAGCCCGCCAGCATGAGCGAAAGCAGCAGCTTCTCCCCGCCCAGCCTGGTGATGGCGACCATCGGCCTGTCCCTGGCGACTTTCATGCAGGTGCTCGACACCACCATCGCCAACGTCGCCCTGCCGACCATCTCCGGTAACCTCGGGGTGAGTTCGGAACAGGGCACCTGGGTGATCACCTCGTTCGCCGTGAGCAACGCCATCGCCCTGCCGCTGACCGGCTGGCTGGCCCGGCGGGTCGGCGAGGTGCGCCTGTTCATCGCCGCCGCGCTGCTGTTCGTACTCGCCTCGTTCCTCTGCGGCATCGCCCAGTCGATGCCTTCTCTGGTCGGCTTCCGCGCCTTGCAGGGCTTCGTCGCCGGGCCGCTGTATCCGATCACCCAGACCCTGCTGATCTCCATCTACCCACCGGCGAAGCGCGGCATGGCCCTGGCCCTGCTGGCGATGGTCACGGTGGTGGCGCCGATCGCCGGGCCGATCCTCGGCGGCTGGATCACCGACGACTACAGCTGGCCGTGGATCTTCTTCATCAACGTGCCGGTCGGCCTGTTCGCCGCCTTCGTCGTCTACCAGCAACTGAAGGCACGCCCGGTGGTGATCAAGAAGGCGCCGATGGACTACGTCGGCCTGATCGCCCTGGTGATCGGCGTCGGCGCCCTGCAGATCGTCCTCGACAAGGGCAACGACCTGGACTGGTTCGAGTCGAACTTCATCGTCGGCGGCGCGCTGATCGCGGCGATCGCCCTGGCCTTCTTCATCATCTGGGAATTCACCGACCGCCATCCGATCGTCAACCTGCGCCTGTTCGCCCACCGCAACTTCGCCGCCGGCACCCTGGCGCTGGTGCTGGGCTATGCCGCGTTCTTCGGCATCAACCTGCTGCTCCCGCAATGGCTACAGACCCAGATGGGCTACACCGCCACCTGGGCCGGGCTGGCCGCCGCGCCAATCGGCATCCTCCCGGTGTTCCTCTCGCCGCTGGTCGGCCGCTACGCCAACCATTTCGACCTGCGCATGCTCGCCGGCCTGTCGTTCCTGGCGATGGCCATCACCTGCTTCATGCGCGCCAACTTCACCACCGAGGTCGACTACCAGCACATCGCCATCGTGCAGTTGATCATGGGGCTCGGCGTGGCGTTCTTCTTCATGCCGATCCTGAGCATCCTGCTCTCCGACCTGCCCCCCGACCAGATCGCCGACGGCTCCGGCCTGGCCACCTTCCTGCGCACCCTCGGCGGCAGCTTCGCCGCCTCGCTGACCACCTGGATCTGGAACCGCCGCGCCACGCAACACCACGCCTACCTCAGCGAAAACATCAGCCTCTACGACCCGGCCACCCACGAAACCCTCGCCCAGCTCGGCGGCAACACCCAGGCGAACGCGGCGCTGCTCGACCGGATGGTGCAGAGCCAGGCCTACATGATGTCCACCATCGACTACTTCACCATGCTCGGCTGGCTGTTCCTCGCCCTGCTGGTGATCATCTGGCTGGCCCGCCCGCCGTTCGGCGCCAAGCCCGGCGCGGCCGCCTCCGGGCACTGAGGACGAACGGCATTCGGGCAGGAAAATCAGTGGTTTACTCCTGGCGGCGGCTGGCTATAATGTCGCCCTCTTCGCCGGTATAGCTCAGCTGGTAGAGCAACTGACTTGTAATCAGTAGGTCCCGGGTTCGACTCCTGGTGCCGGCACCAAGTAAATCAAGCACTTAGCGGAAATTGCTAGGTCAACGTAACCTGAAATGACCACCGATTGGTCAATGTCCAGGTCAACGTAGCGATAGACACCGATACCAACGCCTGTAGCGCACCGGAACAGCCCGGGGCGCAGGGTTGGCAATCGCTTCCCCTGCCCGCCCCACCAGCTCAGTACGCATCGCCCCAGCGGGGGCCTCTATTTTCCGTTATGCGTAACGGAAACTCCTCTGGCGCTGCTCCGGGCCTTCGGCAGGCTCCAGACGACTTGCCGTAGCTATGTCGCCGCCGCGCAAGGCTTGGAAATTTCCAAACGACTGCTGATCGGCCTGCTTCCTGTGTCCCGCTTGGCTTGCAGCCGTTTCCCATTGTTCACGCCTCGCGCTTTTTCACAGCGTCCGCGTATGGATGTGCGTTTAAAAAAATCCACCTCAGACCCTTGGTAGCCGTGGGCTGTAGCGGTTTTCAGTGGTGTCCGGCTGCGCCTTTGCGGCTGAAGTTTTCTTTCCAATTTCTTCAACTTTTTTCACAGAATGAAATTCTGCCTTCCTGTGTAAGGCTCAGTAACGGCGCGCCCTGGCGGTACGGTTTCACTACCACCGGGGTTCTCACGAAATTCTGAGACAGGGCGCGTCGGCGGGAGGGGGATAAGTGCGTTTTCGAGTCGAATTTTTTTCTGGCGGGTTTCTTTCCAGACCCAGCAACCGCCTAGATCGACGCGAGGCGAGGCGATCCGCTCAACGCCGAGGCCCGACCACTGCTGTTCGTTCGAAACGCGCCTATGGCCTTCTGCGGAGCGTAAAAAAGCCGCACAGGCGTGCGGCTTGGGCAAGTGGGGCGAAAGCGGCCTCAGCGTAGTGCGGTGCGCCCATTGAGCGGACTGGCGGACGCCTGCCGGAGCCGGTACAGCTCGCCCGGCGTCTCGGCCAGCAATTCGCCGCGCAGAGGCGATGGCAGGCTGGCGAGCATAGGCGAACCCATGCCGTTTTCCGTCCCCGCAAATAGCCGCTTCAGCTCATCGGCAAAGGCTTCCCAGATACCCTGGGCGATGAACGCCTGCCGCTCCCGCTGACCGCTGCAACGGGCCGCCAGTACGGGTTCCAGACTGTCCAGTTGGCTCAGGTAAATATCGCGACTCAGGGTGAAGGCTTGCAGCAGAGCGTCACGCAAGCCGTCTTGGCTCAGCACCTGGTCGAGCATCTCCCGCCAGTAGGCCGCATTGATCGCGCCTGGCTCCTTGTGCAGCTCTGCGCGTAACTCAGCCATTTCGAGCAGTACGGGCGCGGTCAGGCCGCTACGCGCCTCGATAGTCGCCCGGAGCGCCTGGGCCTGACGTTTGAGGGCCGCGCCGCGCTCGATCTCCGAGCTGATCTCGGTCTGATCCACTTGCGGCTGAATGGCCCGCTTGCGCCATGCCTGTTCGGTGGCCTCGGCCTGGGCCTCCAGCTTGGATGCCTCGGCGGCCAGGCGCGTGTCTTCCTGGGCGATATCGCTGAAGCGCTGCTGGGCGTCGGCGTAGGCGTGACGGTTCATCTCGAAGTGCGCCAGGCGCTCTTTCAGCGCGGGATTCAGCTCACCGCGGTCGATGGTCTTGAAGCTCATGGGGTGGTCTCCTGTTTCTGTCTCAGCGCACCAGTTCCAGCGACGATCCCTCCAGCGCGGCGAACTTGCCGAGCTGCTCGATCACGTAGCCTTCGTTACGCCCGTTGAAGTCCTCAGCGCGGGAGCGCTTGGGGTTCTCCAGCAGATGACGCCGCCAACTGCTGTCCTGGTAGTAGATCGACAAGTTGTCCAGGCTGGTAACGACGACGCCCATCACTGGGAAGAACGGCACCAGCAGCGAGGGCAGGCCGCCATAGGTCTCAGTGACCTTGACCTCTTCGATTCGCTCCTTCTCGGTCGGCTTCTGGCCCTGAGCGGCGTACAGCGTGCTCTTCTCCGCTGCCAGCAGGTCGGAACCGATGATCGCCACCAGGTCGCCTTCATCACGCATTACCGGGTCGATCATCTGCTTCACGTCATGCACCAGGGCATCCAGGTTGGCGTAGTCGCCGCCTGGGCCAAGGGTGATTTTCTTAGCCGGGTCTTCGGACTTGAGCACCTGCTCGGGGATCTGCTCGCGGGCGATCTGGAGCCAGCCCTTGTTCACGTCTTCGAGTTGGGGGTATTTCGCCGGGTCGGTCTGGACAGCGGCGTGTGTGCCCGACCAGCCGACCAGGATACGGTCCAGAGCAATGCGTTTCTGTACCGCCGTCAGGTAGCGGTCAACGAAGTCCGGGAACTTGGCCCAGGCGTCGATGGTGGCGAAGGACAGCGCCACGTCGGTTTCCGTGTGCGCGAGTTCGTAGGTGTTGTTCTTCAGGTCCAGCAGGTGGCGCGGCTCGCGGTCCCTGGCGTTGGTGTCGGTGCGGCTGGTCGCCGGGCCGGACAGGCCGAGCATCACTTTCTCGCCCTTGATCTCGCTGACCGGAATCACGTTGATGCGACCCAGGAAGTCCACGCGCTCGGTGATCTGGTCATTGAGTTCCTGGGCGTGGGTCGGTTGGACGGCGAAGGTCCGAGCCGCGTCGTCAACGTGGTACGCCTCGGCCACGGTGCGTTGCAGTTGGAAATACTGGGTCGAGGCCCGAGCGCTAAGGTATTTGCTCATCATGGGGTCCTTGGTTGGGGAGATGCTGCGTGTGGGTCTGCTAGACTTGCGCCCGGCTCCGCTTTCGATGGGTTTGTGGGGCCATCCAAGCCCTGAGTGCGTGCCGGATTCTCGTCCCGGCCCGTTACTCGGGGCTTTTTCGTTCAGGCCATTGCACAAGCGCTCGACGCCTCAAGCGAAAACACAATATGTGTACATGAATGTAGAATACGACACTACATGTTGTGTTTTATCGATTCTAGCAGGAGGTAGAAGTGCGAATCTATTGCCCCGAGTGCGACAGCAAGGCTCGGATAGCAACGCGTGAAGAGATTTCCCGGCAGTTCGTGAAGCTGTATTGCCAGTGCACTAACGGACATTGCGGCCAGCGGTTCGTCATGCAACTGACTTTCTCGCATGCCCTACTCGGGCCATCCAGCCCACTGGACAAGCTGCTGTTTGACCGGCTGCGCGAAATGCCGAGCAAGGAGCGCCGTACCTTGTTCGATCAGTTGGAAAGCGTGACTGTCGCGGACCGCAGCGCCTAAACACAACGGCAACAACAAAGCCCCGCCGGGAGACCGTGCGGGGCTTTGTTGTTTCAAGAGCCAAGAAGGGGAATGCCTGCCCTGCGGGCAGAGGACTCATGCCTTGCTTGCAGCGGGCCTACGGCCCTCGCGTCCGTGCCCGCCCGCCTCGTCGAACGTCTGCCGGTACCTCTTGAGCGAGCGGACAGCCTCTTTGCTCGCCAAGGGAGGGGGATGAATGGACGGCGTGTGCCAATACCCCAACCGCCGAGAAGGATCAAGGGCTGAAGTTTCTGTCAAGCACTTTTTCCTGTAACCCCGTATATGTGTGCCTAGTTTCGGAAAACCCAGGGAGCAAGGGACCAAATTACGCAGCCCTAGTGCCACGCGGCTTTCAGAGGACAAACCCGTTCCCAGAGGCGTTCCCGGCGCTTTTTCAAGGGGACAGGCAGAGGAAGAGGCTCACTCTATAAAACAGAGTTGTGTTCCCTTGTTCCCTCATATCCATATCTATAAGGGATTGCTACAGCCCGCTTGTTTGCTGGGCGTCCCCCTGTTCCCTCCGTTCCCTGACCAAGTACAGCATGAGAACATGCATTCCTCCTGCTATACGCCAGACTGCGCGCGTCCAGGTCGAGCCTTGCGGAAGGGCTCCAGGATCGGCGGCAAGAAAAAGCCCCAGCACGGGATTATGCCGGGGCTTCAGTTGAGGGAAGGGGTGGCCAGGTGCTGGACCGGAACCTGGTGCCTCGACTTGCTGCTAGCAGAATGCGAGATCCTGGAATCGTCCTGCAGGAATTTCTGCTAGCAGTTCTCGACCTGGTGCAGCAGCTCGAGGACGAAAAATGCTAGCGGTGACGATACCCAGGGCGGAGCGGATCATCTGAAATGAGCAGATCCTTCTGGCCGGCAATCTCTGCCAACTGGACGGCGGCCGCATGAGCATCAGCCAGCACGCCCTGGAAGACTCCCAGGGTCTCCCGCAGCAGCCGAATCTCTTCCTGCATTTCGTCAATGCGTTCACGCTGTTTAAGCATCAGCTCGATACCGGCGATGAACGCCTGACTGCCAGTACCCTTACCGGTTTCGATCTTGGCCTGGCGCACCAGGTACTCAGGAACATCACGAATGGTCAACAGCATTGCAGTTTTCCCCTGCTAGCAAATTTGAGCTTGGAAGACAGCACCAGGTCGGAAAGCGCTAGCGGCCTCATGCAACTGCCAGCGCCACACGCTATGCCTTGTCTGCGGTGCCATCCAGCTTGTCCGGATCGATCACGTAGAACCGCTTTCCAGGCAAGCGCCGATAGCTCTTGGTGAAACGCTTCTGGTGGGCCTCCACGTCCACCTTGGCGAGCGCTTCTACACTGACCAGGGCACGTACGATCCGATCACAGCCAAAACCAGGTGCCGCCTCGGTCAAGGCTGGGCGGTTGAACAGATACAAGCGCCTCCCTTCCTCAATCTCGTAGTAGCCCGCCCGATCCCGTATCAGTGCATTGTTGTAATCGGAATGGGCATCGGAGAACCGGCTGTCGCCGTGCAGGGCGATGAAGTCTCCGATGCTGCGCAGGATCTGCCGGTCTTCGACGTTGCCATCCCCCATCGTGGCAATCCACTCGCCGAAGAGTTGCCGACAGGCTTGCTGCGCCGTCCCGCCTGGCCAATCGAGCAGCTTGCGGGCAATAGCCTGCTCCCCGGCCAGCGCCATAAGCGCGAAGCGATCCGCCACCCGTCCCGCCTGGGAGCTTTCCACGGTGAAGGCGGACGACATTTCTCGGAAGGCATCCAGCAACACATCGGGATGCTTGTCAGTCAGCAGGCTTTCCACGAAGGCGGGGCCGAGGTGGCCGTAGTGCTGCATCACCGCATCACTCAGGCAGCGGTGAAACTGCTGGCCGCTCATACCGTGCACGTCGTCGAACGCCCTGAATGGGCGAGTACCGGCGTTCACGTCCACCAGGCGGAGTTCTGCGCCGGCATGAGCGCTGTTACCGCTGATGGCCGCATGCTCGGACAACGATCGTTCGCCACTGGAGAGCGCCAGGATGCGCCAGTCGAGGCGAGCCCGGCTTTCCCGCTCGCGGGTCATGGTGGAGCGGCCAGTACCGTTGGCGATCAAGTAGGCCATTTCCTGGACGCGCTTGGGGTCGGCACGCTTGATTTCGTCCAGGATCAGCACCGTGTCATTACGCGATGCAGCCTCGATCTCCACGCCACCCTTGGAAATGTCCCAGGACGCGGCGAATGTAGCCGGGTTCCCCCACACTGACGCCGCGATCAACTGCGCCAGAGACTTGCCGCTGGAAGAGTCGCCGACCAGGTGCACGCCGCCCCCGTTCACCCCCACCTTGGCGAGCAACGGCCCTGCCAGAGCCGCACAGACCGACAGGATCAATACCGGGTTGCCCTGGCAGTAGCTGCCCACTTCCTTGCGCCACGCCTTCAGGGTGCCTTTGCTGGTGAACAGGTTGACGCCACGACCTGAGCTTTGGAATCGCACGTCCCCGGCACCAATCACCCGGTCAGGAAGAACAAAAACCCCGGACTCATGCCACCCGGGTTTTGTCGTGGTGCGAATGATCCGCTCAGGGCGCTCATGCCCTCCCAGATAGGCCGCGATATGGCGGCGATGCTGATACTCAACCTCCAGCCCCATGAGCGACAACGTCTTGACCAGATCGTCGCCCTTCCCCATGAGCAGGTCCATGGGTGCGATCCACTCTATCGACTTGCCCAGGAACTCGAAGCGCAGTAGGCGACCGACGCCGCCGTTTTCACTGTTCAGCGTCAATGCATCGACATGCAGCGGCGCACAGATGCGGTGATCGAACGGCACCGGCTTTTCCTCCGGCCCGCTGAACTTGACGCCGTGAAGCCAAGTGCCCGCACGGAAGGTTTTTCCCTCCACACGGGTATCTTCGTCATATACGGCGAAACAGGGCCGCTCCAGCTTGTCGGGCTTGGGTGTTTTCGGTTCCCCGACCAACGCCAAGTCCGGCGATTTCTTACGGCTGCTCATGCCTTCCTCTCTTGCCACTGCCCGATGCGCCACAGGTGCAGGTCGTTAAAATCCGAAAGCTCGACCGGGACGCCCACCGGCCATTCGGGAAACACCACGAGCGCCCCGGCAGCGCTGGCCGCCTGAGTCGCAGCCATACGGCCCGGATTGCCGAAGACGGCCCGGTCATCATCGCCGGCAATCACCAGCTCGACGCGCTCGCCGAAACGCTCGCGCATCGCCATGGCTACCGGCTTAAGGTTCGCGGCGTTCATTGCGCAGACCACCGGGCACCCGGTATCAGCGTGAATCGTTGCCCCGGTGGCCCACCCTTCGCACACGTACAAACGGCAATCCGGCGTAACCTTGCCCAGCGGCGAATAGCAGCCCTGCACCCGCCCGCCGGAGAGGTAGCGTTTGCTGCCGTCCGGGTCGATGAATTGCAGGTTGAATAGCGCCCGATCCCGCACCACCGGCACCATCAGGCGGCCCTGACCCAGTTGCCGCAGTCCATAGCCCTGGACGGCCTTTCGCTGGAGGTAGGCGTGCAGCGGCTCCGGTCGTCTGCCCAGCCGCCAAAGCTGACTGGCCTGCCGGCAAGCCTCCTGCTGCGTTTCCTGCTGGCTCAGTTCCTCGCGCAGCATGAACTCCTGCCGCCGTTGCTCGGCCTCTCGGCGGCGCTGTTCGATCTGCTGGGCATCGAGCGCCCCCAGGCGGAATAGCCCCAGGCGCAGGCGTTCGTCGATCTCGCGAGCAGCATCCATTTGCCCGCATCGGCGCAAATAGGCCAGCAGCGACACCAGGTCGCCGCCGTGGGCGCTGCTGTCGGCGAAGTCATGCCAGCGCCCGGTATCGAGCGAAACGCCGAAGGAACCGGCGTGGCGGTCCCCCCGAACAGGGTTTCGAGCCACCCATTCGCGCTTCTGCCGCTTGCCTTCGGGCAACCACTCAGGCACCAACATTTCAGCCGCGGCCAATGCCTCAGTCGCCGCGTGGCGAATCAGTTCGACAGGCGATAGCCGACTCATCGGGCCACCTCCTGGTCCGGCCTGGCCGGGACAAACTGGTGGTTACTGTCGAGGGTGTAGAAGGTGTCCGCCAGCAAACCATCCTCGCCGATATAGCCGACCGCCGTGCGGTAGCGCTTGCTCGGACTGTCCCAGTAGGTGAGGCGCAGTTCGCCGAACTCACCCGCTGCGACCGCCCCCTGAAAACCGGCACTGGCAATGCCCCGGAAACCGGCCCGAGCACTGCCGCCATCGCACGCGGACGCCATACCGCAGTCACCGGCAATCGCCTTGCCGAACTCGCCGACCATAGCGGTGCCGAAGTCCCCCGCCCGCGCCGTACCACGATCACCGGCTAGGGCGAATCCGCTTTCGCCCACCATGGCATGACCACGCTCACCGGCTACCGCTGTGCCGAAGTCGCCGACCTGGATGCACTGGCGGTCACCGACATGACGACAAGTGCGCTGCGGCGCGACGTAGCCGTCAGGGCTCGCGCTCTGGTCCTGGTGCGAAGTGTCGTTGGCTTTTTCCGGGCAAGCCGATCCCGTCAGCGCCGAACGGCGCTCTTGAATATTCTTCATCGCATAGATTCCCAAACGAATGGGGAAAGGCCGCAGGCAGTGCCTACAGCCCGCTATACGGCGCTTACGCCGACGTATCCTGTTCTGTGCCTGATGGTCGCGATCTGGAGAGGAAGGCGTCCACCAACTGCGGGTTCCAGCGCAGCATCCGGCCGATACCGGAAGCCGCAGGGAAGCCCGGCAACTTCGTCCAACGCCACAGGGTGGTCCGGCTGATCTGGTAGCGCTCGCACAACTCGTCGGCACTCAGCCCTTTGGACAGGAAGGTGTCAACTTGACCCGCATCCCAACGCAGCACGCGCCCCATGCGAACGGGCGCTGGAAAGTCTGGAGACTTCGCCCAGCGCCAAAGCGTGGTGCGGCTGACCTGGTACTTGGCACAGATTTGCAACGCGCTGAGCCACTCGGGCAGGACCGGGGCCGGGGTGGCTTTACGGCGTGGTACGGTCATTGCCCACCCCCTTGCTCCAGGGCGAACGCACGAAGCTCTGCGCGGCTGTCGAAATCGGCGTGATGCCAGCGCCAGGTGGACAAGTCGATGCGCCCCAAGGCCAGCAGCGTGTGCAACGCACCAAGCCCTTGGTCCCAGGCAACGTCCAAACCTTCGCGGCATTGCGCGGCTTCGATCCGCTGGCGGGCGTTATCGATCACTTGAGCTGGGGTCAGACTGGTCATTTGGCACCCCCGATCACTGCTTGGCGCTCACTGGCAGACACTACCGACACGGCATAGGCCATATCGACCAGGGCAAGCAGACGGGTCCGACTGGCGGACGTGCCGGTGACACGATTGACGATGACGGCCTCACCGAGGATGGCCAAGGCATGGGCATGCAGGGGAGAAGACGGACTGAGGGCGTGTAAACGCTCCATGGGCGTAGCTCCTATTGCGTGATGGGAGCCACCGCCTTTCGCTTCCACACGAATAGGGCGGCGGCTGTACGCAGGTGTGGAAGACCGGGGCAATAGGAACCCGGCAGACCCGAAGGTCTCCCGCGCACAGCCGCCATAACACGATACCGCAGACACAAAAAAAGCGCCTGCAATGGAGTTATGGGCGCTGCTGCGCCTACTGCTGGTCGGGCTTCCACACCCGGTCGCCGATTTTGCGACGACAGAGCGACGATAGACCCGATTGAAACGCTTTGCAACCCCATGCAATGGCCGAGATGCGAGGTTCATACTCAGACCTCGCGCTGAGTTAGAAACGCCTCAACGGCGGCGGCATCCCAGCGCACTGCACGTCCAAAGCGGACTGGAGCGGGAAAGCCCGGAGCCTTGCTCCAGCGCCACCAGGTGGTACGACTGACCTGATACAGGCGGCACAGTTGCTGGACAGTGGACCAGTTCCCAGGACAGGAAAACCCATTGGAGTGGGTCACGGCGACGGCATGCGTCATGGATCGATTTCTCCAACTACGAATGGAAAAACCGAGAAGGCGGACCGCATATACCGTGACAGATGGTCATTGCATCAGTGCCTGTCAGGCAATACAGTGCCGCTGCGGCAAATATGCCGCAAAGAAGCCCCTCTAAAAGCTTCGCCCCTCGGATGGTGTACTGGCTAGTTCCGGTATACAGAGGACGCGCCAACGTCCTTTTCCGATCAGCCCCGGTACGCCAATACCGGGGCTTTTTCTTTTCTGTATGCATTGGTTACATGGTGTCTTGCACGCCCGAAGCCCCTTGTTTCATAGGGTTTCAGTATGTGCGCGGCCTGTTTGCCAGTGCGCAGATATTAGCGAGGCATTTCTTTCCCATGCAATTGTGGCCAGACGCTAGCGGAACGTTTCTTATCTTTTGCGTCACGAATTAGCAGATTCGTGAGGAACATTTTCGGAATATGTAGGAACATATACGATCAATATTCCCAAACAGACCGTCCATCGCCAAAAATATACCATTCGTCAGACAGTAAAATAATTAGTTATCTAGGGCCTTTCCAGCCCAGCTATTACCGTGTTTAACGCCCTATCAAATGCCTCCATAGCCTGAACCTTCATTGGCAAGTAAGCCTCTGGACTGTTCCGATAGTGGCGGCCCACAACTCCGGATTGACCGTGGCTTTGCAGCAGATCGGACTGCTCATCCGGCACACCATGCCGCTGCATAAGCTGAGTGCAAGTTCTGCGCAGATCTCTCGGCGTAAAGCGGGGAACTCTCGTTCCGTTGAGCATCGCATGCTCAGAACGGCACCAGTCTGCAATGGCGTGGGTAAAACTCGTTACAACGAATGGGGCTTTGCCGCGAGTCGTCCAGGGCCAGTCGAACCCGCCCGTGATCTCGAACACGTCCTGCAAGATACCCACGGCCTGGTCACTCAAAGGCACCAGGTGAATGCGCTTCACACTCCCCCTGCCCTTCGAGTCAATTAGACGCATCACCCGCTTTTCCACGTCGAAGCTCGACCACGGTTCCCGGGCGACCTGGGCGATGCGCTGTCCTCCCGTGGCAATGACGAACTTGAATAGCAAGGCCATTACCGGACCGATGCCGTCCGTTACTTCGATGGTCGTCCAGAACTGCCGCAGCTCTGCATCGGTGAGTGCTCGCTCTACCGGCTGCGACTCGTGGTTGACCCTCACCGCGTCAACGGGATTGACCGTCAAGGCGTAGCGTTTACCGCTGGACCTGCCAATGGTGTGCTCCGCCGTTAACCCAAACTGAAATGCCGCTCGTAGCAGTGCCCGGACCTTCTCGGCCTGGCTTGGCGCGCCTCGATTCCAGATTGGCGTGAGGATCTTCTCAATCACGGCGGGAGTCACGGCACTGCACTTCATCGAAATGACAGAGGCGGGGATATCGCTATCGATAACCCTCCTCCACTCATTAAGTTGACGCTGACCGACCTTCCCACGCCGAGACCCAACGTAGTCACCCAGAAGGTCGCCGAGCGAACCCCGCGCAGCTTCCTCGGCCTGCTTGGCCTTCAATGCCTCGAACTGCCGTATACGCTCCCGGCGCTCGGCTTCCCGTAGCGCCTCGTCTGCCTCCATAGCTGCGCGCAGGTCCGGCTCATGGCGTAGTCGGTTCGAAAGTGCTTGGGCCTTATCCCGGATCTCCGTCAGCGTCATACCGCCGGACCGATGCGTCAGCCGGTAGTCACCGATCTTGATGAGCTTCTGCTTACCGTCCAGGTAGTAGCGGAAGAAAGCAGACGGCGCGGCCTCACCAGGACGCTTGAACATGATGGCACCAGTGCCACGCCCTGGGAGACTTTCACTAAGCGGCTTGCAGCCCGGCTGCATACCCTTGAGCATCTGATCGTTTACGAATGCAGCTCGGACTCTCGCCATTTTCAGGTCAACGTTAGGTCAATGTTTCTCGGTGTGCTCAAAGTAACACGCTGAAACACCAAGGAACACGAATCACGCCAACATACTGTTTTAAATAGACTTTATCGAAAAACGCAGAAACACCGAGAAACCAGGAGAAACGTCATAGAAACCGCCTTGTAATCAGTAGGTCCCGGGTTCGACTCCTGGTGCCGGCACCACGAATCCCCGAAAAGCCCCGCCTCGCGCGGGGCTTTTTGTTTTACCCTGCTTCCTTTTACCCAGTGATGGCACTTCGAATAGAATGCCGGGTCAGATGCACCTACCAGATCTGGGGTTGGCAGGATCGCCATTTTTCCCGTACTAATCGTCGTCTTCACGATCGATTGGTACACCTTGGCGGGACGTGTCGAAGCAGCCCTACGGACAACCACTGCTTGAACAAGGTATGACTCATGACGATTCTCGTGACCGGCAGCGCCGGCTTCATCGGCGCCAATTTCGTGCTCGACTGGCTGGCCCTGCATGACGAGCCGGTGGTCAGCCTCGACAAGCTCACCTACGCCGGCAACCGGCAGAACCTCGCCAGCCTCGACGGCGACGCCCGGCACACCTTCGTCGCCGGCGATATCGGCGATAGCCAGCTGGTAGCCCGCCTGCTCGCCGAGCACCAGCCGCGGGCGATCCTCAACTTCGCCGCGGAATCCCATGTGGACCGCTCGATCCACGGCCCCGAGGACTTCATCCAGACTAACATCGTCGGCACCTTCCGCCTGCTGGAAGAAGTGCGCGCCTACTGGGGCGCGCTGGAGCCGGAAGCGAAGGCGGCATTCCGCTTCCTCCACGTCTCCACCGACGAAGTCTATGGCTCGCTGGCACCGAGCGATCCGGCCTTCACCGAGAACAACCGCTACGAGCCGAACAGTCCCTACTCGGCGTCCAAGGCGGCCTCCGACCACCTGGTGCGGGCCTATCACCACACCTATGGGCTGCCGGTGCTGACCACCAACTGCTCGAACAACTACGGCCCGTACCACTTCCCGGAAAAGCTCATCCCACTGGTGATCCACAACGCCCTGGCCGGCAAGCCGCTGCCGATCTACGGCGACGGCCAGCAGATCCGCGACTGGCTCTACGTCAAGGACCATTGCAGCGCCATCCGCCGGGTCCTCGAAGCCGGGCAACTGGGCGAGACCTACAATGTCGGCGGCTGGAACGAAAAGGCCAACCTCGACGTGGTCGAGACCCTCTGCGCCATCCTCGACCAGGAGCAGCCGCGCGCCGACGGCCGCAGCTATCGCGAGCAGATCACCTTCGTCAAGGATCGTCCGGGCCATGATCGCCGCTACGCCATCGATGCCACGCGCCTGGAGCGCGAGCTGGGCTGGAAGCCGGCGGAAACCTTCGAGACCGGTATCCGCAAGACCGTGCGCTGGTACCTGGACAACCAGGACTGGGTGGCCAACGTAACCAGCGGTGCCTACCGCGAGTGGGTGGGTAAGCAGTACGCATGAACCGGATCCTTCTCCTCGGCGCCAACGGCCAGGTCGGCTGGGAGCTGCAGCGCGCCCTGGCGCCGCTGGGCGAACTGCTGGTCTGCGACCGCCGGCGCGCCGATCTCGCCGACCCCGAAGGCCTGGCGCGACTGGTTCGCGCCGAGCGGCCGCAGTTCATCGTCAACGCCGGCGCCTACACCGCGGTGGACAAGGCCGAGAGCGATGCCGACAACGCCCGCCTGATCAATGCCCGCGCCGTCGCGGTACTGGCCGAGGAGGCCGCGGGCTGCGGCGCCTGGCTGGTGCATTACTCCACCGACTATGTGTTCGACGGCGCGGGCAACGCGCCTTTCGCCGAGGACGCGCCGACCGGCCCGCTGAGCGTCTACGGGCAGACCAAGCTGGAAGGCGAGCAGGCCATCCGCGCCAGCGGCTGCCGCCACCTGATCTTCCGCACCAGCTGGGTCTACGCCGCGCGCGGCGGGAACTTCGCCAAGACCATGCTGCGCCTGGCCGGGCAACGCGACGAACTCAAGGTCGTGGCCGACCAGTTCGGCGCGCCGACCAGCGCCGAGCTGATCGCCGACGTCACCGCCCAGGCCCTGCAGCGCCTGCGCTGGGACGCCGAGCTGGCAGCACGGGCCAGCGGCACCTACCACCTGGTCGCCAGCGGCGAGACGTCCTGGCACCTCTATGCGCGCTTCGTCATCGAACAGGCGCTGGAGCGGGGCTGGGAGTTGCAGGCGACGCCGCAGCGGGTCCTGCCGATCGCCACCGAGGACTACCCGGTGCCGGCGAAGCGTCCGGCCAATTCGCGCCTCGACAACCGCAAGCTGCAACAGGTCTTCGGCCTGGTACTGCCAGACTGGCGCTACCATGCCGGACGCATGATCCAGGAACTGAGCGAGCAGGGACCACTATGAAACGCAAGGGCATCATCCTCGCCGGAGGCTCGGGCACCCGCCTGCACCCGGCAACGCTGGCCATCTCCAAGCAGTTGCTGCCGGTGTACGACAAGCCGATGATCTACTACCCGCTCAGTACCCTGATGCTGGCGGGCATCCGCGAGATACTGATCATCTCGACCCCACAGGACACCCCACGCTTCCAGCAGTTGCTGGGCGACGGTTCGAACTGGGGCCTGGACCTGCAATATGCCGTGCAACCGTCGCCGGACGGCCTGGCCCAGGCCTTCCTGATCGGCGAGTCGTTCATCGGCAACGACCTCAGCGCGCTGGTCCTGGGCGACAACCTCTATTACGGCCACGACTTCCACGAGTTGCTCGGCAGCGCTTCGCAGCGCCAGACCGGCGCCAGCGTCTTCGCCTACCACGTGCTGGACCCGGAGCGCTACGGCGTGGTCGAGTTCGACCAGGGCGGCAAGGCCATCAGCCTGGAAGAGAAGCCACTGGAGCCGAAGTCGAACTACGCGGTCACCGGCCTGTATTTCTACGACCAGCAGGTGGTGGACATCGCCAGGGACCTGAAGCCTTCGCCGCGCGGCGAGCTGGAGATCACCGACGTCAACCGCGCCTATCTGGAGCGCGGCCAGCTCAGCGTGGAGATCATGGGCCGCGGCTACGCCTGGCTGGATACCGGCACCCACGATTCGCTGCTCGAGGCCGGCCAGTTCATCGCCACCCTGGAGAACCGCCAGGGTCTCAAGGTGGCCTGCCCGGAAGAGATCGCCTACCGGCAGAAGTGGATCGACGCCGCGCAACTGGAAAAACTCGCCGCGCCGCTGGCCAAGAACGGCTACGGCCAATACCTCAAGCGCCTGCTGACCGAGACCGTGTACTGATGAAAGCGACCCGCCTGGCAATCCCCGACGTCATCCTCTTCGAACCCCGGGTGTTCGGCGACGATCGCGGATTCTTCTTCGAAAGCTACAACCAGCGCGCCTTCGAGGAGGCCTGCGGTCATCCGGTCAGCTTCGTCCAGGACAACCATTCGCGTTCCGCCCGTGGCGTCCTCCGCGGCCTGCACTACCAGATCCGGCAAGCCCAGGGAAAACTGGTGCGCGCCACTCTCGGCGAGGTATTCGACGTGGCCGTCGACCTGCGTCGCGGCTCGCCGACCTTCGGCCAGTGGGTAGGCGAACGCCTGAGCGCGGAGAACAAGCGCCAGATGTGGATTCCGGCCGGCTTCGCGCACGGCTTCGTGGTGCTCAGCGAATACGCCGAGTTCCTCTACAAGACCACCGACTTCTGGGCGCCGGAACACGAACGCTGCATCGTCTGGAACGATCCCGAGCTGAAGATCGACTGGCCGCTGCAGGATGCCCCCCTGCTTTCGGAGAAGGACCGCCAGGGCAAGGCATTCGCCGACGCCGACTGCTTCCCCTGAACGGCAGGGAGCGACCGGACTCGGCGCAAGGCGTGATAATTTAGGGCATCCCGTCCGGGATGCCCCGGATACTCGCAGCCACGGCAGGTTCGTTCGTCTTGAAAGCCTATTTCCATCGCTGGCGCTCGCTGGTCATCCTCGCCCTGCTTCTCGCGCCCTTGCTCTGGCCCCTGCAATATTTCGCCGAGCGCTACTACAGCGAGCAGTTGGCCGAGCAGAACCGCCAGACGCTCGACCTCTACGTCGCCAACCTGCTCGGCACGCTGCGCCGCTACGAAGAACTGCCGCAGATCCTCGGCGGCCTGCCGGTGCTGCGCCAGGCCCTGCAACAACCTGGCGACCCGTTGCTGCAGAAGATCGCCAACGAGGCGCTGGCCGACATCCGCCGACGCACCGGCGCCGACGTGATCTACCTGCTGCAACCGGACGGCACCACCCAGGTCGCCTCCAACTGGGCCCAGGCGGACAGTTTCGTCCACCGCAACTTCGCCTTCCGCCCCTATTATCGCGAGGCCATGCAGGGCCGCCTGGCGCGCTTCTTCGGCCTGGGCACCACCTCGATCAAGCGCGGCTACTACTTCGCCAGTGCGGTGAAGGAAGGCTCGCGGATCATCGGCGTGCTGGTGGTGAAGGTCGATCTCGAACACATCGAACGGCTCTGGGGCAATTCCCCGGAGCAACTGCTGGTGATAGACAACTACGGCGTGGTGATCCTCTCCTCGCGCGAGGATTGGCGCTTCCATGCCAGTCGGCCGCTGAGCGCGGCGGAGCGCGACGAGATCCACGCCAACATCCCCTACCCGGTGCAGGACCCGAAGCCCCTGCGCCTGCAACAGAGCGCCTGGCTCAGCCAGAGCCGGACGCTGCCGGAAACCGGCTGGACGGTGAGCATCTACGCCCCCCGCACCCTCATCGAACGGCCGGTGCGCAGCGTCCTGCTGATCGGCGGCGCGACCCTGCTCGCCCTGCTCCTGCTGCTTACCCTGCTGACCCTCAGCCGCCGTCACTACCTGGACCGCATCGCTCTCGAGGCCGAGGCCAAGCGCCAGTTGGAAGAGCGCGTACTGGAACGCACCCGCGAGCTGGAGAACGCCAACGCGCAGTTGCAGCAGGAAGTCCACGAACGCGAGCAGGCCCAGCGCGAGCTGATGCGCGCCCAGGACGAAGTGGTCCAGGCCGGCAAGCTCACGGCCCTCGGCACCATGTCGGCGAGCATCAGCCACGAACTCAACCAGCCGCTGGCGGCGATCCGCAGCTACGCCGACAACGCCCGGGTGCTGCTCGACCACCAGCGCACCGAGGACGCCCGCGGCAATCTCGAGCAGATCAGCGACCTCACCACCCGCATGGCCTCGATCATCGCCCACCTCAAGGCCTATGCCCGCGGTGCGCGCCGGGCGCCGGAGAACGTGCAGTTGCAGCCGGCGATCGAGGACGCCCTGTCGATGGTGGCCAGCCGGCGGCGGGCGATGAACGTCGAACTGCTGCGCGACGTGCCGGACGCCCCGCTGTGGGTCCAGGCCGGCGAGACCCGCTTGCGGCAGATCCTCGGCAACCTGCTCACCAATGCCCTCGACGCGCTCGCCGAGAAAGCTCCGCCGCGGCGCCTGTGGGTGATCGCCAGCCAGGACCAGCACGGCGTGACCCTGACTCTGCGCGACAACGGCCCGGGGTTTTCCGAGGACGCCCTGGCCCACGCCCACGAACCCTTCTTCACCACCAAGACCACCGCCAAAGGGCTCGGCCTCGGCCTGGCCATCTGCGATAACCTATTGCGCGCCCTCGGCGGCCGCCTGGAAATGGGCAACCATCTCGAAGGCGGCGCCGTGGTGCGCCTGCACTTGCTGCCGGGAGTTCCCGGCGTCGCCGCCATGCCCCAGGAGGAAACCCGCGCATGAGTCCCTTCGCGCCATTCGATGCCCAGACCCAGGTCCTGCTGATCGACGACGATCCGCACCTGCGCCAGGCCCTGCGCCAGACGCTCGACCTCGCCGGGCTCAAGGTCGCGACCCTGGACGACGCGCGCCAGCTGGATACCGCGCAGTGCAAGGACTGGCCCGGGGTGGTGGTCAGCGACATCCGCATGCCCGGCATCGATGGCATGGAACTGCTCCGCCAATTGCACGAACAGGACGCCGACCTGCCGGTGATCCTGATCACCGGCCACGGCGACGTGCCGCTGGCGGTCCAGGCCATGCGCGGCGGCGCCTATGACTTCCTGGAAAAGCCCTTCCCCAGCGACGCCCTGCTCGACAGCGTGCGCCGCGCCCTGGAGGTGCGCCGGCTGGTCCTGGAGAACCGCACCCTGCGCCTGGCCCTGGCCGAACGCCACGAGCTGCATGGGCGCCTGATCGGACGCTCGGCCGGCATGCAGCGCCTGCGCGAGCAGGTCGGCTCGCTGGCGGCGATCCAGGCCGACGTGCTGGTCCTTGGCGAAACCGGCGCCGGCAAGGAGGTGGTCGCGCGGGCCCTGCATGACCTGTCGAGCCGACGCGACGGACCGTTCGTCGCGATCAACGCCGGCGCCCTCGCCGAATCGGTGGTGGAAAGCGAACTGTTCGGTCACGAGGCCGGCGCCTTCACCGGCGCGCAGAAGCGCCGCATCGGCAAGTTCGAGTACGCCAATGGCGGCACCCTGTTCCTCGACGAGATCGAGAGCATGAGCCTGGACGTGCAGGTCAAGCTGTTGCGCCTGCTGCAGGAACGGGTAGTCGAGCGGCTCGGCTCCAACCAGTTGATCCCGCTGGATATCCGCATCATCGCGGCAACCAAGGAAGACCTGCGCCAGGCCGCCGACCAGGGCCGCTTCCGCGCCGACCTCTATTACCGCCTCAACGTCGCCAGCCTGCGCATTCCACCGCTGCGCGAGCGCGGCGAAGACATCCCGCTGCTGTTCCGCCATTTCGCCGAAGCCGGCGCCATGCGTCATGGCCTGACGCCACGCGAACTGGACGCCGGCCAGTCGGCGCGGCTGCTGGCCTACGACTGGCCGGGCAACGTGCGCGAATTGCAGAACGCCGCCGAGCGCTTCGCCCTGGGTCTCGGCCTGAGCCTGGACGACGGAGTCCTGCCCGACGCCGCCGACGAGCCGCACAACCTCAGCGCCAAGGTCGAGGCCTTCGAGCGCTCGCTGATCGCTGCCGAACTGGAACGCCCGCACAATTCGCTGCGCAGCGTCGCCGAGGCCCTCGGTATCCCGCGCAAGACCCTGCACGACAAGCTGCGCAAGCACGGCCTGCCGTTCAACACGCCTGGCGAAAATCCGCCAGATGATGGCGAATGAATGGCGGATTACCGCCAACCGTTCGCCATCCGCGCCCGCAGCATCTCCCCTGCGTACCCTTGCCCGACTGGCACAGGGCTTGCTCACGGCTTCCCGAGCGTTCCAACAAGCAGAAGACCAGGCGCTTTTCCGATTCACGCAGCATCTGCCGCTGCGCTGCCTAGACTTCCCTTGTTCGGCCACGCCGAGAGGACACCCGTCCTCTTCATAAAAGACAGACAAGAACAAAGAGGAAGTCTCATGCTCAAGCACACCGCGAAGGCGCTCGTCTGCGCACTTTCCCTGACCGTCGCCGGAATCGTCCAGGCAGCCGACCCGATCGTCATCAAGTTCTCCCACGTCGTCGCCGAGCACACGCCCAAGGGCCAGGGCGCGCTGCTGTTCAAGAAACTGGTGGAGGAACGCCTGCCGGGCAAGGTCAAGGTGGAGGTCTACCCGAACTCGTCGCTGTTCGGCGACGGCAAGGAGATGGAAGCCCTGCTGCTGGGCGACGTGCAGATCATCGCGCCGTCGCTGGCCAAGTTCGAGCAGTACACCAAGAAATTGCAGATCTTCGACCTGCCGTTCCTGTTCGACAACATCCAGGCGGTCGACCGCTTCCAGCAGAGCCCGCAGGGCAAGGAGCTGCTGACCTCGATGCAGGACAAGGGCATCACTGGCCTCGGCTACTGGCACAACGGGATGAAGCAGTTGTCCGCCAACAAGCCCCTGCGCGAGCCGAAGGACGCCCGCGGCCTGAAGTTCCGCGTGCAGGCCTCCAAGGTGCTCGAGGAACAGTTCAAGGCGGTGCGCGCCAACCCGCGCAAGATGAGCTTCGCCGAGGTCTATCAGGGCCTGCAGACCGGCGTGGTCAACGGTACCGAGAACCCCTGGTCGAACATCTACTCGCAGAAGATGCACGAAGTGCAGAAGTACATCACCGAGTCCGACCACGGCGTGCTGGACTACATGGTGATCACCAACACCAAGTTCTGGAACGGCCTGCCGGAAGACGTGCGCGGCGTGCTGGCCAAGACCATGGACGAGGTCACCGTGGAGGTGAACAAGCAGGCCGAGGCGCTCAACCAGGGCGACAAGCAGCGCATCGTCGAGGCCAAGACCAGCGAGATCATCGAACTCACTCCCGAACAGCGGGCCGAATGGCGCAAGGCCATGCAGCCGGTGTGGAAGAAGTTCGAAGGCGAGATCGGCGCCGACCTGATCAAGGCCGCCGAAGCCGCCAACCAGGCCCAATAAGAAGAAGAGGGAAAGCCCATGCACGCGCTCGCGCGCGTCTGGGCGCGCCTGGAGGAAGGCCTGATCGCCTTCCTCCTCGCCGCCATGACGCTGGTTACCTTCGTTTATGTAGTCCTCAATAACCTCTATACGCTGCTCTACGATCTCGCCGATCTCTGGGAGGGCGGCAACGAGACGCTGCTCGCCATCGGCGATGGGGTCCTCACCCTGGCCCAGGAGATGACCTGGAGCAACGCCCTGACCAAGGCCCTGTTCGCCTGGCTGATCTTCCTCGGCATCGCCTACGGCGTACGCACCGCCGGGCACCTCGGCGTGGACGTGCTGGTGAAGCTGGCCTCGCGACCGGTACAGCGAGTGCTCGGCGTGATCGCCTGCCTGGCCTGCCTCGGCTACGCCGGCCTGCTCTGCGTGGCCAGCTACGACTGGGTGAAGACCCTGTTCATCGCCGGCATCGGCGCCGAGGACCTCGACCACTTCGGCATCCGCCAATGGCACATCGGCCTGATCGTGCCGGTCGGCTTCGCCCTGGTGTTCATCCGTTTCGCCGAGATCCTCGTGCGCATCCTGCGCAACCGCCAGACCGGACTGGGACTGGCCGACGAGGCTGCCGACGCGCTGAAGCTGACCGAGCACGAGGAGCCCAAGGCATGACCATTCTGTTCCTCTTCCTGCTGCTCTTCCTGCTGATGTTCATCGGCGTGCCGATCGCCGTCTCCCTGGGTCTCTCCGGCGCACTGACGATCCTCCTGTTCAGCCCGGACTCGGTACGCTCGCTGGCGATCAAGCTGTTCGAGACCTCCGAGCACTACACCCTGCTGGCGATCCCGTTCTTCCTGCTCTCCGGCGCGTTCATGACCACCGGTGGCGTGGCGCGGCGCCTGATCGACTTCGCCAACGCCTGCGTCGGACACATCCGTGGCGGCCTGGCGATCGCCGCGGTGCTCGCCTGCATGCTCTTCGCCGCGCTATCCGGCTCGTCTCCGGCAACGGTGGCGGCAGTGGGTTCGATCGCCATCGCCGGCATGGTCCGCTCGGGTTATCCACAGGCGTTCGGCGCTGGGATCGTCTGCAACGCCGGCACCCTCGGCATCCTCATCCCGCCATCGATCGTGATGGTGGTCTACGCCGCCGCCACCGAGACCTCGGTGGGCAAGCTGTTCATCGCCGGCGTGGTTCCGGGGCTGCTGCTGGGACTGATCCTGATGGTGGTGATCTACATCGTCGCCCGGGTCAAGAAGCTGCCCGCCATGCCAAGGGTCAGTCTGCGCGAATGGCTGGCCAGCGCGCGCAAGGCGCTGTGGGGGCTGCTGCTGATGGTGATCATCCTCGGCGGCATCTATTCCGGCGCCTTCACCCCCACCGAGGCCGCCGCCGTCGCCGCGGTGTACTCGGCCTTCGTCGCACTGTTCGTCTACCGCGACATGCGCCTGAGCGAATGCCCGAAGGTGCTGCTGGAGTCCGGCAAGCTGACCATCATGCTGATGTTCATCATCGCCAACGCCATGCTCTTCGCCCACGTGCTGACCACCGAGCAGATACCGCAGAGCATCGCCAGCTGGGTCACGGAACTGGGACTTTCGCCATGGATGTTCCTGCTGGTGGTGAACATCGTGCTGCTGATCGCCGGCAACTTCATGGAGCCTTCGGCGATCATCCTGATCCTGGCGCCGATCTTCTTCCCCATCGCCATGGAGCTGGGCATCGATCCGATCCACCTCGGCATCATCATGGTGGTGAACATGGAGATCGGCCTGATCACGCCGCCGGTCGGGCTCAACCTGTTCGTCACCTCGGCGGTCACCGGCATGCCGCTGGGCGCGACCATCCGCGCAGCGCTGCCGTGGCTGATGATCCTGCTGGTGTTCCTGATCATCGTGACCTACATCCCGGCGGTATCCCTGGCATTGCCGAACTGGCTGGGGATGAGCTGACGGAACGGTAACGACGGCGGAAAACCCCGCCCTGCGCTCGGGCCTTCGGCAAAAATCCGCTCATGCCGCAGGCCCGTGCCCCGCAGTTGACGGGCCGGGCCACCTGTCGATGGCTGGCACGCCGCTTGCTCAATCGCTCGCAGTGCCCCTGGCACCGGCTTTCGGTTCGCCCAGCGAACCGCGCCCTTCGGCCACGAACCGGATGGCGGCCCCTTCCCCTGTGCCGACGTGCGCCAGCACGCGCGGCGGGTGGGCGGCGATCCCGTCCCCCCAGCGGTCTTCATACCCTGAAGCCCAAATGAAGAGCCCGGCGAACGCCGGGCTTCTTCATTTCTTTCCTTGTGCTTTTTCGTTCTTTGATAAGAGCGGAAAATTATTTTTACTTATAAATAAAAAATACTCCTCTCGAAATACTGCAACACTTCCCTGGAAAGTCGCGGCGGTTTTTCGACGGACCGTCAACAAGCCGGCGACCACCCACCTGAAAGTCAGAATACCGTCTCGCGAAATTCATTGATCGGCATCAACAATCCGGCTTGATCCGCGGCTTATAGCCCGATTTCGAGCAATTTCAAGCTTTCCCCGTAGCGGATGGCAAGACTTCCCCTATCACATGAAAAAACCGCCCTATTGCGGGCAGGTCTTAGATTCCTCTTCTATCTTTGGCACTCGCAACTTACAGGAATGCGTCATCTAATTACTTTGAGTAGGAAGCTATTGACGTGGATCAGCATTCAACAATAGCCGCTGCCGCCTAATGGCTTCACTCTCAATTCCTATAGGGAGATTCCGAAAATGTCCCAAGAATCCAGCCAAAAACTCCGACTAGGAGCGCTAACGGCTCTGGTTGTCGGCTCGATGATCGGAGGGGGCATCTTCTCCCTCCCGCAAAACATGGCAGCCAGCGCCGACGTCGGCGCCGTCCTGATCGGATGGGCGATCACCGCCGTCGGCATGCTCACCCTCGCTTTCGTCTTCCAGACCCTCGCCAACCGCAAGCCCGAACTCGACGGCGGCGTGTACGCCTACGCCAAGGCCGGCTTCGGCGACTACATGGGTTTCTCCTCGGCCTGGGGCTACTGGATCAGCGCCTGGCTGGGCAACGTCGGCTACTTCGTCCTGTTGTTCAGCACCCTCGGCTACTTCTTCCCGATCTTCGGCAAGGGCGACACCGTCGCGGCGATCGTCTGCGCCTCGGTCCTGCTCTGGGCCCTGCACTTCCTGGTGCTGCGCGGGATCAAGGAGGCGGCGTTCATCAACACCGTCACCACCGTGGCCAAGGTCGTGCCGCTGTTCCTGTTCATCCTGATCTGCCTGTTCGCCTTCAAGCTGGACATCTTCACCGCCGACATCTGGGGCAAGAGCAACCCGGACCTGGGCAGCGTGATGAACCAGGTACGCAACATGATGCTGGTCACCGTCTGGGTGTTCATCGGCATCGAGGGCGCGAGCATCTTCTCCTCCCGCGCGGAAAAACGTTCCGACGTCGGCAAGGCCACCGTGATCGGCTTCATCACCGTCCTGCTCCTGCTGGTGCTGGTCAACGTGCTGTCCATGGGCGTGATGACCCAGCCGGAACTGGCCAAGCTGCAGAACCCGTCGATGGCGCTGGTACTCGAGCATGTGGTCGGCCACTGGGGCGCCGTGCTGATCAGCGTCGGCCTGCTGATCTCGCTGCTGGGCGCGCTGCTCTCCTGGGTGCTGCTGTGCGCCGAGATCATGTTCGCCGCCGCCAAGGACCACACCATGCCGGAGTTCCTGCGCCGCGAGAACGCCAACCAGGTGCCGGCCAACGCCCTGTGGCTGACCAACATCTGCGTACAGGTGTTCCTGGTGGTGGTGTTCTTCACCTCGGGCGACCCGGACGGCATGGACCCGTACACCAAGATGCTGCTCCTGGCCACCTCGATGATCCTGATCCCGTACTTCTGGTCCGCCGCCTATGGCCTGCTGCTGACCCTGAAGGGCGAGACCTACGAGAACGATGCCCGCGAACGCAGCAAGGACCTGGTCATCGCCGGCATCGCCGTGGCCTACGCGGTCTGGCTGCTCTACGCCGGGGGCCTGAAGTACCTGCTGCTGTCCGCCCTGCTGTATGCGCCCGGCGCGATCCTTTTCGCCAAGGCCAAGCACGAGGTCGGCCAGCCGATCTTCACCGGAATCGAAAAACTGATCTTCGCCGCAGTCGTCATTGGCGCCCTGGTGGCTGCCTACGGCCTCTACGACGGTTTCCTCACCCTCTGATTACTCCACTGGAGACGTGAAATGAGCACGGAAAAAACCAAACTTGGCGTCCACTCCGAAGCCGGCAAACTGCGCAAAGTGATGGTCTGCTCGCCCGGACTCGCCCACCAGCGCCTGACCCCGAGCAACTGCGACGAGTTGCTGTTCGACGACGTGATCTGGGTGAACCAGGCCAAGCGCGACCACTTCGACTTCGTCACCAAGATGCGCGAGCGCGGCATCGACGTCCTCGAGATGCACAATCTGCTGACCGAGACCATCCAGAACCCGGAAGCGCTGAAGTGGATCCTCGATCGCAAGATCACCGCCGACAGCGTCGGCCTGGGCCTGACCAGCGAGCTGCGCTCCTGGCTGGAGAGCCTGGAGCCGCGCAAGCTGGCCGAGTACCTGATCGGCGGCGTCGCCGCTGACGACCTGCCCGCCAGCGAAGGCGCCGACATCCTCAAGATGTACCGCGAGTACCTGGGCCATTCCAGCTTCCTGCTGCCGCCGTTGCCGAACACCCAGTTCACCCGTGACACCACGTGCTGGATCTACGGCGGCGTGACCCTGAACCCGATGTACTGGCCGGCGCGACGACAGGAAACCCTGCTGACCACCGCCATCTACAAGTTCCATCCCGAGTTCGCCAACGCCGAATTCGAGATCTGGTACGGCGACCCGGACAAGGACCACGGCTCCTCGACCCTGGAAGGCGGCGACGTGATGCCGATCGGCAACGGCGTGGTCCTGATCGGCATGGGCGAGCGCTCCTCGCGCCAGGCCATCGGTCAGGTCGCCCAGTCGCTGTTCGCCAAGGGCGCCGCCGAGCGGGTGATCGTCGCCGGCCTGCCGAAGTCCCGCGCCGCGATGCACCTGGACACCGTGTTCAGCTTCTGCGACCGCGACCTGGTCACGGTCTTCCCGGAAGTGGTCAAGGAAATCGTGCCCTTCAGCCTGCGCCCCGATCCGAGCAGCCCCTACGGCATGAACATCCGCCGCGAGGAGAAAACCTTCCTCGAAGTGGTCGCCGAATCCCTCGGCCTGAAGAAACTGCGCGTGGTCGAGACCGGCGGCAACAGCTTCGCCGCCGAGCGCGAGCAATGGGACGACGGTAACAACGTGGTCTGCCTGGAGCCGGGCGTGGTGGTCGGCTACGACCGCAACACCTACACCAACACCCTGCTGCGCAAGGCCGGCGTCGAGGTCATCACCATCAGCGCCAGCGAACTGGGTCGCGGTCGCGGCGGCGGCCACTGCATGACCTGCCCGATCATCCGCGACCCGATCGACTACTGACAGACAACCCGCTCTCGAGCTGAACGGCGGCGTCCCCAGGAGGGGCGCCGCCCACCGACTTCCCACAAGGAGATCAATCATGGCTTTCAACATGCACAACCGTAACCTGCTCAGCCTGATGCACCACAGCACCCGCGAGCTGCGTTACCTGCTCGACCTGTCCCGCGACCTCAAGCGCGCCAAGTACACCGGCACCGAGCAGCAGCACCTGAAGCGCAAGAACATCGCCCTGATCTTCGAGAAAACCTCCACTCGCACCCGCTGCGCCTTCGAGGTGGCCGCCTACGACCAGGGCGCCAACGTCACCTACATCGACCCGAACTCCTCGCAGATCGGCCACAAGGAGAGCATGAAGGACACCGCGCGGGTTCTCGGCCGGATGTACGACGCCATCGAGTACCGCGGCTTCAAGCAGGAAATCGTCGAAGAACTCGCGAAGTTCGCCGGCGTTCCGGTGTTCAACGGCCTGACCGACGAATACCACCCGACCCAGATGCTCGCCGACGTGCTGACCATGCGCGAGCACAGCGACAAGCCGCTGCACGACATCAGCTACGCCTACCTGGGCGACGCGCGCAACAACATGGGTAACTCCCTGCTGCTGATCGGCGCCAAGCTCGGCATGGACGTACGCATCGCCGCGCCGAAGGCGCTCTGGCCGCACGACGAGTTCGTCGCCCAGTGCAAGAAGTTCGCCGAGGAAAGCGGCGCCAAGCTGACCCTCACCGAGGATCCGAAGGAAGCCGTGAAGGGCGTGGACTTCGTCCACACCGACGTCTGGGTGTCGATGGGCGAGCCGGTGGAAGCCTGGGGCGAGCGGATCAAGGAACTGCTGCCCTACCAGGTCAACATGGAGATCATGAAGGCCACCGGCAACCCGCGGGCCAAGTTCATGCACTGCCTGCCGGCGTTCCACAACAGCGAGACCAAGGTCGGCAAGCAGATCGCCGAGCAGTATCCGAACCTTGCCAACGGCATCGAGGTGACCGAGGACGTCTTCGAGTCGCCCTACAACATCGCCTTCGAGCAGGCCGAGAACCGCATGCATACCATCAAGGCGATCCTCGTCTCGACCCTCGCCGACATCTGACCGCGCTCCTGCGCCCCGGCCCACGCGGCCGGGCGCAGCCGCCTTCCGGAGGTAACCGATATGCGTATCGTCGTCGCATTGGGCGGTAATGCCCTGCTACGCCGTGGCGAACCCATGACCGCGGACAACCAGCGGGAAAACGTGCGGATCGCCGCCGAACAGATCGCCAAGGTGGCGCCCGGCAACGAGCTGGTGATCGCCCACGGCAACGGCCCCCAGGTCGGCCTGCTGGCCCTCCAGGGTGCCGCCTACGACAAGGTCTCGCCCTACCCGCTGGACGTCCTCGGCGCGGAAACCGAGGGCATGATCGGCTACATGATCGAACAGGAAATGGGCAACCTGCTGCCGTTCGAAGTGCCGTTCGCCACCATCCTCACCCAGGTCGAGGTGGACGGTAAGGATCCGGCGTTCCAGAACCCGACCAAGCCGATCGGCCCGGTCTACTCCAGGGAAGAAGCCGAGCGCCTGGCCGCCGAGAAGGGCTGGAGCATCGCCCCGGACGGCGACAAGTTCCGCCGCGTGGTGCCCAGCCCGCGGCCGAAGCGGATCTTCGAGATCCGCCCGGTGAAGTGGCTGCTGGAGAAAGGCACCATCGTCATCTGCGCTGGCGGCGGCGGTATCCCGACCATGTACGACGAGGCCGGGAAGAAGCTCAGCGGCGTCGAGGCGGTGATCGACAAGGACCTCTGCTCCTCGCTGCTGGCCCAGGAGCTGGTGGCCGACATCCTGATCATCGCCACCGACGTCGACGCGGCCTACGTCGACTGGGGCAAGCCGACCCAGAAGGCCATCGCCCAGGCCCACCCGGACGAACTGGAGCGCCTCGGCTTCGCCGCCGGCTCCATGGGTCCGAAGGTCCAGGCCGCCATCGAGTTCGCCCGCGCCACCGGCAAGGACGCGGTGATCGGTTCGCTCGCGGACATCGTCGCGATCACCGAGGGCAAGGCGGGAACACGGGTCAGCACACGCAAGGCGGGCATCGAGTACCGCTGATACACCACCCCCAGGGCCGCTTCGCGGCCCTTCTTCATTCTCCTCTGCCGGCATCGGGCGAAAGGTGGATAGCGCCACGCCTCTGCGCGCGGACTTTCAAGCAAGTCCCGCAACACTCGCCCACGCCCCACCTCTGCCAACAGCCCGGCCATGGGCGTCAATCCCCCCACGGCAGACCGCCAGCACTTGTGGAAAGCCCACGCAACGCGGTATTCAGTAGGAAAATACGTGACTCGATAGTCATGATTCACGTCAGCATAGTCACCCTGATCATTTCAACGGCCACTGGCTCGTGCCCGGGTCCGTGAAGCTCGCCTCGCCGACGGGAAAGGCCGCCATCGCCGCCACGCGCTTCCCGCTCCGGACCAGGCAGCAGCCCGGCACGCGAACGACTATTCGAAGGAGTTTCTGAGTGATGTCTCGACTACCGGTCATTGTTGGTTTCGGTGGCTACAACGCAGCAGGCCGTAGTTCCTTCCACCACGGCTTCCGCCGCATGGTCATCGAATCGATGGACCCGCAGGCGCGCCAGGAAACCCTAGCCGGCCTGGCGGTCATGATGAAACTGGTCAAGGCCGAAGGCGGCCGCTACCTGGCCGAAGACGGCACGCCGCTGTCCCCGGAGGACATCGAGCGGCGCTACGCCGAACGCATCTTCGCCTCTACCCTGGTGCGACGCATCGAACCGCAGTACCTCGACCCGGATGCAGTCCACTGGCACAAGGTCCTCGAGCTGTCCCCTGCCGAAGGCCAGGCGCTGACCTTCAAGGCCTCGCCCAAGCAACTGCCCGAGCCGCTGCCGGCCAACTGGTCGATCGCTCCCGCGGAGGACGGCGAGGTGCTGGTGAGCATCCACGAGCGCTGCGAGTTCAAGGTGGACAGCTACCGTGCGCTGACGGTGAAGTCCGCCGGCCAGTTGCCCACCGGTTTCGAACCGGGCGAGCTGTACAACTCGCGCTTCCACCCGCGCGGCCTGCAGATGTCGGTGGTCGCCGCGACCGACGCGATCCGCTCCACCGGCATCGACTGGAAGACCATCGTCGACAACGTCCAGCCCGACGAGATCGCGGTATTCTCCGGCAGCATCATGAGCCAGCTCGACGACAACGGTTTCGGCGGCCTGATGCAATCCCGCCTGAAGGGCCACCGGGTCTCGGCCAAGCAACTGCCGCTGGGCTTCAACAGCATGCCCACCGATTTCATCAATGCCTACGTGCTCGGCAGCGTCGGCATGACCGGCAGCATCACAGGCGCCTGCGCCACCTTCCTCTACAACCTGCAGAAGGGTATCGACGTCATCACCAGCGGCCAGGCCCGGGTGGTCATCGTCGGCAACAGCGAGGCGCCGATCCTGCCGGAGTGCATCGAGGGCTACAGTGCCATGGGCGCACTGGCCACCGAAGAAGGCCTGCGCCTGATCGAAGGCCGCGACGACGTGGACTTCCGCCGCGCCAGCCGGCCGTTCGGCGAGAACTGCGGCTTCACCCTGGCCGAGTCCAGCCAATACGTAGTGCTGATGGACGACGAACTGGCCCTGCGCCTGGGCGCGGATATCCACGGCGCGGTAACCGACGTGTTCATCAACGCCGACGGTTTCAAGAAGTCCATCTCCGCCCCCGGCCCGGGCAACTACCTGACGGTAGCCAAGGCGGTGGCCAGCGCGGTGCAGATCGTCGGCCTGGACACCGTGCGCCACGCCAGCTTCGTCCACGCCCACGGCTCCAGCACGCCGGCCAACCGGGTCACCGAATCGGAAATCCTCGACCGCGTGGCCAGCGCCTTCGGCATCGACGGCTGGCCGGTCACCGCGGTGAAGGCCTACGTCGGCCACTCCCTGGCCACCGCCAGCGCCGATCAACTGATTTCCGCCCTGGGCACCTTCAAGTACGGCATCCTCCCTGGGATCAAGACCATCGACAAGGTCGCCGACGACGTCCACCAGCAGCGCCTGAGCATCTCCAATCGCGACATGCGCCAGGACAAGCCGCTGGAGGTATGCTTCATCAACTCCAAGGGCTTCGGCGGCAACAACGCCAGCGGCGTGGTGCTGTCGCCGCGAATCGCCGAGAAGATGCTGCGCAAGCGCCATGGCCAAGCGGCCTTCGCCGCCTACGTCGAGAAGCGCGAGCAGACCCGCGCCGCCGCCCGCGCCTACGACCAGCGCGCGCTGCAGGGCGACCTGGAGATCATCTACAACTTCGGCCAGGACCTGATCGACGAACATGCCATCGAGGTCAGCGCCGAACAGGTGACGGTGCCCGGCTTCAGCCAGCCGCTGGTATACAAGAAGGACGCGCGTTTCAGCGACATGCTCGACTGAGCGCCGCCACAACGGAAAAGGCCCGGCTAGACCGGGCCTTTTCGTTTCAGTGCAGCGCGCGCGCCAGTTGGATCAGCTCGCTGCGCCACTCGGCAGCGCGCGGCAGGGCCAGGAAGGAGCCGTTGAGGTAGTCCTCGCGCGGCTCGTAGGTGAATGGCGCGCCATGCAGGTCGAGCACCTCGCCGCCGGCGCCTTCCAGCACACCCTGGGCGGCGGCCGTGTCCCATTGCGAGGTTGGCGTCAGGCGCGGATAGCAGTCGGCAGCGCCCTCGGCCAGCAGGCAGAACTTCAGCGAACTGCCGATGCTGGCTCGCCGCAGGTCGCCGAAGCGCTCACTCAAGCCATCCAGCAGGCGCTCCTGGGCCGGGCTGCCATGGCGCTTGCTGGCCACCACGGTGAAGGCCTCCTCGGGCTCCAGGCGCACACTGATCGGTTGCGCGCGGCCATCGGCCTCCTCGCGCCAGGCACCGAGACCGGCGCCACCGTAGTAGCAGCGGCCGCTCACCGGCACGCCGACCAGGCCGAACAGCACCCGGCCATCCTCGACCAGGGCCACGTTGACGGTGAACTCCTCGCTACCGGAGATGAACTCCTTGGTGCCGTCCAGCGGGTCCACCAGCCACCAGCGCCGCCAGTGGCCGCGCTCGCTCAGCGGTATCTCGCAATCCTCTTCGGAAAGCACCGGAATGTCCGGCGCCAGCGCCCGCAACCCCGCCTCCAATATATGGTGCGCGGCAAGGTCGGCGGCGGTAACCGGCGATTCGTCGGCCTTCGAGCGCACCGCCACGTCGGCGCGCCAGTGCGGCAGGATCGCCTCGCCGGCGCGCCGCACCAGCGCCACCAATTCGCCCCAGGGCACCGGTCTCATGCCTGGTACTCGCCGCGCTGAGTGAGCAGGTCGCGTACCAGGTACAGCGCAGCCAGGGCGCGGCCTTCGCTGAACTGGGCGTGCTGGGCCAGGCTCGACAGTTCGCGCAGGCTGATGCGATCGACGCCCATCGGCTCCGGCTCGTCGCCCGGCAGGCGCTCCTCGTAGAGGTCGCGCGCCAGCACCACCTGGATGCGCTGGCTCATGTAGCCCGGCGACAGCGACAGTTCGGTGATGTGCTCCAGTTGCCGGGCACCGTAGCCCGCTTCCTCCTTGAGCTCGCGGTTGGCCGCCGCGAGGATGTCCTCGCCCGGCTCGACCAGGCCCTTGGGCAGCGACAACTGGTATTCGTCGACCCCGGCGCAATATTCCTCCACCAGCACCGCGTGCTCGGCATCGAGCATGGCCACCACCATCACCGCACCGTAGCCCTGGCCCTTGCCGACCAGACGCTCGTAGGTGCGCTCGACGCCATTGCTGAAGCGCAGTTGCAACTCCTCGACAGCGAACAGTCGGCTCTTCGCGACGATCTCGCTGGCGAGTACGGTGGGTTTCTGACGCATGTGGATAACTCCTTGGCGAAGCCGGCGGGTTATCATACCCCGGCTTTTCCGATTATCCCTGTCGGAGATTGATGGGAAGCGACAGATTTCCGCATCGATCGCGACGAACCGCGACAAGAGCCGCCATGCCCACCCTGCCCTGGTCCGCCATCGACACCGTGCTGCTCGACATGGACGGCACCCTGCTCGACCTGCACTTCGACAACCACTTCTGGCTGGAACACCTGCCCCAGCGCTATGCCGAACGCAACGGCCTGAGTCGCGCCGAAGCCGACGCCGTGCTCGAGCCGCTGTTCCGCGAACACGCCGGCCAGCTCAACTGGTACTGCCTGGATTTCTGGAGCCGGGAACTGGACCTGTCGATCCGCGAACTCAAGCACGAGGTGGCGCACCTGATCTCGCTGCGTCCGCACGCCGATACCTTCCTCGCCGCCCTGCGCCGGGCCGGCAAGCGCGTGGCGCTGATCACCAACGCGCACCGCGACTCGCTGTCGCTGAAGCTGGAACGGATCGAACTGGCGCCCTATTTCGACCGACTGATCAGCTCCCACGACTACGGCTACCCGAAGGAGGACGCGCGCTTCTGGAGCGCCCTGCAAGCCGATTTCGGCTTCGACCCACAGCGCAGCCTGTTCATCGACGACAGCCTGCCGATCCTGCGCAGCGCCCGCGCCTATGGTGTCGCCCACCTGTTGGCGGTACGCCACCCAGACAGCCGTGGCCAGGTCCGGGACACCGAGGAGTTCGCTGCCCAGGAGGACTACCGGCGGCTGCTCGAAGGACTGCCGTAGCCGCGGAAACGAAAACCCCGCCACGCGGGCGGGGTTGGCGAAACGCCGGGATCACTCGGGAATGCGCAGGACCTGGCCGGGGTAGATCTTGTCCGGATGGCTGAGCATCGGCTTGTTGGCCTCGAAGATCTTCATGTAGGCGTTGGCATTGCCGTATTCGGCCTTGGCGATGGCGCTCAGGGTGTCGCCTTTCTTCACGGTGACGAAGCGCGCCTCCGGAGCGGCCTGGGCCACGGTGATCTTGTCTTCCACCGAGGAGACGCCGGCGACGTTGCCCAGCGCCAGCAGGATCTTCTCTTTCTCCTCCTGGCTGGCCACCTCGCCCGAGGCGATGACCTTGTCGCCTTCCACCGAAACCTGGATGTTCGGGTTGCCCAGGCCGACCTTGGCGACGTGCTCCTTCAGCGACTCGGCCGCCTGTGCCTCATGCCCCGTCAGCGTATCCCACAGCTTTTCACCGGCTTCCTTCACGAACGCGAAAATACCCATCTTTGGTTCTCCCTTTACGGTTACGGTTGCAAGCGGCCGGCGCAATCCCGATCCGCGACTAGCCAAGTCTAGACTGCAAAAACCGGCGAAATATCCCTAGCCTCCTTCGCCACCCCATAACACTGCGCCCATTCGCGTTAAGATTCGGCGACACCCCCGCCACGGAAGCGCCGATGGACATCAAGCAACTGAAATTCCTCTGCGCCCTCGACGAAACCCGCCACTTCGGCCAGGCCGCCGCACGCTGCCACGTCACCCAGCCGACCCTGTCCATGCGCCTGCGCAGCCTGGAGGAAGAACTCGGCCTGGAACTGGTGCGACGCAGCCAGCGCTTCGAAGGCTTCACCGAGGCCGGCGAGCGCGTACTGGCCTGGGCACGCAGCCTGCTGGCGGCCCAGGAAGGGCTGTACGCGGAAGCCGCCGCTTGCCGCGGGCAACTGGTCGGGACCCTGCGCCTGGGCGTGGTGCCGCTGGCCAGCTTCGACCCGATGCGCCTGGTCCAGCACATGGCCGGGCGCCACCCGGAGTTGCGTTTCCAGCTCTATTCCCTGAGCTCGGAACAGGTACTCGAAGGCCTGGCGCGCAACCAGTTCGATCTCGGCGTCTCTTATCTGGACCGTCTGGACCGCAGCCATTTCGAGGGCATCGAACTGGCGGAGACCCGCATGGGCCTGCTCCATCACCCCAGCCATTTCCCGCTCGACGCCGCGCTGCTGAACTGGGAAGCGCTGGCTGGCCTGCCGCTAGGCCTGCTCTCGGCGGGCATGCACTTCCGCCAATCCATCGACCACAACTTCCGCAGCCGCGGGTTGAGCCCCATCGCGCGCCTGGAAACCGACTCGGTACAGCAACTGCTGCAGGCGGTGCAGCGTGGCTTGTGCTGCGCGATCATGCCGTTGGGCAGCGAAGTCGACGACGAGTTGCGCCTGGTCCCCATCGAGGACGCCCATACCCTGGCAGCGCTCGGCCTGATCATTCGCAGCGGACAGCCGCGCTCGGCGCTGGCCGAAGCCTGCTTCGAGGAGGCCCGGACCTGGCTGGCGCCCGCCGGCTTGATAGACCCTGTCGATCAGGGTATCGGCACAACCGATTAGACGCCGCTCCGCGACAGGCCTAGGCTGGCTCCACACCTAGAACGATAGGGCCCAGCCCATGCCTTGCCAGCCTGCATGCCCGGTATCCGCCGATACCTGGGCGCCTTCCGCCGTTCCCGACGTTTACCGCTACGCCGACCTGCACCTGCCGCAGCAGATCGGCCAGGCCTCCCTTGCCGCCGAGTGTGCCCTGGCGATCAGTTACAACGGACTGAACCAGGCGGTGATGATGGCCTCGCCCGAGGACATCGAGGATTTCGTCCGCGGCTTCAGCCTCAGCAGTGGCTTCGTACAGGCCATCGACGAAATCTATGAAATCCGCGTCAGCGGCCAGGGCGAATCCCTCCACGCCGAGGTCGAGATCAGCAGCCGCGCATTCTGGAACCTCAAGCGCCAGCGCCGGCAACTGGCCGGCACGTCAGGCTGCGGCCTGTGCGGCGTCGAAGCCCTGGAGCAGGCGCTGCCGCAACTGCCGGAGCGGTCGCCGCAGGCGCTGCCTCCCGCCGTCCATCTCGGCGCCCTGCGCCAGCGTATCGAGCAGGCCCAGCGACTGGCGCGCCATAGCGGCGCCCTGCATGCCGCGCTGTATTTCGACGAGCATGGCGAGCTGCGCCTGTGTCGCGAGGACATCGGCCGCCACAACGCCCTCGACAAGCTGATCGGCGCCCTGCATGGACAGGGACTGGATGCTGCGCAGGGCTTCGCCGTGGTCACCAGCCGCTGCAGCCTGGAGCTTATCCACAAGGCCGTACGCGCCGGGATCGGCACCCTGGTCAGCCTCTCCGCGCCAACCGCCCTGACCGTGCAATGGGCGCGCCGCCACCAGCTGAACCTGATCCACCAGCCCCATCACAGTGCCCCGCGGGTCTACAGCCCGGCGCCGGCCGTAACCGAGTGAGTCCGTCATGAGCCTGCAACCTCTCCAACCCCGCTACAAGCCCTACGCCGGTGCCGCCGCCGGCTGGGGCGCGCTGCGCAGCGTGGCGCACTTCTGGCTGGACAGCAAACAGCCGTTCAAGAACCTCCGCGCCCTGCTCAAGACCAACCAGAACGGCGGTTTCGACTGCCCCGGCTGCGCCTGGGGCGACTCGCCGGAAGACGGCCGGGTGAAGTTCTGCGAGAACGGCGCCAAGGCAGTCAACTGGGAAGCCACCAAGCGCCGCGTCGACACGGCGTTCTTCGCCCGTTACAGCGTCAGCGCCCTGCGCGAACAGAGCGACTACTGGCTGGAATACCAGGGCCGCCTCACCGGACCGATGCGCTACGACCCGCTCAGCGACCACTACCAGCCGATCACCTGGGACGCCGCCTTCGCCCTGGTCGCCGAGCACCTGCGCCGCCTGGATAGCCCCGACCAGGCGGAGTTCTATACCTCCGGGCGGGCCAGCAACGAGGCGGCCTACCTCTACCAGTTGTTCGTCCGCGCGTTCGGCACAAACAACTTCCCCGACTGCTCGAACATGTGCCACGAAGCCAGCGGCGTGGCACTGGGTCGCAGCGTCGGGGTCGGCAAGGGCAGCGTGACCTTCGACGACTTCGAACACGCCGACGCGATCTTCATCCTTGGGCAGAACCCCGGCACCAACCACCCGCGCATGCTCGAGCCGCTGCGCGAGGCAGTGAAGCGCGGTGCCCAGGTGGTCTGCTTCAACCCTCTCAAGGAGCGCGGCCTGGAGCGCTTCCAGCATCCGCAGAACGCGCTGGAAATGCTGACCAACGGGTCCTCGCCGCTGAACACCGCGTTCTTCCGTCCGGCACTGGGCGGCGACATGGCGGCGATCCGCGGGATCGCCAAGTTCCTCCTCGCCTGGGAGCGCGAAGCCCAGGCCGAGGGTAGCGAGCCGGTATTCGACCACGCCTTCATCGCCGAGCACACCGACGGCCTCGAGGCCTACCTGGCCGAACTGGATGCCACCCCCTGGGAACACCTGGAGCGCCAGTCCGGGCTGAGCCTGGCGGAAATCGAACAGGCTGCGCGGATGTACCGGCGGGCGAACAGGGTCATCGTCTGCTGGGCGATGGGCATCACCCAACACCATCATTCGGTGGCGATCATCCAGGAAATCGTCAACCTGCAACTCCTGCGCGGCAACCTGGGCCGCCCGGGCGCCGGTCTCTGCCCGGTCCGCGGCCACAGCAACGTGCAGGGCGACCGCACCATGGGCATCAACGAGCGGCCGCCGGCGGCGCTGCTCGACGCACTGGAACGGCGCTTCGGCTTCGAAGTGCCACGCCACAACGGGCACAACGCCGTCGAGGCGATCGCCGCGATGCTCGCCGGCAAGTCGAAGGTCTTCATCGGCCTGGGCGGCAATTTCGCCCAGGCCACCCCGGACAGTCCGCGCACCCACGCCGCCCTGGCGTCATGCGACCTGACCGTGCACATCAGCACCAAGCTCAACCGCAGCCACCTGACCACCGGCCGCGACGCACTGATCCTGCCCTGCCTGGGGCGCACCGACATCGACCGCCAGGCCGAAGGCCCGCAGGCGGTCACGGTGGAAGACTCGTTCAGCATGATCCACGCATCCTACGGGCAACTGGAGCCGCTCTCGCAGCAGATGCGTTCGGAGCCGGCGATCATCGCCGGCATCGCCAAGGCAACCCTGGGCAACCATCCGGTGGACTGGGACGCGCTGATCGCCAACTACGAGCGCATCCGCGAGCTGATCGCCGACACCATCCCCGGTTTCGCCGACTTCAACCGCCGCGTCCGCCATCCCGGTGGCTTCTACCTCGGCAACTCCGCCGGCGAACGACGCTGGAACACCGCCAGCGGCAAGGCCAACTTCGTCGCCAACCCGCTGCCCCGCGACCTGTTGCCGGCACAGGTGCGCGACAGCGGCCTCGAACCCGACCTGATCCTGCAGACCCTGCGCTCCCATGACCAGTACAACACCACCATCTACGGCCTGGACGATCGCTATCGCGGAGTGAAGGGTCAGCGCGAAGTGGTATTCGCCAACGAGGCGGATATCCGCCGCCTGGGCTACCAGCCGGGCGACAAGGTCGACCTGGTCTCGCTGTGGAGCGATGGCATCGAACGCCGGGTACGCCGCTTCACCCTGCTCGCCTTCGACATCCCGGCCGGCCAGGCAGCCGCCTACTACCCGGAAACCAATCCCCTGGTGCCGCTGGAGAGCGTCGGCGTCGGCAGCCATACGCCGACTTCGAAGTTCATCGCGGTACGCCTGGAAAAGGCCACGGGCGACGGGCGCATTATCTGAAGCCCATGAAAAACGCCGCCTCCTGCAACAGGAGGCGGCGTCTTAAGGAAAAAGTCGATGAAAGGCCTTGAAGGCAGGCCGCTCGTCGGCGTTAGAATGGCCAGCATCCCGCCAGCAAAAATACCGATTTCGACCCTGAAATCGCGCTTCACATTCGGTCTACGACCGCCTCTACTTAAGAAAGTTCCCCATACAAAACAAGTACTTGGAATATTTCGAATTTGCTCTACCAATCGTCGGCTGGCGCTTGTCAGCGGTTTGGGCCAACCCCAGCATCGCAGCCGTCATCCCCACAGAGAGAAACTCTCTATGAAGTATTCCTCGATACTCCTGTTGTCCCTGAGTCTGGTCGGTAGTACCGCCTTCGCAGGCGACGACACCCGCGCGGCCATCGGCGGCGCCTTGGGCGGGGTGTTGGGTTCGGTCGTCGGCGATGCGGTCGGCGGCAGCACTGGCGCCGCGATCGGTAGTGGCATCGGTGGCGCTGCGGGCGGTGCAGTCGGCGCCGGACGCGGCAACAAGACCGAAGCCGCGATCGGCGGCGGCCTCGGTGCCGCAGGCGGCAACGTCATCGGCCGGCAGATCGGTGGCAGCACCGGTGGCCTGATCGGCGCGGCCCTCGGCGGCGCCGGCGGCGGCGCGCTGGGCAACCATTATGGCGACGGCAACCGCCGCTACGACGACGATGACGACTACCGCGACCGTCGCTACTACCGCCGCGCCGGCTATCGCGATGGCTATTACCGGCATGACAACGGCCATCACTATGGCCAGTACAAGAAGTGGAAGCGCCACAAGCATCATCGTCGCTACTACGACGACTGAACCCGCCGCTCCCTACGACGCAAAGGCCGGGCCGGATGGTCCGGCCTTTGTGCGAACGACCGTATTTCCCTCCCGATTGAAACGATGAGGCACGCACGATGCGTAAATCTCTCCTGGTAATCGCGTTCGGCCTGCTGAGCGCACAAGCCGCGCTCGCCGGCGATTCCACCAAGACCGCGGTGGGCGGCGGCGTAGGCGGTGCCCTGGGCAACGTCGTGGGCGGCGCCATCGGCGGTAGCACCGGTGCCGCCATAGGCGCCGGCCTGGGTGGCGCGGCCGGCGGCGCGATGACCGCCAAGGACGGGCGCAAGACCGAAGCCGCCCTGGGTGGCGGGCTAGGCGCGGCCGGCGGTTCGGTGATCGGCAACAAGCTGGGCGGCAGCACCGGCGCGACCATAGGTGCAGGCCTCGGCGGCGCAGCGGGTGGCGCGGTCGGTAACAACCTGGGCAAGGACAACGACAGCGGTCACCGCGGCAAGAAACACCGCAAGCACAAGCATCGTTGATCGGCATGCTTGCCGAAGCTGATGTGTAAAAGCCCCGCGAACGCGGGGCTTTTACTTTCTACCGTTCGTCAGCCTTTCGGTGCCGTTTTCAACTCGTCGCGAACGATCAGGACGCCACGCGGCGCCTCGATCCCGACCCGGGCCTGGTTGCCGATGATATCGGTGACCAGGATCCGGATGCCGCCTTCGCGCAATTGCCGAATCAGTTCCTCCGCCGGGTAGTCGGCCTTGAGGGACAGGGTGATGCCTTCGCCTTCTCGGCGGGAGAGTATCAGGAAACCCATGTTCCGCGTCCTTGCCAGTCATAGCAGGGGCAAACCGGCCCCTTTGGTGAATGAAATGGTGTGGAGGGATGGTCACAGAACATTGCTCCAGCGTCGAGACTGCAAACGTTCAATCAGAAATGTCCCATCCAGCGCTTCCTGTTCGCCTCACGCCATGTCATGGATTGTCGCACCGGGCTCGCTTTGCTAGCGTGCCGGACATCAATTCCATCCGAGATTTCCAGATGCGCCCGTCGTTCGCCAGTTGGGGCCTGCTTGCCCTCCTGCTCCTGCAAGGCCCGTTGCTCCAGGCCCAGCCGCTGTCACCGGCTCTCCAGCAACTGTTGAGCCTGAGCAGCCAGCGTTTGCAACTAGCCGATCAGGTAGCCCAGAGCAAGGCCCAGTCGGGCAAGGCGGTACAGGACAGCCCGCGGGAAGAACAACAGTTGCAGATGCTCGCCGGACAAGCCGGGAGCCACGGGGTCGGCGCCGAGCAGGTGCGCCTGCTGTTCGCCGCGCAGATCGAGGCGAACAAGCTGGTCCAGTACCGCCTGCTCAGCCGGCCGCTACCGGACGCTGGCCAGGCGGTCGACCTGGAGCGCATCCGCAGCCGCCTCAATCAGCTCAACCTGGAGCTGCTGCGCGGCTACGCCCCGGCGCTCGCCGAACTGCGCGTCGACGACTGCCGGCCGAGGCTCAACCAGGCGCTGCAACGGCAGGTACGCGACGATCGCCTGGACGAGCTGCACGCCATCGCCCTGTCACGGGCGGCGGGCGATCTCTGTCACTGGGCCGCGCTCTGAAGCGCGGCCAGCGCATCGCGTAGTTCCTGCGGAATGGCCACCGGGCGGCTGCTTCGGCGCTCCACGAAGACATGCACGAAACGCCCGGCCGCGCAGGCCTCCCGCTGCCCTTCGAGGAACAAGGCCAGTTCGTACTGCACCGAGCTGTTGCCCAGGCGCGCCACCCGCAGGCCCATCTCGATCCGCTGGGGGAAGGCCACCGGCGCGAAATAGTCGCAGCTGGAACTGACCACCAGGCCGATCACTTCGCCGCCCTGGATATCCAGGCCGCCGCGCTCGATCAGGTAGGTATTCACCGCCGTGTCGAAGAACGCATAGTAGGTCACGTTGTTCACGTGTCCGTAGATGTCGTTGTCGTGCCAGCGCGTGGTGATCGGCTGGAAATGAAGGTACTGCTCGCGCAGCGGTCGCAGGGCGGTCGCCATGCCCGGTCCTCGTAGAAGGGATTCAGTATGCCGCGCGATAGATCGCCAGGGCATCCGCCTCGCCGACCTCGCGCGGGTTGTTGACCAGCAGACGCTGCTGGAGCATCGCGTCGGCGGCCAGGCGCGGCAGCATCGCCTCGTCCACCCCGGCGTCGCGCAAGCGGCTCGGCAGGCCGTTGCGCGGACTGAGCTGGGCCAGTTCGTCGATCAGCTGCACGGTAAGCGCGTCGCGATCGCCCGGACGCAAGCGGTCGCCCAGCAGCAGCGGCGCCAGCTCGGCATAGAGTCCAGCGGCAGCGGGAGCGTTGAAACGGATCACCTCCGGTAGCACCAGCGCATTGCTCAGGCCGTGGGGAATGTGGAAATGCCCTCCCAGCGGATAGGCCAGGGCATGCACCGCCGCCACCGGCGCATTGGCGAAGGCCTGCCCGGCCAGGCAGGCGCCCAGCAGCATGGCCTGGCGCGCCTCGCGGTCGCCGCCGTCGCCTACCGCGCGTTCCAGGTTGGCCGCCAGCAGGCGCAACGCCTCCCGCGCCAGCAGGTCGGACAGCGGGTTCTTCTTCAGTTTGCTGGTATAGCTCTCGATCGCATGCACCATCGCGTCGATACCGGTCGCCGCGGTGACCGCCGGCGGCAAGCCGAGGGTCAGGTCGGCGTCGAGCAGCGCCAGGTCGGGCAGCAAGTGGGGCGAGACCACGCCCATCTTGGTGGTCTCGCCGGTGGTGACGATGGCGATCGGCGTCACCTCGGAGCCGGTCCCGGCGGTGGTCGGCACCTGGATCAGCGGCAGGCGCGGCCCGCGTGCGTTGCCGACCCCGAAGACCTCGCCGAGCCCCTGCCCTGCTTCTGGGTGGGCGAGCAGCGCGACCAGCTTGGCTACGTCCATGGAGCTGCCGCCGCCGAAACCGACCACCAGCTCGGCAGCCATGCCCCGCGCCCGCCCGAGCGCGGCCTCGACCACCGCCTCGGGCGGATCGGCGAGCACCTGGTCGTACACCTCGACGGCCAGGCCCAGGCGCGGGAAGCCGGGCAGGATCGCATCCAGCAAGCCGAGCCGGGTGATCCCCGGGTCGGTCACGATCAACACGCGGCGCGCCCTTCGCTCGCGGCAGAGTTCCGCCAGGCGGATGGCGGAGCCGGCCTCGCAGAGGATCTGCGCGGTAGTGGCGAAACTGAAAGCTTGCATATCGGTCTCCTTGGGCGAGACGCCCGTCAGAACGAGAAATGCTCCTCGGGCAGGGCCATCAGGCAGTCGGCGCCACCGAGCAAGGCTTCGCGGTGCATGCTCGCCCGCGGCAGGATGCGCCGCAGGTAGAAATCGGCGCTGCGCAGCTTGGCCCGATAGAAATCGCCCTCGCCGGAGCCGCCGTCCAGCGCTTCCTGGGCTCGTGCCGCGGCTTGCAACCAGAGGGCCGCGAGCAATACGTAGGCGCTGTACTGGAGGAAGTCCACCGAAGTGGCGCCGATCTCCTGGGGATCGCGGGCGCAGGCCTCGAGTACCTGGCCGGTGAGCTGCCGCCACTCCTCCAGGCGTTGCAGCACCGGCTCAGCCAGTGGCGCCAGCGCAGCACGCCCTTGCAGCGCCTCGCTGGCCACCGCCAGTTCGCCTTGCAGCGCCAGCAGTTCGCCGCCCTGGTCGCCGAGCAGCTTGCGGCGGACCAGATCGAGCGCCTGGATGCCATTGGTGCCTTCGTATATCTGGGTGATGCGACTGTCGCGCATCAACTGCTCCATGCCCCATTCGCGGATGAAACCGTGACCGCCATAGACCTGTACGCCGAGGCTGGCGACTTCCTGGCCGACATCGGTAAGGAAGGCCTTGACGATGGGGATCAGCAGCGCTGCACGGCGCGTCGCCGCGCGCCGGCCGTCGGCATCCGGATGGCCGTGTTCCAGGTCGAGCTGGCGTGCGCAGCAGGCCGCCAGCATGCGGCAGCCTTCGACCAGGGTATTCTGGGTCAGCAGCATGCGCCGCACGTCGGGGTGCACGATGATCGGGTCGGCGACCTTGTCCGGTGCCTGCGGGCCGACCAGGGCGCGCGACTGCAGGCGTTCGCGGGCGTAGCCGAGGGCGCCCTGGAAGGCCCGTTCGGCGATACCCAGGCCCTGCAGGCCGACCTGGAAGCGCGCGTCGTTCATCATCGTGAACATGCAGGCCAGGCCCTGGTTCGCCTGGCCCAGCAGCCAGCCCCTGGCGCCGTCGAAGTTCATCACGCAGGTGGAGGCGCCCTTGATCCCCATCTTGTGCTCGATGGCGCCGCACCCTAGGCTGTTGCGCTCGCCCAGGGAGCCATCGGGATTGGCGACGAACTTCGGCACCAGGAACAGACTGATGCCCTTCACCCCGGCCGGCGCGTCCGCCAGGCGCGCCAGCACCAGGTGGACGATGTTCTCGGTGAGGTCCTGCTCGCCACCGCTGATGAAGATCTTGCTGCCGCTGATCGCGTAGCTGCCGTCGGCCTGCGCCTCGGCGCGGGTGCGCAGGAGGGCGAGGTCGGTGCCGGCCTGGGGTTCGGTCAGGCACATGGTGCCGGCCCATTCGCCGCTCACCAGCTTGCCCAGGTAGTCGCGCCGCAACGCCTCGTCGCCATGCTTGTACAGGGCCAGCACGGCGCCCTCGGTCAGCCCCGAATAGACGCGGAAGGACAGGCTGGCGGCCATCAGCATCTCGTGGAAGCACGCGGAGACCATCTGCGGGAAGCCCTGGCCGCCGTACTCGGTGGGTCCGGTCATGCTCGCCCAGCCGTTCTCGCTGTACTGCCGGTAGGCTTCGCGAAAGCCGGTGGGGGTGGTCACCACGCCGTCCTTCAGCTTCGCGCCTTCCTCGTCGCTGTTGCGATTGAGCGGCGCCACCACCTGGCCGGTGTAGCGCGCGCCTTCCTCGAGCACGCCGTCGATCAGTTCGCGATCGATGCCGTTGCCCAGCAGTTCGCAATGCGCGCCGACATCGAACAGTTCATGGAGAACGAAGCGCATGTCGCGCAAGGGGGCCTGGTAATCCATCTCAGCGCACCTCCTGCAGGTCGGCGAAGGCTCCGCCCTCGGCGGCCAGGCGCTCGACCAGGGACGCCGGCTTCCAGCGCGCGCCGTGGCGCTGTTCGAGGAAACGCAAGCGTTGCAGCAGCTCGGCCGCGCCGAGGCGATCGGCCCAGGCCATGGGACCGCCCTCCGCGGCGGGGAAGCCGTAGCCGTTCAGGTAGACAGTGTCGATGTCGGCACTACGGGCGGCGATACCCTCGTCGAGGATCTTCGCGCCCTCGTTGACCAGCGCCAGCAGGCAACGCTCGAGGATTTCCTCGTCGGCGAAATCGCGCCGCGGGTAGCCCAGCGTCTCGGCAACCCGGAGCACCAGGGCATCCACCTCGGTATCGTGCTCCGCCTGGCGGCTGCCCGGCGCGTAGCGGTAGTAGCCGGCACCGCTCTTCTGGCCGAAGCGGCCCATCTCGCAAAGGCGGTTGTCCACCTGCACGGCCGGCTGGTCCTGGCCGACCCCGGCCAACTCGCGGGCGCGCCACTCCAGGTCGATACCGACCACGTCGTACATGCGGAACGGCCCCATGGCGAAACCGAACGCCTGGAGAGCCCGGTCCACCTGGTACGGCAGGGCGCCTTCCAGCAGCATCAGGCGGGCCTCGGTGGCGTAGGGTTCGAGCATGCGGTTGCCGATGAAGCCGTGGCAGTTGCCGGCCACCACGCTGACCTTGCCCATCCGCTCGCCCAGCGCCAGGGCCGCCTCCAGCACCGCCGGCGCGGTCTGCGCGCCGCGCACGATCTCCAGCAGCCGCATGATGTGCGCCGGGCTGAAGAAGTGCAGGCCGAGCACCTGACGCGGACGCGCGGTGACCGCGGCGATGGCGTCGATGTCCAGGTAGGAGGTATTGCTGGCCAGCACCGCGGAGGGCTTCAGCGCCGCGTCCAGCTCGCGGAAGATCGATTGCTTGAGTTCCAGGTTCTCGTAGACCGCCTCGATCACCAGGTCCGCCTCGCGCATCGCGGCGAGGTGCTGGACCGGCGTGATGCGGGCGCGGCGCGCGGCCGCTTCCTCTTCGCCGATGCGCCCCTGGCGCACGTTGTGCGCGTAGGTGTCGGCCACGGCGCCGAGCGCCTGGTTGAGCATCTGCGGGTTGCTGTCCAGCCACTGCACGTCGAGACCGGCGTTGGCCAGGCACATGACGATACCGCGACCCATGGTGCCGGCGCCGATCACCGCGGCCTGGCGGAAGGAAAAGTTCTGGCTCATGGTCTTGTCCTCGTTGTAGCGAGCGCAGGAGGAACGGTGGACGAAACCTGGGGCAGTCCGACCGCACAAAAAGCGACCACTACCTTAGGGGAAGGTCGTACTATTTTTGAAATTTAGTCTTGTGATAGCTGGAATTCAGGCAGTGAATATCCAAACCTTCGACCTCAACCTGCTACGCGTCCTTGACGCGCTGCTGCGCGAACGCAACGTCTCGCGCGCGGCGGAGCGCCTGGCGCTGAGCCAGCCGGCAGTGAGCAATGCGCTGAACCGCCTGCGCGAGCTGCTCGACGACCCGCTGCTGGTCCGCGCCGGTCGTGCGATGCAGCCGACGCCCCGGGCGCTGGCGCTGGAAGCGCCGATCCGCGCGGCGCTGCGGCAGATCGAACAGAGCCTGGGCGACGGCGAGGGCTTCGATCCGGGGCGCAGCCGGCAGCGCTTCACCGTAGCGGTGACCGACTACGTCGAACTGATCTGCATGCCCGCCCTGATGCGCCGCCTGAGTGAGCGGGCGCCGGGAATCTCCATCGCCATCCAGCACCTGACCCCGACCTTGCCGGCCGAGGCGCTGGACAAAGGCGAACTGGACCTGGTGCTAGGCCGCTTCGAAAACGTCCCGGCGCGCTTCCAGCGCCGCCATTGGGCCAGCGAGACCCTGCAACTGGTCGCCCGGCGTCAGCACCCGCTGCTGGCGCAGGCTCCCGACCTGGCCACCTTCCTGGAGCTGCAGCACCTGTGGGTGCACGGCGGGCAGACCAAGGGGATGGTCGACCAGTGGCTGGGCAGCCAGGGGCTCAAGCGGCAAGTGGCCTACACCACGCCGAACTACCTGCAGGCAGCGCACATCGCCGCGTACAGCGACCTGGTCGGCGTCCTGCCGCGACAACTGGCGCACTACTTCGAACGATTGCTGCCCCTGCAATCGTTCGACCTGCCGTTCGACCTCGGCCCGTTCCACCTGGAACTGGTGTTTCTGGCCCAGCGCGAACGCGACATCGCCCTGCAATGGCTGGTCGAACAGATCCGCCAGGTCGGGGCCGCCGGACCGGACTAGGGGAATCCGGGCAGTCAGAAGCGGTCGCGAATGACCAGTTCTTCCCGCGGCAGCTTGCCGCTGCGCGGCCAGGGTTCAACGGCCTTTTTCCCGACCGCGACCATCAGGCCGATCACATGGTTGTCCGGCAGGTTGATCAGCCGGGCCACGGCATCGAAGTCGAAACCATCCATCGGACACGAATCCAGGCCCTGGCCGCGGGCGACCAGCATCAGGGTCTGCGCCAGCAGGCCGCAGCTGCGCATGGCTTCGTCGCGCTGTACCTGGGGCTTGCCGCGGTAGTAGGTGTCGATGGCGCCTGCCATGAACGCCTGTACCGCCTCGGGAGCACCGTCCCAGACCCGCTGCGCGTTGCGCTCCCAACTGTCGAGCTGGGCGCACACCACCACCAGCATCGCCGCGTCGGTGACCTGAGCCTGGTCCCAGGCCACTTCACGCAACTGCACGCGCAATTGCGGATCGCTGACCTCGACCAGCCGCACGTGTTGCAGGTTGAAGGCGGAAGGCGCATGCAGCGCCAGGTCCAGGAGATGGTCCTTCTCTTCGCGAGTCAGGCTGAAGGATGAGTCGTAGCCCTTGATGGCACGGCGACTACGAACGGCGTCTTCGATATGCATGGGGGAAATCCACTGCGAGGGAAAAAAGGGGCGCCCACTCTAGGGCATTGGCGAGAAGATAAACCAGACTTCAATAAATCCGACGCAGCCCCACAGCAGCTACTTACAGAATTAGGACTAGGACTATTCCTAGGAAGGAATTTTCCTAAGGAATTGTCCTATATTCCACTCCAATGCCAGCGCCTGGGAGAGGGCCCCTCCCGGGACGCACGAACGCAGAAAAATAAGGATGAACTCACGTAGGAGTAAGCTCATGAACAGGATGGGCCAACTGGCTTTGTTCGGTCTTCTTGTAGGAACTTCCAGCAACCTGTTCGCCGCCCCCGGCAGCATCAGCGGCGTCATCCGCTTCACCGGCGCCCTTGTCGAGCCACCATGCTCGATGAGCGCTCCCCGCCAAGACGAAAGCAAGGGCAGTTTCCACCTCAGTGGCTGTCCCATGCAGGCGCGCACCGCGGATGTCAGCATCCGTTCGATGAAGACCGGCGAGGTGCGCCACTTGCAACCCAGCGATACGGTCATCGATGAACGGGATTTCTCGGCGCGCTATGAGCTGGCCGGAAGCGGTCGCCGCTCCGGCAACTACCTGATCACCGTCACCTACCCCTGACGTTCGCCCATGAAAAAACCGCCCGAAGGCGGTTTTTTCATGGTGCCGAAACGTGGCTTACAGCTGCGGGCCGGCGGCCTTGATCGCATCGGAAACCTCGAATTTCTTGAAGTTTTCGATGAACTGCTTGGCCAGGCCCTTCGCCGCCTCGTCGTAGGCAGCCTTGTCAGCCCAGGTGTTGCGCGGGTTGAGCAGATTGGTCTCGACGCCCGGAACGGCCTTCGGCACGTCCAGGTTGATGATCTCCAGGTGCTCGGTTTCCGCGCCGATCAGCGCGCCGCTCTGGATCGCCGCGATCACGCCACGGGTGGTCGGGATGTTGAAGCGCTTGCCGACGCCGTAGCCACCGCCGGTCCAGCCAGTGTTGACCAGGTAGACCTTGGAGCCGAAGGCCTTGATGCGCTTGATCAGCAGCTCGGCATAAACGCCGGCCGGACGCGGGAAGAAAGGAGCACCGAAGCAGGTGGAGAAGGTCGACTTGATACCGCCGCCGGAACCCATCTCGGTGGAGCCGACCAGCGCGGTGTAGCCGGACAGGAAGTGGTAGGCCGCCTGCTCATTGTTCAGGATCGATACCGGCGGCAGTACGCCGGTCAGGTCGCAGGTCAGGAAGATCACCGCGTTGGGCTCGCCGCCGAGGTTCTTCTCCGAACGCTTCTCGACGTGCTCCAGCGGGTAGGCGGCGCGGCTGTTCTGGGTCAGGCTGTCATCGGCGTAGTTGGGCACGCGCTCTTCGTCGAGAACCACGTTCTCCAGCACGGCGCCGAACTTGATGGCTTTCCAGATGACCGGCTCGTTCTTCTCGGACAGGTCGATGCACTTGGCATAGCAACCGCCTTCGACGTTGAACACCACGCCCTCGCCCCAGCCGTGCTCGTCGTCACCGATCAGGTAACGGCTTTCATCGGCGGACAGGGTGGTCTTGCCGGTGCCGGACAGGCCGAAGAACAGGGTCACATCGCCCGCTTCGCCGATGTTGGCAGCGCAGTGCATCGGCAGCACGTCGCGCTCGGGCAGCAGGAAGTTCTGCACGGAGAACATGGCTTTCTTCATCTCGCCGGCATAGCGCATGCCTGCGATCAGCACTTTCTTCTGGGCGAAATTGAGGATCACGCAACCGTCGGAGTTGGTGCCGTCGCGCTCGGGCACGCATTCGAAGTTGGCGACATTGAGGACCTGCCACTCGTCCTTGCCGGCCGGGTTGTACTGCTCCGGCTCGATGAACAGGCAACGGCCGAACAGATTCTGCCAGGCGGTAGCGGTGGTCATCTTCACCGGCAGGTAGTAAGCCTCGGCGGAACCTACATGAACATGGGAAACGAAATGGTCCTGGGCGTTGTTGAACGCTTCCACGCGGGCCCACAGCGCATCGAACTTGTCGGCCGGGAACGGACGGTTGATGTTGCCCCAGGCGATCGCGTCCTTGGTGCTCGGCTCTTCGACGATGAAACGGTCGACCGGCGAACGGCCGGTGCGATGGCCGGTACGTACGACCAGCGAGCCGTTGGCGGCCAGTTCGCCCTCACCGCGGCGAATGGCTTCTTCTACCAGTTGGGCGGCGCTGATATCGGTGTACACGGCGTTGTTGGCTTGCGTCATGTGGTTCCCCGTCGGCCAGAGGCCGAGTCCTCCAAACTTCGTAGCGCTTCAAAAAACTCACTACAGGAAAAAAGTGGCGGGATTATGCCAGAAAAGCCCGCTGGATGAAAAATCGTCAGTGGCGGGTCTCGGAAGGCCCCTGGCTGCCAGCGCCAGCGAACAACTGGGCGACGTCGGAGGCGTCGAACAGGTAGCGCTGGTTGCAGAACTGGCAGTCGATGCTGATCGAGCCTTCTTCCTCCTCGAGCAGCCGCTCGCAGTCGGCCTGCCCGAGACTGACCAGGGCGTTGGCCGAACGTTCCCGCGAGCAACTGCAATGGAAGACCAGCGGTTGCGGCTCGAACAGGCGCACGGTTTCCTCGTGGTAGAGGCGGTGCAGGACGGTCTCGTTGTCCAGCGCCAGCAGCTCTTCGGCGGTCAGCGTGTCGGCCAGGGTGGTCAGGTGCTGCCAACTGGCCTCGCGGGCCTCGGGGTCCTTCAGGCGGTCGGCGGGAAGCTGCTGCAGCAGCAGGCCGCGGGCGCGGCGGCCGTTGGCGTTGAGCCAGAAACGGGTCGGCAGCTGTTCCGAGCTGGCGAAGTAGTTGGACAGGCATTCCGCCAGGTTCACCCCTTCCAGGGCGACGATCCCCTGGTAGCGCTGGCCCTTGACCGGGTCCACGGTGAGGGTCAGCACGCCTTCGGGCATCAGTTCCTGCATGCCGGCGTCGGCGCCGATGGATTCCGCCGAATAGCGGGCCAGGCCACGCACCTGGCGGTCGCTGGAACACTCCACCATCAACAGCGGCACCGCGCCGCTGGAACGCGCCTGCAATACCAGCAGGCCGTCGAACTTGAGCGTGCCGCAGAGCAGCGAGGCCGCCGCGAGCATCTCCCCGAGCAGCTGCGCGACCGGTTCCGGATAGGGATGTTTGGCCAGCACTTCGCTGTAGCTGCGCTCGAGATCGACCATCTCGCCGCGCACGTCGGTATCGTCGAAAAGGAAACGCTGGCTCTGATCTGAATGGGACATGCGGGACACAACGCTACGAATGAGGGAATGACAAGTGAGTGACAAAGGCCTATAAAAGCGCGCTTCGTGACAGTCGTACGCCGACCCGGCGCCGATAGGGGGAAACGATTTTATGGATAATGCCTCTCCGTTCCAAGCGGCCTGGCAATGGCGCAAGTTCGCCATCTGTCATCTTCTGGCGCTCCTGCTGCTGATCCTGTGGCTCTGGGGCCCCACCCGCGAGCTGATGAACGGCTTCGACTTCTGGCTCTTCGACAAGCTCAACGGCTCCCTCGCCCTCAACGAAACCTGGCTGAAACTCTGGGGCCTGCTCAGTACCCGACCGTTCGACGCGGTGGTCGGGGTGATCCTGCTCTGCCTGCTGATTCGCGGCGACTGGCTGCTGCCGGCGAACCAGGTACGGCGGCTGACCTTCGGCTTCATCGTGACCCTGCTGATCCTGGTGGTGATCCGCGTGCTCTACGCGAAGATCGCCCACCACCTGCACTGGCAGCACGCCAGCCTGTCGATGCTGATGGACAAGGCCATCCACCTCAGCGACCACTTCCCGGACTGGGAACGCGTGTGGGAAATCAAGGACCGCTCCAAGCGCAGCTTCCCCGGCGACCACGCCTCGGTGCTGCTGGTCTGGGCGCTGTTCATGTCGCTGTTCGCTCGCCGCGCCGGGCAGTTCCTGCTGATCTGGACCCTGGCCGTGCTGTTCATGATGCCGCGCCTGGTAGCCGGCGCGCACTGGGGCCAGGACGACTACATCGGCGGCCTGCAGATGGCCCTGCTGGCCCTCGCCTGGGGCTGCTACACACCGCTGGCGGCGAAGGCCAGCGGCTGGCTGGTGCAGGTGACCGAACCGCTGTTCCGCCTGCTGGCGAAATTGCCGCTGATCGGCCGCCTCGGCGTGGTCCGCGACTCGGCCTGAGGCCATCCCGGTCTCCCCTGCGGGAGACCGGCGCTTCTCAGTCCTGGCCGCCGCGCAACTGGTGGATCTGCCGCCGCTGCTTCTTGCTCGGCCGCCCCTCTGTCTGTACGCCCAGCGCCCCGGCCTTGCGCATGGCCGCCGCGCGCTCGCGGCTTGCCACGCTGTCCGCGGTTTCCTCGTAGAGAGCCTGGGCCTCCGGCGCGCCACGCCGGACTACGGAAAGCGCGCGAATGGTCACGGTTCGCTCGTCGAAGCCCGTACGAATGGTCAACTCCTCCCCTACCCTGGGTTCCTTGCTCGGCTTGCACCGCTCGCCCCGGCAATGCACCTTGCCGCCCTCTATCGCGGCCTTGGCCAGCGCCCGGGTCTTGAAGAAGCGCGCCGCCCAGAGCCACTTGTCCAGGCGCACCTTGTCGTCGTCTTTCTCGCTCACTGGCATTTCCCGTATTCGTTCCGCCGCTGTCTCGCGACTGTCATCGACAGCCGCTAGGTTCGTCTTCGGCATCCTCGGGCAGCCGTCTGGCGGCCGCCCATAGCCCTGCTAGAATGCCGGCAAAACGCCTGGAATGCCTACCCGTGAAGACATTCGACCAGCTTTCCGTCATCGGTCTGCGCGAGTGGATCGCCTTTCCCGAACTGGGCATGGTCGGGCTGCGCGCGAAGATCGACACCGGCGCCAGCACCTCCAGCCTGCATGCCTCGGACATCGTTCCCTTCGAGCGCGACGGCGAGAAGTGGGTGCGCTTCACCGCCCACCTCGGCACGCTGGTGCAGCGCCGGCACCGTTGCGAAGCGCCGATGGTCGCGCGCAAGAGCATTCGCAGCTCCAACGGCCAGGCCCAGACCCGCTACGTGATCCGCACCACCCTGGCGCTGGGCGATCGCATGTGGCCGGTAGAGTTCACCCTGGCCTGCCGCAAGTCCATGCGCTATCGCGTGCTGCTCGGCTCCAAGGCGCTGATCGCCGGGCAACTGGTGGTCAACCCGGCCCTGGCCTACGTCCAGGATCGTCCCGAGTCGCCGGCCGCCCTGCCCGCGGCGACGAGCATCGACCTGCTCGACGGGAGCCCGGTTTGAGCCATTCGCCGGCAGCACCTGTCCAACCTCCATCCATTCCCGAAACGGCCGGTCCGATGCCTGCCGCGACGACAACCCACAGCCTCGCCGCCGCTGCCCGCCAGCCGGTCCAACCCATCCACAGGTGCTGAATGAAAATCGCCGTGCTGTCGCGCAATCCCCGGCTCTACTCGACCCGTCGCCTGGTGGAGGCCGGGCGGGAGCGCGGCCATGAAATGGTGGTCATCGATACGCTGCGCGCCTACATGAACATCGCCAGCCACAAGCCGCAGATCCACTACCGGGGACAACCGCTGGAGGGCTTCGACGCGGTGATCCCGCGCATCGGCGCCTCGGTGACCTTCTACGGCTGCGCGGTATTGCGCCAGTTCGAGATGATGGGCGTGTTCCCGCTCAACGAGTCGGTCGCCATCGCTCGCTCGCGGGACAAGCTGCGCTCGCTGCAACTGCTGTCGCGCAAGGGCATCGGCCTGCCGGTGACCGGCTTCGCTCATTCCCCGGACGACGTCCCGGACCTGATCGAGATGGTCGGAGGCGCACCGCTGGTGATCAAGCTGCTGGAGGGCACCCAGGGCATCGGCGTGGTCCTCTGCGAAACCGAGAAGGCCGCCGAATCGGTGCTCGAGGCTTTCATGGGGCTCAAGCACAACATCATGGTCCAGGAGTACATAAAGGAAGCCGGCGGCGCCGACATCCGCTGCTTCGTGGTCGGCGACAAGGTGATCGCCTCGATGAAGCGCCAGGCAGCGCCCGGCGAGTTCCGCTCCAACCTGCACCGAGGCGGCAGCGCCAGCCTGATCAAGATCACCCCGGAAGAACGCATGACCGCCATCCGCGCCGCCCGCGTGATGGGCCTGAACGTCGCCGGGGTGGACATCCTGCGCTCCAACCATGGTCCGCTGGTAATGGAGGTGAACTCCTCGCCGGGCCTGGAAGGTATCGAATCCACCACCGGCAAGGACATCGCCGGGATCATCATCCAGTACCTGGAAAAGAACGGCGGCCCCCACCTGGCCAGGACGAAGGGAAAGGGGTGAGCCGGACCAGACAACGCATGCGTTGTCCCGGCCCATCGGACGCACCGCGTTACGCTGGCGATCCCGGCCTCGACAGAAGGTCCATGCCACGCTTGAATGAAGCACCGCCGCAACCGATGCCGGAAACCCCGCCGAACCCTGGGCTATTCCGGCACTCGAATCCTTTCCTGACGCTTCATGGAATCGCCGCATGACCCCTCGTCCCTCCTCCGACCAGACCTGGCAGCCCATCGACGGCCGGGTGGCGCTGATCGCGCCAGCCTCGGCCATCGCCACCGACGTGCTGGAGGCGACCCTGCGGCAACTGGAAGTGCACGGCGTGGACTACCATCTCGGCCGCCACGTCGAAGCCCGCTACCGCTACCTCGCCGGGACCGTCGAGCAGCGCCTGGAAGACCTGCACAACGCCTTCGACATGCCGGACATCACCGCGGTCTGGTGCCTGCGCGGCGGCTACGGCTGCGGCCAGTTGCTGCCGGGCCTGGACTGGGGGCGCCTGCAGGCGGCCTCGCCGCGGCCACTGATCGGTTTCTCCGACATCTCGGTGTTGCTCAGCGCTTTCCACCGCCACGGCCTGCCTGCGATCCACGGCCCGGTGGCCACCGGACTCGGTCTGTCGCCGCTGAGCGCCCCCCGCGAGCAGCAGGAGCGGCTAGCCTCTCTGGCCTCGGTCAGCCGCTTGCTGGCCGGAATCGACCATGAACTCCCGGTGCAGCACCTCGGCGGACACAAGCAACGCGTCGAAGGCGCGCTGATCGGCGGCAACCTCACCGCCCTGGCCTGCATGGCCGGCACCCTCGGCGGCCTGCACGCCCCGGCGGGGTCGATCCTGGTCCTGGAGGACGTCGGCGAACCCTACTACCGCCTGGAGCGCAGCCTCTGGCAATTGCTCGAAAGCATCGACGCGCGCCAGCTCGGCGCGATCTGCCTGGGCTCGTTCACCGATTGCCCGCGCAAGGAAGTCGCCCACAGCCTGGAGCGGATCTTCGGCGAATACGCCGCCGCCATCGAGGTGCCGCTCTACCACCACCTGCCCAGCGGGCATGGTGCGCAGAACCGAGCCTGGCCTTACGGGAAGACCGCGGTGCTCGAGGGAAACCGGTTGCGCTGGTAGGGACGGGGCGCGCCCCTCTCCGTAAGCGCGAGAGGGGTTGGGAAGTGCCGCTGGAACGGCACAAACCCGTCGAGTATCAGGCCGCGCCGCGCGGTAGCAGCAACCCCAGCGGCAGGCAGACCCGCGCTTCCAGGCCGCCGCCATCGCGGTTGCGCAGTTCGACGCTGCCGCCGTGCTGGGCGGCGATGCGCTTGACGATCGCCAGGCCGAGGCCGGTGCCCTTGCCGCCACGCGCCTTGTCGCCGCGGATGAAGGGATTGAAGATGCTGTCCACTTCCGCGGGATCGATGCCCTGGCCGCGATCGAGCACACTCAGCACCACGTAGGGCGCCGCGCTTTCGCCGGCCACGTAGCTGGCCACCTCCACCGAACCGCCACCGTGGTTCAGGGCATTGTCGATCAGGTTGCCCAGCAGACGCTTCATCGACACCCGCCGCAACGGCATCGCCGGTACCGGTTGCAAGGCCATGCGCACCTGCTCGCGAGTCTGGTTGAACGGCGCCACGACCTCGCGCACCAGGTCGGTCAGGTCGCCCTCCTCCACCGGCTCGTCGCGGCCGTCGCGGATGAAGGCGAGGAACTGGTCGAGGATCGCGTCCATGTCCTCGATGTCGCGGACCATGTCCTCGACCATCTCCCGTTCGCTCTCCGGCAGCAACTCCAGCGACAGGCGCAGGCGCGTCAGCGGGGTGCGCAGGTCGTGGGAGACACCGGCCAACATCAATTCGCGTTCGCGCCCGCCCTGCTCGATGTCCTCGGCCATCTGGTTGAAGGCGCGATACACCTCGGCCATTTCACTCGGCGTCTCCGGTCCCAGCGGCAGGCGCACGCTGCGCCCCTGGCCGAACTGGCGGGCGGCGACCACCAGGCGCTTGAGCGGCTGGCTGAGCTGGCGGACGAAGATCCAGGCGGCGGCGGTGGAGAGCAGGCCGATGCCGAGGAACCAGCCGAGCACGCTCCAGATCCGTTGGCCACGCAAGGGATGCGGATACAGCGGCACCGCCAGCCAGCCTTCGCCGAGGCTCGGTGCGCGCACCCAGAGCTGCGACGGCTGGTGGATACGCAGGCGGGTCTCGGTGTCCGGCCCCAGCTCCATCTGCATCTGCCGCTGGAAGATTTCCGTGTACGGCCAGTGCTGCTCGCCGGGCTGGTCGGCGCTGCTCGGCACCCAGCGCAGGCCGGAAGCCTTGGCGATGGCCGCGCGCGACTCCTCGTCGGCAGCCCAGAACGCGCGGATGGTCAGCGCCGCGCCGTGGCTGTACTGGCGGTCGACGATCACGTCCTCGTTCATCAGCAGGTAGACCAGGGTCAGCGCCTTGGAGAACAGCACGACGATCAGCACCAGCCAGAGGGTGCGGGCGAAGAAGCTTTGCGGGAACCAGAGCGGCGTTTTCATCGATCGGACCGGTTGCGCGCCGGCGGACGGGGCCGACGCCTGTTGCGGGTAAGACGACGCGGCCGGTGCATCGCTGCACCGGCCGCGCGGAGACTCAGGCCTTGCGCGCGTTGCCGTCCGGCACGAACACGTAGCCGACGCCCCAGACCGTCTGGATATAGCGCGGCTTGGACGGATCCGGCTCGATCAGCCGGCGCAGGCGCGAGATCTGCACGTCGATGGAACGCTCCAGGGCATCCCACTCGCGGCCACGGGCGAGGTTCATCAGCTTGTCCCGGGTCAGCGGTTCGCGGGCGTGCTGCACCAGGGCCTTGAGCACGGCGAACTCGCCGGTGGTCAGCATGTGTACCTCGTCGCCCTTCTTCAGTTCGCGGGTGGCGAGGAACAGCTGGTAGTCGCCGAAGGTCACCACCTCGTCGGCACCGGCAGGCGCGCCGGGCACCAGCGGCGCCTGGCGGCGCAGCACGGCCTTGATCCGCGCCAGCAGTTCGCGCGGGTTGAACGGCTTGGCCAGGTAGTCGTCGGCGCCCAGTTCCAGGCCCTGGATGCGGCTGCCCTCGTCGCCCTTGGCGGTGAGCATGATGATCGGCACCTGGTTGTTCTGTTCGCGCAGGCGGCGGCAGGCAGTGAGGCCGTCCTCGCCGGGAAGCATCAGGTCGAGCACAACCAGCTGGAACAGTTCGCGGGATAGAAGGCGATCCATCTGCTCGGTGTTCTCCACCGCGCGGACGCGGTAGCCCTGCTCGTCGAGGAAACGTTCGAGCAGGCGGCGCAGGCGGGCGTCGTCGTCGACGACGAGGATCTTTTCACCTTCGGCCAGGGCGGCAGGGTTCGACATAGAAACTCCCAGAATGAGTCAGGCGGGCATTATCGCCCAGGTAGCGGCTGGGCCGGACTGTCCATTGTTAGCAGATTTTTCCCCGACCAGCCGCCCTCCAAGGCGAAACTTGGCAGGTATAATGCGGCGCTTTTGCGGCGGGGCGTTGTCTACACGGCCCGTTTTCGTTCGTTTTACCAGGTGGATCAATGGACAGCATCAACACCCGTATCGCCGAAGAGCTCTCCGCACTGCCCTCCGGCCGCGTTCAACCGCAGCAAGTCGCCGCTGCCGTCGCCCTGCTCGACGAAGGCTCCACCGTTCCCTTCATCGCCCGTTACCGCAAAGAGGTCACCGGCAGCCTCGACGATACCCAGTTGCGCATGCTGGAAGAGCGCCTGCGCTATCTGCGCGAACTGGAAGAACGCCGCGGCGCGATCCTCGCCAGCATCGAGGAACAGGGCAAGCTGACCCCCGAACTGGCCCGCGACATCAAGCTCGCCGACACCAAGACCCGTCTCGAAGACCTCTACCTGCCTTATAAGCAGAAGCGCCGCACCAAGGGCCAGATCGCCCTGGAAGCCGGCCTCGGCGCGCTGGCCGACGCACTGTTCGACGACCCGACCCTGGTCCCGGAAAGCGAGGCCGCGCGTTTCGTCGACGCCGAGAAAGGCTTCGCCGACGTCAAGGCGGTGCTGGAAGGCGCCAAGTACATCCTCATGGAGCGCTTCGCCGAAGACGCCACGCTGCTCGACAAGCTGCGCGTGTTCATGAAGAACGAAGCGACCCTGACCGCCCGCGTGGTCCCCGGCAAGGAACAGGAAGGCGCCAAGTTCAGCGACTACTTCGAACACGACGAGCCGCTGAAAAGCGCCCCGTCGCACCGCGCCCTGGCGATCTTCCGCGGACGCAACGAAGGCGTCCTCAGCGCCTCGCTGAAGATCGGCGAGGAAGCGCCGGGCACCCTGCACCCATGCGAGGTCATGATCGCCGAGCGCTTCGGCCTGTCCAACCAGGGCCGCGCCGCCGACAAGTGGCTGGCCGAGGTGGTGCGCTGGACCTGGAAGGTCAAGCTCTATACCCACCTGGAAACCGACCTGTTCGGCGAGCTCCGCGACGGCGCCGAGGACGAGGCGATCAGCGTGTTCGCGCGCAACCTGCACGACCTGCTGCTGGCCGCCCCGGCCGGACCGCGCGCCACCCTCGGCCTCGACCCGGGCCTGCGCACCGGGGTCAAGGTCGCGGTGGTCGACGCCACCGGCAAGCTGCTGGACACCGCCACCGTCTACCCGCATGCGCCGAAGAACCAGTGGGACCAGACCCTCGCCGTGCTCGCCGCGCTCTGCGCCAAACACCAGGTCGAGCTGATCGCCATCGGCAACGGCACCGCCAGCCGCGAGACCGACAAGCTGGCCGGCGAACTGATCAAGAAATATCCGGGCATGAAGCTGACCAAGATCATGGTCAGCGAAGCCGGCGCATCGGTGTATTCCGCCTCCGAACTGGCGGCGAAGGAGTTCCCCGAGCTGGACGTGTCCCTGCGCGGCGCCGTGTCCATCGCCCGCCGCCTGCAGGACCCGCTGGCGGAGCTGGTGAAGATCGAGCCCAAGTCGATCGGCGTCGGCCAGTACCAGCACGACGTGTCCCAGCTGAAGCTGGCGCGTAGCCTGGACGCGGTGGTCGAGGATTGCGTGAACGCCGTCGGCGTCGACGTCAACACCGCCTCCGCCGCCCTGCTGGCACGCATCTCCGGCCTCAACTCGACGCTGGCGCAGAACATCGTCGCGCACCGCGACGCCAACGGAGCGTTCCGCACCCGCGACGAGCTGAAGAAAGTCAGCCGCCTGGGCGAAAAGACCTTCGAGCAAGCCGCCGGCTTCCTCCGCGTGATGAACGGCGACAACCCGCTGGACGCCTCGGCGGTGCACCCGGAGACCTATCCGCTGGTGCAGCGCATCGCCGCCGACACCGAGCGCGACATCCGCTCGCTGATCGGCGACTCGGCGTTCCTCAAGCGCCTCGACCCGAAGAAGTTCACCGACGAGACCTTCGGCCTGCCGACCGTCACCGACATCCTCAAGGAACTCGACAAGCCCGGCCGCGACCCGCGTCCGGAGTTCAAGACCGCAGAATTCCAGGAAGGCGTCGAGAGCCTCAAGGACCTCAAGCCGGGCATGGTCCTGGAGGGCGTGGTGACCAACGTCACCAACTTCGGCGCGTTCGTCGACATCGGCGTCCACCAGGACGGCCTGGTGCATATCTCGGCGCTGTCCGAGAAGTTCGTCAAGGATCCGTACGAAGTGGTCAAGGCCGGCGACATCGTCAAGGTCAAGGTCATGGAAGTGGACATCCCGCGCAACCGTGTCGGCCTGTCCATGCGCATGAGCGACACCCCCGGCGAGAAGGTCGAAGGCCAGCGCGGCGGGCGTCCCACCGGCAGCGGCCAGCCGCGCCAGGAGCGTGGCGCCCCGCGCGGACAGAGCGCGCCGCCGGCGAACAACGCCATGGCCGCGCTGTTCGCCAACGCCAAGCAACTGAAGAAGAAGTGACGGAGCCGTCCATGAGCGAGATGCCCGCCCGCGAGCAGATGATCAGCGCCTACAGCGAACTGGTCGGCCTGGACCCGGTCAGCCTCGGCGACGGCGTCGCCGAGGTACGCCTGCCGATGGCCGCGCACCTGCGCAACCGCGGCGGGGTCATGCATGGCGGCGTGCTGTTCTCGCTGATGGACGTGACCATGGGGCTGGCCTGCTCCAGTTCCCATGGTTTCGACCGCCAGAGCGTCACCCTGGAATGCAAGATCAACTACATCCGCGCCGTCGCCGACGGCGAGGTGCGCTGCGTCGCCCGCGTCCTCCATGCCGGGCGCCGCAGCCTGGTGGTGGAAGCCGAGGTGCGGCAAGGCGACAAACTGGTCGCGAAAGGACAAGGTACCTTCGCCCAGTTGTAAACCGGCGCGACCGCCATGCGGCAGAATGGCGCGCAACGGCGATCCCGATCCGTGCCGGGCGCCCGCCTCGACGGCTCCCGCCGAAGTCGCGGCGACCGGCCCCAGGACGAAGCGAAAACGCATTTACGTCCTCCCTCTTGTAGACCGCTCGGTCCACCCTCATATTGGGGCGACCGATCTGGGACGCGATCACAAGGAATCCCGACTTGAGCGATCTTCTCTCCCGCCGCCTGGCTCTGCTCGGCGCCGCAGCCAACCTGCCCCTGCTGACCGAGTGCCTGCATGGCATCGAACGCGAATGCCTGCGAGTCGATAGCGACGGCAAGCTGGCGCTCACCCCCCACCCCCGGGCCCTGGGTTCGACCCTGACCCATCCACAGATCACTACCGACTACTCCGAGGCCTTGCTGGAGTTCATCACGCCCACGGAAACCGACGTCGCCGACACTCTGGGCGATCTCGAGCGCATCCACCGCTTCGCCAGTTCGAAACTGGACGGCGAGTACCTGTGGAGTCCATCGATGCCCTGCGAGCTGCCGGACGAGGAGAGCATCCCGATCGCCCGCTACGGCAGCTCGCTGATCGGCCGCCTGAAGTACGTCTACCGCAAGGGCCTGGCGCTGCGCTACGGCAAGACCATGCAGTGCATCGCCGGCATCCACTACAACTTCTCCCTGCCGGAGAGGCTCTGGCCGCTGCTGCGCCAGGCCGAAGGCAGCGAGCTATCGGAACGCGACTACCAGTCCGCCGCCTACATCGCCCTGATTCGCAATTTCCGCCGCTACAGCTGGCTGCTGATGTACCTGTTCGGCGCCTCGCCGGCCCTCGACGCCGGCTTCCTGCGTGGCCGCCCGAGCCAGTTGGAGCGCCTCGACGAACACACGCTCTACCTGCCCTACGCCACCAGCCTGCGGATGAGCGACCTGGGCTACCAGAACAACGCCCAGGCCGGCCTGACGCCCTGCTACAACGACCTGCAGAGCTACATCGACAGCCTGCGCCAGGCGGTCAGCACGCCCTACCCGCCCTACGAGAAGGTCGGCACCAAGCAGGATGGCGAATGGGTGCAGCTGAACACCAACATCCTGCAGATCGAAAACGAGTATTACTCGAGCATCCGGCCAAAGCGCGTCACCTACACCGGCGAGCGTCCGGTGCAGGCCCTGGCCGCTCGCGGCGTGCAGTACGTGGAAGTGCGCTGCCTGGACATCAACCCGTTCCTGCCGCTGGGCATCGACCTGGACGAGGCGCGCTTCCTCGACGCCTTCCTGCTGTTCTGCGCGTTCAGCGACAGCCCGCTGCTGAACGGCGAGTGCAGCGACGCCACCGACAACTTCCTCGCCGTGGTCAAGGAAGGCAGGCGGCCGGGCCTGCAATTGCAACGCCGCGGCCAGCCGGTGGAATTGCAGGTCTGGGCGAACGAGCTGCTCGAACGAATCGCCGACACCGCGGCACTGCTCGACCGCGCGCGCGGCGGCGAAGCCCACGCGGCGGCGCTGGCGGCGCAGCGGGCGAAGGTGGCCGATGCGGAACTGACGCCTTCGGCGCAGGTGCTGAAGGTCATGCGCGAGCGCGGCGAGAGCTTCGAAGCGTTCTCCCTGCGCCAGAGCCGCGAACACGCGGAGTATTTCCGCCAGCATCCGCTGGCCGCCGAAGAGCAGGCGCGCTTCGAGAAGATGGCCAGCGACTCCCTGGCCGAACAGACGGAGCTGGAACGCGACCAGGATGGCGACTTCGATACCTTCGTCGCCGCCTACCAGGCGAGCATCCTCGGCCTGATCAGCAACTGAGCCAAGCCGGCGCGCCCCTGCGCCCAGGGACGCGCCGGCGGATCACAGGCTCTTCTCGAATACCTGCGAATTGCGCTGGAAGTTGTACAGCGAGGCCCGCGCCGCCGGTAGCCGTTCGACGCTGCTGGGCTGGAAGCCGCGCTCGCGGAACCAGTGCGCGGTCCGCGTGGTGAGCACGAACAGGGTCTTCAGGCCGAGTCCGCGCGCGCGCTCCTCGATCCGCTCCAGCAGTTCGTCGCCACGCCCGCCGTGGCGGTACTCCGGGTTGACCGCCAGACAGGCCAGCTCGCCCGCCTCGGAATCGGCGATCGGGTAGAGCGCGGCGCAGGCGATGATCAGCCCTTCGCGCTCGACGATGCTGAACTGTTCGATCTCGCGTTCCAGCACCTCGCGGGAACGGCGTACCAGGATACCCTGCTCTTCCAGCGGGCGGATCAGCTCGATCAGCCCGCCAACGTCCTCGATGCCCGCCTCGCGCAACTGCTCGAACTGCTCCTGGGCGACCAGGGTGCCGTTGCCGGTGCGGGTGAATAGCTCGCTGAGCAGCGCGCCGTCCTCGGTGTAGCTGACGATATGGCTGCGCTTGACCCCGGCCCGGCAGGCCTGCGCCGCGGCGTCCAGCAGCTCGGCCTGGTAGCTGTTGCCCAGCCGTTGCAGGTGCGCGGGCACCTGCTGCGGGCGCAGTTCGCGGACCAGTTTGCCGGATGCGTCCAGCAAGCCCTGTTCGGCGCCGTAGAGAATCAGCTTTTCCGCTTCCAGGTCGATGGCGGCGCGCATGGCCACGTCTTCACAGGCCAGGTTGAAGATTTCCCCGGTCGGCGAGTAGCCCAGCGGCGAGAGCAGAACGATGCTGCGCTCGTCGAGAAGGCGGCCAATACCCTTGCGGTCGATGCGACGGACCTCACCGGTATGGTGATAGTCGACACCCTCGACCACGCCGATCGGCCGCGCGGTGACCAGGTTGCCGCCAGCGACCCGCAGGCGCGCGCCCTGCATCGGCGAGGCGGCCATGTCCATCGACAGCCGCGCCTCGATGGCGATGCGCAGGCTACCCACGGCGTCGATGACGCACTCCAGGGTCGGTGCATCGGTCACTCGCAGGTCGCGGTGATAGCGCGGAGCCAGGCCGCGCGCGGCCAGGCGCGCCTCGATCTGCGGACGCGAACCGTGCACCAGCACCAGGCGCGCACCGAGGCTGTGGAGAAGGACCAGGTCGTGGACGATATTGCCGAAATTGGGATGCTCCACCCCTTCGCCGGGGAGCATGACCACGAAGGTGCGGTCCCGGTGCGAGTTGATGTAGGGCGAAGCGTGACGTAACCAGTTGACGTAGTCGGGCATGGTGGGGAAAGCCTGTCGTTTCGTGAGCGAGAGCAAAGCGTGAGCGGCCGGGACGGCCCGAAGGGCGCCGTTATCGTCGTCGCAGCAACATCGACAGGCTTCTCCTCACTTTCTGGTTAACGAGACGGATGGATCACGCGCGAGTTTAAACCCTCGGCGGCCCCCCGGCCGCGGGATTCGACCATGGTACGGGGCCTGGGGCCGGAACCAACCGTTTTACCACTATTTTTGAAAAAAACTATCCGAAAACCCCGGTTAACTCGCACAGCGCTTTTTCGCTAGGCTGCCTCGTTCGCCGTGCCGTCCGGCGCGCAACCACGCGAACGAGGAAAATTCATGAGCGAATACTTCCATCACGTCCTGATCGGACTGCTCGCCGTGCTTCCGGTGGCCAACCCGCTGACCAGCGTCTCGCTACTGCTCGGCCTCGGCGGCAGCCTGCCGCCGGCGGAGCGCAACCGGCAGATATTCAAGGCCAGCCTCTACGTGGCGCTGATCATGCTGGTCAGCTTCTACGGCGGCAGCCTGGTGATGCAGGTGTTCGGCATCTCCATTCCCGGCCTGCGCATCGCCGGCGGGCTGATCGTCGCCTATATCGGTTTCACCATGCTGTTCCCCGCCACCACGCCGGACGAGACCGAAGTCCAGCACGACCTGCTGTCGGACGAGGAAAAGATCACCCCGCACTTCCGCGACCTGTCCTTCGTTCCGCTGGCCCTGCCGGGTACCGCGGGGCCGGGAACCATCGCCCTGGTGGTCAGCTCGGCGTCGACGCTGCAATCCACCTACGGAAGCATTCCGCTGTTCATCCACCTCGCGGCGATCACCGTCACCCTGCTCACCGCGCTGATCTTCTGGATCGCCCTGCAAAGCTCCGGGCGCATCATGAAGTTCCTCGGCGAATCCGGGATCGACGCCATCTCGCGAGTGGTCGGCTTCCTGCTGGTGGCGATGGGCGTGCAGTTCGTCATCAACGGCGGCTTCGAGCTGGTCGCCGGCCACGCCGCGCTTCAGTCGGCGGCGGGCGTCAGGCAGTAATGCTGGATCAGCCGGCGCAGCACGCCGACCATCGGTTCGATACGCGCCAGTTCGAGGTGCTCGTCGGGCTGGTGGGCACAGGCGATGTCGCCGGCACCGAGGACCAGGGTCTCGCTGCCCAGGCGCTGGAAGTACGGCGCCTCGGTACCGAACGCCACGGCCTCGGCGCGATGCCCGGTCAGGCGTTCGGCGACGCGTACCAGTTCGCTGTCCTGCGCCTGTTCGAACGGCGGCACGGCAGGGAACAGCGGCTGGTAGTCGATGCTCACCTGGTGCCGTTCGGCCAGCGGCCGCAGGCGCTGGCGGATCGCCTCGCGCAACTGCTCAGGCTGCATGCCGGGTAGCGGGCGCAGGTCGAATTCCAGCGAACACTGGCCGCAGATGCGGTTGGGATTGTCGCCACCGTGGATGCAACCGAAGTTCAGGGTCGGCTGGGGCACGCTGAACTGCGGGTTGTTCCAGGCCCGCTGCCATTCCCCGCGCAGCGCCATCAGCTCGCCGATGGTCGCGTGCATGGCCTCCAGGGCGCTACGGCCGAGGTTCGGATCGGACGAATGGCCGCTCTGCCCGAGAATCTCGATGCGCTCCATCATCACCCCCTTGTGCAGGCGGATCGGCCGCAGGTTGGTCGGCTCGCCGATCACCGTGGCGCGACCCAGCGGTCGCCCGCTTTCGGCGAGGGCACGGGCGCCGGCCATCGAGCTTTCCTCGTCGCAGGTGGCGAGGATCATCAGCGGCTGGCGGAACGGCTGGTCGAGCAGCGGCAGCAAGGCCTCGATGGCCAGCGGGAAGAAGCCCTTCATGTCGCAACTGCCGAGGCCGTACCAGCGGCCGTCGCGCTCGTCCAGGCGCAGCGGATCGCTGCTCCACAGCGCTTCGTCGTAGGGCACGGTATCGGTGTGGCCGGCCAGCACCAGCCCGCCGGGACCGCTGCCGTAGCTGGCCAGCAGGTTGAACTTGCCCGGCGAGACTTCCCGGATCTCGCAGCGGAAGCCTAGATCGCCCAGCCAGGAGGCCAGCAGGTCGACCACCGGGCGGTTGGTCTGGTCCAGCTCGGGCTGGGTGCAACTGACGGAAGACGCGGCGATCAGCGCGCCGAACTGGTCTTTCAGAGACGGCAACGGCATGGGACTCTCCACACGGATCGAGCCCCATCATGGCCTATCGCGACAGTGGATAAAACCGTCCGTTCCGGTTCCGCCTGCGCCAGCCGACGAAGATCGCGCTCAGGCGCCGAACAGCGCGCGCAGGACCAGGAAGAACAGGATCGCCAGCACCGCGCCGGCCGGCAGGGTCACTACCCAGGACAGGAAGATCGAGCCGATCACCCGCAGGTTGAGCGCGCCTATGCCGCGCGCCATGCCGATGCCGAGCACCGCGCCGACCAGGGTATGGGTGGTGGATACCGGCAGGCCGATGGCCGAGGCGCCAACCACCGTGGAGGCGGTCGCCAGCTCGGCGGCGAAGCCGCGGCTGGGGGTCAGCTCGGTGATCTCCCGGCCGATGGTGGCGATCACCCGGTAGCCATAGGTAGCCAGGCCGATGACGATGCCCACCGCGCCCAGCAGCAGTACCCAGGACGGCACCGGCGAACGGCTCACCAGATCCAGGTCGCCGCCGGCCTGGACCACCGCGACGACCGCCGCCACCGGGCCGATGGCGTTGGCCACGTCGTTGGCACCATGGGCGAAAGCCATGGAGCAGGCGGTGAAGATCATCAGCACCGCGAAGACCCGCTCGACGCTGGCGAAGCCGCCACGCGGATCGGCTCCGCCAGTGGGTCGGATGCGCAACAGCAGGACGATGCCCAGGCCCATCACCAGGCCGCCGGCGAGCAACGCCAGGCCCAGCGTCTGGAGGCCGGAAAGCTCCAGGCCGACATGCTTCAGGCCCTTGCCGACGGTCATCAGCGCGACCATGAAGCCCGCCAGGAACATGTACAGCGGCACGTAGCGGCGCGCGCTGCGGAACGGGTCCTCGGCATGCAGTACCAGCCACTGCACGCTCCTGAACAGGGCGAAGGCGAGCAGCCCGGACAGCACCGGCGTCACCACCCAACTGGCGACGATCGGGCCGATCGCGCCCCAGTGCACCGCGTGCACCGAGACACCGACCGAGGCGAAGCCGATGATCGCGCCGACGATGGAGTGGGTGGTCGACACCGGCCAGCCCTTGATCGTCGCCAGCAACAGCCAGACCCCGGCGGCCAGCAAGGCCGAGAGCATGCCGAAGACCAGCAGGTCGGGGGTCATGTACTGCGGGTCGACGATGCCGCTCCTGATCGTTTCGGTGACCTCGCCGCCGGCGAAGTAGGCACCGCAGAACTCGAAGACCATCGCCACCAGGATCGCCTGGCGGATGGTCAGCGCCCGTGAGCCCACCGAGGTGCCCATGGCGTTGGCGACGTCGTTGGCGCCGACGCCCCAGGCCATGAAGAAACCGAACAGGCAGGCGAGTACGAGGAAGGCGAAGCCGTGGTCGGCGATCAGGGACATGGGCGGGGATCCGTATGCGGGCAGAAGGCGGAAAGAAACCTGGCGCTCAACGCGCCAGCAATTGCTCCAGGCGGTTGCCGACCCGCTGGGCGCGGTCGGCGACATCGCCGATCCATTCGATGATCTGGTAGAGGAACATCACGTCCACCGGCGGCAGCTCGCTTTCCAGGCGGAACAGCTCGCGGCGCACCTCGACCTGGATGCGGTCGGTGTCGTTCTCGATCGCCTCGAGTTCCTCCACCATGCTCTCCACCAGACTGGTCTCGCGCCCGCCGAAGCCGGTCTCGAGCAGTTCGTTGAGTTCGTTGACTACCCGCAACGCCTGGGCGCTGGCGTCCACCGAGCGCTGCACGTAGGCGAGCATCTGGCCCTGCAGCGGCAGCGGGATGCGCATGCGCCGGCCCAGCATCAGCCCGGCGATGTCCTTGGCGCGATTGGCGACTTTGTCCTGTACACTGAGCAGCTCCAACAGATCGGAGCGCGGCACCGGAAGGAACAGGCTCTTGGGCAGGTGCATCCGGACGTTCTTCTTCAGCCGATCGGCTTCCTGCTCCAGTCGCACCATGTCCTGCTGAACCTGTTCGACCTGCGCCCAGTCCTCGGCGATCACCGCGCGGAAGAACGGCAACAGGCCGGCCGCGCATTCGTGGGCCTTGGCGATGTGCTGCTGCATCGGCCCGATCGGCGAACGGCCGAACAGGCTGATGAACGGATTGGTCGGCATGGAACGCCTCCCTGGTGGAAATGCCGAAAAGTATAGGCCACCCACCCCGCGCGCCTTTGATCTGGAACACCTTCACCCGCGGACGCCTGGCGTCCCGAGCCGGACATCGCCCCATGCAGAAAGAAACCGAAATCAAACTCCGCGTCAGCCGCGCCACCCTGGAAGCCTTGCAGGAGCACCCGTTGCTGAAGAAGCGCAACAAATCGGGCTGGGAGCGCCGCGAACTGTACAACCAGTACTACGACACCCCCGGCCGCGAGCTGGCCCGGGCCAAGGTCGCGCTGCGCATGCGCCGCGACGGCGAGCAGTACATCCAGACGCTGAAAAGCCGCGGGCAGAGCGTGGCCGGGTTGTCCGAACGCAACGAGTGGGACTGGTACCTGGAAAAGAACAAGCTCGACCTGAAGAAACTCGACGACAAGTGCTGGCCGGCGGCCCTCAAGGATCTCGACAAGAAGCAGCTCAAGCCGATCTTCAGCACCGACTTCGTCCGCCAGCGCGCCGAGATCGCCTGGGGCCGCGGCAAGGCCAGGGTAGTCGTGGAGGCGGCGCTCGACCTGGGCAAGGTGGTCGCCGGCGACAACCAGGAGGAAATCTGCGAACTGGAGCTGGAACTGCGCCAGGGCGATGCCGCCGCGCTGCTGGAGCTGGCCGCGGAACTGGCCGCCGACCTGCCGCTGATGCCCTGCGACATCAGCAAGGCCGAGCGCGGCTACCGCCTGTTCGACCCGAACAGCTACGAGGTCGATCCCCCGGCCCAGAAACTGCTGGCGGAAACCCCGCTGGACGGTGCCTTCGCCGCCATCGCCTGGTACCTGCTCGGCAGCAGCCAGCGACTGGCCGAACAGTATCGCTTCAACGGCCACTGGCGCCTGCTGGAGGACTGGCTGCAACACCTGCAGGACCTGCGTACCCTGCTCGGCAGCCTCGGCCAGGCGGTGCCACGCGCCAGCAGTCGCGAGCTGCGCGAAGCGCTGGACGCTCTCCTCGCCGACTGGGCGCCGCGCATCGAGCGCGGCCGTGACGACGAGACGCTACGCCAGCAGGCGCCGCAACTGTTCCGCGGCGAACTCGACGAGACCCGCTGGGGCCTGTTCTCCCTGAATGCCTCGCGCTGGCTGCTGGCCAAGGCCTGGACCGAGTCGCGCAACGAGCGCGGCAACCGCCAGGGCTCTGCCGCGCTGGGCAAGTGGCTGCTGCGCAGCCTTGCCGAAGAAGCCCAGGCCACGCCGCTGGCGCGCGCCCACCAGCATCCCGAGCTGCTCCCCGACCAAGCGCCGCGCCTGCAGCGCATGCTTACCTGGTTGCGCCTGGCGCGCGGCGTGCTCGACCTGCCGGAAGCCGACCGCCTCTACGGCGAACTGGCCAAGTTGCTGGAGCTGCTGCGGCAACCTGTCGATGCCGAGCGCCTGGCTGCCCGCGCCACGCAGGCCCATACTGTGCTGACGCTCAAACCCTGGAAGGCGCTGATGAAATAAGCTTCGCCGCTACCGCCATCATCCGAAGGGAGTCTGCATGTCCGTGTTCGCCACCGCCGCCCAGGACCGCCTGCTGGACCTCGGCGACCTGCTCCGCGAGCTGGTCGCCCAGGGCCGGGTCGGGCAGGAGCAGGCCGAACAGTGCCTGGCGATCCGCCGCAGCGCAGTGCGCAACCAGCAGCATCCGCTGGAGTTCCTCGCCGCGCAGCAGGTCGAGGATCTCAAGCGCCCCGGACGCAAGCTCGACCTGGAGACCCTCACCCAGTGGCTGGCCGAGTACGCCGGCCAGCCCTACCTGCGCATCGACCCGCTGAAGATCGACGTCGCCGCGGTGACTCCGCTGATGTCCTACGCCTTCGCCCAGCGCCATGGCATCCTCGCCGTCGCGCTGAGTCCGGAGGAAGTCACCATCGCCAGCGCCCAGCCCTTCGTACAGGGCTGGGAAAGCAACCTGGTGCATGTGCTCAAGCGACCGATCAAGCGGGTGGTGGCGAACCCGGCGGACATCCAGCGCTACACCGTCGAGTTCTTCCGCCTGGCCCGCTCGGTCAGCGGCGCCACCTCGCCGGACCAGAAGATCAGCGGCGTCGGCAACTTCGAGCAGTTGCTCAACCTCGGCGCCGCCGACCAGGAGCCGGACGCCAACGACGCGCACATCGTCACCATCGTCGACTGGCTGTTCCAGTACGCCTTCCAGCAGCGCGCCAGCGACATCCACATCGAGCCGCGCCGCGAGCAGGGCACCGTGCGCTTCCGTATCGACGGCGTGCTGCACAACGTCTACCAGTTCCCGCCGCAGGTGACCATGGCGGTGGTCAGCCGCCTGAAGTCGCTGGGACGGATGAACGTGGCGGAGAAACGCAAGCCGCAGGACGGCCGGGTCAAGACCAAGACCCCGGACGGCGCCGAGGTGGAGCTGCGCCTGTCGACCCTGCCCACCGCCTTCGGCGAGAAGATGGTGATGCGCATCTTCGACCCCGAGGTGCTGCTCAAGAGCTTCGACCAGCTCGGCTTCTCCGCCGACGACCTGCGCCGCTGGCAGAGCATGACCAGCCAGCCCAACGGCATCATCCTGGTCACCGGCCCCACCGGCTCGGGCAAGACCACCACGCTCTACACCACGCTCAAGCAACTGGCCACCGATGAGGTGAACGTCTGCACCATCGAGGACCCGATCGAGATGATCGAGCCCTCGTTCAACCAGATGCAGGTCCAGCACAACATCGACCTGACCTTCGCCAGCGGCGTACGCGCCCTGCTGCGGCAGGACCCGGACATCATCATGGTCGGCGAGATCCGCGACCTGGAGACCGCCGAGATGGCGATCCAGGCGGCGCTCACCGGGCACCTGGTGCTCTCCACCCTGCACACCAACGACTCCCCCACGGCGATCACCCGCCTGCTCGAACTGGGCGTGCCCTACTACCTGATCCGCGCCACGGTGCTAGGGGTCATGGCCCAGCGCCTGGTGCGCACGCTCTGCCCGCACTGCAAGGCGCCGATGCAACTGGCGGACAGCGACTGGCACGAACTGACCCGCCCCTGGAGCGCCCCGCCGCCCAGCGGCGCGCACCAGGCCGTGGGTTGCCTGGAGTGCCGCGACACCGGCTATCGCGGGCGCGCCGGCGTCTATGAAATCATGCTGCTCAGCGATAGCCTGAAAGAACTGATCACCGCCGACACCGACCTGGTCGCCTTGCGCCGCCAGGCGTACAAGGAAGGCACCCGCAGCCTGCGCCTGTCCGGCGCGCAGAAGGTCGCCGCAGGTATCAGTACGCTGGAGGAAGTACTGCGGGTGACCCCGCAGAGCGAACAGAAGTAGCGGCACATCCCGTCGGCGGAGTTCCGACGGTTGCACGGCACAACGCCGGACGGGCCTGCCAGGCCCACAGACAAGGATGTAGACGATGACGAGCGTTCCCCCCGCCGTCCCCGCGCCGACGCTCCCCAGCCGTGGCGCACCGCACCTGCGGCGAGCCGCGAGCGGCGTCCCTGGCCCGATATGGCTCGGCCGGCCGCCGAGCCGGCGCTGAGGGCCGGCCGATGGAAATCCTGCTGCTACGCCTGGACTTCTGGGACTGGCTGGCCTTCGGTACCGCCCTCCTGCTCCTGGAAATCTTCGGTGCCGGCGGCTATCTGCTGCGGGTCGGCCTCACCGCCGCTTGTGTCGGTGCGCTCGGCGCGCTCCTGCCGGGACTGGCCTGGCCTTGGCAGGTAGGGCTGTTCGTCCTGCTCTCCGGGCTGGTCGCCGCCTTGCATCGACGCCGTCGCCGCAAGGCCGGTAGCGTCGAGGAAACGCCAGGGTTGCAGCGACGCGGCGACGACCTGTTCGGCCGCACCTTTCCCTTGCACCGGGCGATCGTCGGCGGGCTCGGCGAGCTGCGCGTCGAGGACGCGTCGTGGCTGGTCAGCGGTCCCGACCTGCCGCGCGGCGCCCTGGTCCGGGTCACCGGCCAGGACGGCGCCCTGCTGCACGTCGAGCCTGCCGCGCCCTGAATCGCTGTAGCTCCCGGCCGGCGGGGGCTGTACGGCAGTGGAAAAAGCGACCGGACGGTCATCCCCACTGGAACTCCGGGACGGCAAACGCGATCTGATGTAACACGCAGCCCCCTATCAGGAGTTCCCCCATGCGTTCCGTCAAACTCGCCGCCGCCACCCTGGTCATCGCCGCCCTGCCGCTGGGCTCGGCCATGGCCGATACCTTCTGGCGCAACATCATTTCCTCGGGTGCCACCACGGCCTCCACCTACCTGACCTTCCGCCACGACCACAAGCTGATCGTCGCCGCGCAGGACGACGCCGGCAGCTACATCGCCAGCGACGGCGCGATCCGCGGGCCGTACCTGGAAGCCGCCCTGCAGAAGCTGCGCAACGACAACCCGGACCTGCAGGCCAGCGACATGGAACTGGCCAGCGCGATCCTCGCCGGCGGCGAGCAGTCCGCCGTCCAGCAGTAGGCCACGGCGACCTCGCCTCCGCCCGGAGGCGAGGTCACTCGCGGTAGTCGTCCAGCGGCACGCAGGCGCAGAACAGGTTGCGGTCACCGTAGACGTTGTCCACCCGGTTAACCGCCGGCCAGTACTTGAACGCCCGCGCATGTTCGCTCGGGGTCACCGCCTCGGCGATCTCGTAGGGTCTCTGCCAGATCCCGGTGACGTCGGCCAGGGTATGCGGCGCCCGTTTCAGCGGGTTGTCCTCCGCCGGCCAGGCGCCGCTCTCCACCTTGCCGATCTCGGCCCTGATGCTCAGCATCGCCTCGACGAAACGATCCAGCTCCGCCTTCGACTCGCTCTCGGTCGGCTCCACCATCAGCGTGCCCGGCACCGGGAAGGACATGGTCGGGGCGTGGAAGCCGTAGTCCATCAGGCGCTTGGCCACGTCTTCCTCGGTTATCCCGGTCTGCGCCTTGAGCGGTCGCAGGTCGAGGATGCATTCGTGGGCGACGCGCTCGTTGCGCCCGCGGTAGAGCACCGGGAACGCCCCGTCCAGGCGGTTCGCCAGGTAGTTGGCGGAGAGGATCGCCACCTCGCTGGCGTCGGCCAACTGCGGGCCCATCATGGCGATGTACATCCAACTGATCGGCAGGATGCTGGCGCTGCCCCAGGGCGCCGCGCTGACCGCGTCGTTCAGCGGGTTCGGCCCTTCGACGCGGATCACCGGATGGTTGGCGACGAACGGCGCCAGGTGCCGCTTGACCCCGATCGGCCCCATGCCCGGCCCGCCACCACCATGGGGGATGCAGAAGGTCTTGTGCAGGTTCATGTGCGAGACGTCCGCGCCGATGTCCGCCGGTCGCGCCAGGCCGACCTGGGCGTTGAGGTTGGCGCCGTCCATGTAGACCTGGCCGCCGTGGCGGTGGACCACTTCGCAGATCTCGCCTATCCCCTCCTCGTAGACGCCGTGGGTCGAGGGATAGGTGATCATCAGGCAGGACAGCCGGTCGCCCGCCTCGGCCGCCTTGAGGCGCAGGTCGTCGAGGTCGACGTTGCCGCAGGGATCGCACTCGACGATCACCACCCGCATGCTGGCCATGATCGCCGAGGCCGGGTTGGTGCCATGCGCCGATGCGGGGATCAGGCAGATGTCGCGCTGGCTATCGCCGCGGCTCTGGTGGTAGCGGCGGATCGCCAGCAACCCGGCATATTCGCCCTGTGCTCCCGAGTTCGGCTGCATGCAGATGGCGTCGAAGCCGGTGATCGCCCGCAGCCAGGCTTCCAGTTCGTCGATCATCCGGCGATAGCCCTCGGCCTGCTCGCGCGGCACGAACGGATGCAGTTCGGCGAATTCCGGCCAGGTGATGGGGATCATTTCGCTGCTGGCGTTGAGCTTCATGGTGCAGGAGCCGAGCGGGATCATCGCCTGGTTCAGCGCCAGGTCCTTGCCTTCCAGCTGGCGCAGGTAGCGAAGCATCTCGGTCTCGCTGTGGTGGGCGTTGAACACCGGATGCTGCAGGTAGGCCGAAGTGCGTTGCAGGACCGCCGGGATGCCGTCGGCCACCGCCCCGCCATCCAGGTGCGCGACATCCAGCCCGTGGCCGGCGCCGAGGAAGATCTCGAACAGGGTCGCCAGGGTCGCCGCGTCACAGGTTTCGTCGAGGCTCAGGGCCAGCCGCCGGTCGTCGACCACGTGCAGGTTGACCCGTGCCGCCCGCGCCCGTTCGAGGATCGCCGCCTGACGCTCGCCGACCTCGTAGGTCAGGGTGTCGAAGAAGTGCCGGTTGAGCCGCCGCAGTCCCTTGCTTTCCAGGCCCGCCGCCAGCAGCGCGGTCAGGCGCTGGACGCGTTGGGCGATGCGTTTCAGCTCCTGCGGCCCATGGTAGACGGCATACAGCGAAGCAATGTTGGCCAGCAACACCTGGGCGGTGCAGATGTTCGAGTTGGCCTTTTCCCGACGGATGTGCTGCTCGCGGGTTTGCAGGGCCATGCGCAACGCCGGGTTGCCGCGGGCGTCGCGGGAAACGCCGATGATCCGCCCCGGCATTGCCCGCTTGTACCCTTCGCGGGTGGCGAAGAACGCCGCGTGCGGCCCGCCGTAGCCCATCGGTACGCCAAAGCGCTGGGCGCTGCCGAGCACCACGTCGGCACCGAGTTCCCCCGGCGGGGTCAGCAACAACAGGGCGAGCAGGTCGCTGGCGACGCAAGCCAGCGCCTGTTGGCCGTGCAACGCCTCGATAAGCGGGCGCAGGTCGCGGATCTCGCCGCGACTGTCCGGGTATTGCAGCAAGGCGCCGAACACCGCGTGGGCGGCAAGATTGTCCGGCTCGTCGACGACCAGCTCGAAACCGAACGCCTCGGCGCGGGTACGCAACACCGAAACGGTCTGCGGATGGCAATGCGCATCGACGAAGAACCGGTTGCTCCTGGCCTTTGCCACCCGCCTGGCCAGGGCCATGGCCTCGGCGGCGGCAGTGGCTTCGTCGAGCAGCGAGGCGCTGGCCAGGTCGAGTCCGGTGAGGTCGATGGTCAGTTGCTGGAAATTCAGCAGCGCTTCCAGGCGGCCCTGGGCGATTTCCGGCTGGTAGGGCGTATAGGCGGTGTACCAGCCGGGATTCTCCAGCACGTTGCGGAGGATCACCGACGGCGTCACGGTGCCGTAGTAGCCCATGCCGATCAGGCTGGTCCAGCGCTGGTTGAGCCCGGCGTAGCCGCGCAGGCGCGCCAGGGCGGCCTGTTCGTCGAGCGCGGCGGGCAGTTCCAGCGGCCGGTTGAGGCGGATCGCCGGCGGCACCGTCTGCACGATCAGTTCGGCGCGAGTGGAAACTCCGAGGAAGTCCAGCATGGCCTGCTGTTCCGCAGGATCGGGGCCGAGGTGGCGGCGCAGGAAGGCATCGGCGGGCTGGAGCTGGGCGAGGGACGGCGTCTGCGACATGGCTTCGGTCTCGTTGGGGGCGGCATCGCCCTGCCAGCGATCGTCGCCGAACGGATATCGAATGAGAAAGCAACGACGGCGAAAACGCATTTCGCCGCTGCAAAAAGAACAAAGCCTCGAATGATCGAGGCCTTGTCCAAGGATAGCGGGTTTTGTCGCGACTACGCGGCGGCTCAGCCTTCCGCGTCGACGGCGGCCTGGTAGCCAGCGGCATCGAGCAGCTTGTCCAGCTCGGCCGGATTGCTCGGCTTGAGCTTGAAGAACCAGGACGCGTACGGGTCGTTGTTGACGTCTTCCGGGGTGTCGGCCAGGGCTTCGTTGATGGCGATGACTTCGCCGCCGATCGGCGAATAGATGTCGGAGGCGGCCTTCACCGACTCGACCACGCCCGCTTCCTGCCCGGCGGCGAGGGTCTTGCCCAGCTCCGGCAGCTCGATGAAGACCACATCGCCAAGGGCTTCCTGGGCATGGTCGGAAATGCCCACGGTAACGCTGCCGTCGGCTTCCAGGCGAGCCCATTCGTGGCTCTGGGCGTAACGCAGTTCGGCGGGAATATTGCTCATCTTGTTTTCCTCGAAGTCGGGGGCGACGGCGGTCGCCATTGCCAGGTTAGATCAGGGGCTTGCCGTGACGCACGAAACTGGGCTGGACCACCCGTACCGGGTACCACTTGCCGCGGATTTCCACCTCGGCGCGGTCGCCGGTGGCGGCCGGCACGCGGGCCAGCGCGATGGACTTGTTCAGGGTAGGCGAAAAGCTGCCGCTGGTGATCTCCCCCTCACCAATGCCAGCTACCCGCACCACCTGGTGGGCGCGCAGCACGCCGCGCTCCTCCAGTACCAGGCCGACCAGCTTCGGCTGGTCGCCGGCGGCCTTCTGCGCTTCCAGCGCGCGGCGGCCGACGAAGTCCCGCGCAACCGGCTCCCAGGCTACGGTCCAGCCCATGTTGGCGGCAAGCGGGGAAACGCTTTCGTCCATGTCCTGGCCGTAGAGATTGAGCCCGGCCTCCAGGCGCAGCGTATCGCGCGCACCCAGGCCCGCCGGGGAGATCCCGGCGCCAACCAGCTCGTTGAGGAAACCCGGCGCCTCGGCGGCCGGCAGCATGATTTCCAGGCCGTCCTCGCCGGTGTAGCCAGTGCGAGCGATGAACCAGTCGCCCTCGGCACGGCCCTGGAACGGCTTGAGTTCGCGTATCAGCGCGGCGCGTGCCGGGGATACCAGTTCGGAGCTGTGCACGCGGGCGTTGGGGCCCTGGATGGCGAGCATCGCCAGGTCGCCGCGTTCCTGCAGGTCGACCTTGAAGCCGGCGGCCTGCGCCTGCATCCAGGCGATGTCCTTGTCGCGGGTGGAAGCATTGACCACCACCCGGTAGCCGTGCTCGGTCAGGTAGACGATCAGGTCGTCGACCACCCCGCCCTCTTCGTTGAGCATCGCGCTGTAGAGCGCCTTGCCGGTTTCGCCGAGACGCGCCACGTCGTTCGCCAGGAGATGCTGCAGATAGGCCGTGGCCTGCTCGCCGGCGACGTCGACCACGGTCATGTGGGACACGTCGAAGACGCCGCAGTCACGCCGGACCTGATGGTGCTCCTCGACCTGCGAACCGTAGTGCAGCGGCATGTCCCAACCGCCGAAATCGACCATCTTGGCGCCGAGCGCGACGTGCAGCTCGTAAAGCGGGGTGCGCAATCCCATGGGTATTCTCCTTCCGGGCGTAGCGGGTGCCGTCGGCAGGGACCGCCGGCACGAAATCGCGCGCATTGTAGCCGCAAGCCCCGGAGCAGGACACCATGGAAGCGTGCCGCGATCCGTGCATAGACCCTACGACCTGCATGGATACTGGGCTCAGCGATCTGAATGATGGGCAGAACGACGAATCAACCCGACCACCGGTAGCAGGCCGACCAGCACCAGGGTCAGGGCCGGCAGCGAGGCGCGCGCCCATTCGCCCTCGCTGGTCATCTCGAAGATCCGTACGGCCAGGGTGTCCCAACCGAAGGGACGCATCAGCAGGGTCGCCGGCATCTCCTTGAGCACGTCGACGAAGACCAGCAGCGCGGCGCTCAGCGAGGCCGGCAGCAACAGCGGCAGGTAGACCCGCAGGAACAGCAGCGGGCCGCCCACGCCGAGGCTGCGCGAAGCTTCCGGCAGCGACGGGCGGATCCGCGCCAGCCCGCTTTCCAGCGGCCCGTAGGCCACCGCCATGAAACGGATCAGGTAGGCCAGCAGCAGGGCGAACAGACTGCCCAGCAGCAGCGGCTTGCCGGCGCCGCCGAGGGCGCTGGAAAGCGGGATCACCCAGTGATTGTCCAGCCAGCTGAAGGCCAGCATGATCGAAACCGCCAGGACCGAGCCCGGCAGCGCATAACCGAGGTTGCCCAGGCCCACCGCGCCGCGGATAGCGCGAGTCGGCGCCAGGCGCACGGCGAAGGCCAGCAGCAGGGCCACGGCGACCGTCGCCAGCGCGCCGATGCCGCCCAGCGTCAGGGTATGGCCGATCAGGTCCCAGTAGCGCTCGTCGAGGTCGAAACGGCCCTGGCGCCAGAACCAGACAACCAGTTGCGCCACGGGAATCACGAAGGCGCAGAGGAACACCAGCCCGCACCAGGCGCTCGCCGCCAGCGCCCTGGCGCCGCGCAGGCGATACAGCGGCGCGCCGCGCGGACGCTCGCTGGCGGCCTTGGCTCGGCCTCGCGTGTGGCGCTCGCCGAGCAGCACCAGGCATACCCCGAGCAACAACAGGCTGGCCAGCTGGGCGGCGCTGGAGAGGCTGTAGAAGCCGTACCAGGTCTTGTAGATGGCGGTGGTGAAGGTGTCGAAGTTGAACACCGATACCGCGCCGAAGTCGGCCAGGGTTTCCATCACCGCCAGCGCCAGGCCGGCGCCGATCGCCGGCCGCGCCATCGGCAGGGCGACCCGCAGGAACGCCTGCCAGGGCGACAGGCCGAGAACCCGCGCGGCTTCCATCAGGCCCTTGCCCTGGGCGATGAAGGCGCTGCGCGCGAGCAGGTAGACATAGGGATAGAACACCAGCACCAGGACCAGGATCACCCCGCCGGTGGAGCGTACGCGCGGCAACCGCAGGCCGCTGCCGAACCACTCGCGCAGCAGGCTCTGCACCGGTCCGGCGAAATCCAGCAGGCCGACGAAGACGAACGCCAGGACGTAGGCCGGGATCGCGAACGGCAACATCAGCGCCCAGTCCAGCCAGCGCCGCCCGGGGAATTCGCAGAGGCTGGTGAGCCAGGCCAGGCTGACCCCGAGTAGAGTCACGCCGATGCCGACGCCGAGCACCAGGGTCAGGGTGTTGCCGAGCAGGCGCGGCAACTGGGTATCCCACAGGTGGCTCCAGATTTCCCGGTCGATCTCCAGCCAGCTCAGCAGCAGCACGCTGAGCGGCAGCAGCACCAGCGCGGCAACGGTGAAGGTGATGGGGTACCAGCGGCGGGGAGCGGGATGGGCCACGAAATCCTCGGTGCGGAACGAACGACGCCCCGCTCGGACGAGCCGGGGCGCCGAGTATAACCGGCGGTCAGTTCCAGCCGGCGCGGTCCATCAGGCGAATCGCCTCGGCCTGGCGCTTGCCGGCAACTTCCACCGGGATGCTGTCGGCCTTGAAGCTGCCCCAGCTGGCGACTTCGGCTGACGGCGCGACCTGCGGGTTGGCCGGGAATTCCTGGTTGATCCCGGCGAACAGCGCCTGGGCGTCGGGCCCGGTCATCCATTCCACCAGCGCCTTGGCTGCCTCGGGATGCGGCGCGTGGCGAGTCAGGCCGATGCCCGACAGGTTGACGTGGACGCCGCGGTCGGCCTGGTTCGGCCAGAACAGCTTGACCCGCAGGTTCGGGTTCTGCTTGTGCAGGCGCCCGTAGTAGTAGGTATTGACGATGCCGACGTCGCACTGGCCGGCGTCCACCGCCTGGATCACCGCGTTGTCGTCGGCGAATACGTCGGTGGCCAGGTTGTTCACCCAGCCCTGGAGGATTTCCTCGGTCTTCTGCGCCCCGTGGGTCTCGATCAGGGTCCCGGTCAGCGACTGGTTGTAGACCTTCTTCGCCGTGCGCAGGCACAGGCGGCCTTCCCATTGCTTGTCGGCCAGGGCTTCGTAGGTGCTCAGCTCTTCCGGCTTGACCCGCTCGGTGGAGTAGACGATGGTCCGCGCGCGCAGCGACAGTCCGGTCCAGCTATCGGTGCTGGAACGATACTGCGAGGGAATGTTCCGTTCGATGGTGGCCGACTTGAACGGTTGCAGCAGGCCCATCTGCTCGGCCTGCCAGAGGTTGCCGGCGTCCACGGTGAGCAGCAGGTCGGCCGGGGTGTTAGCGCCTTCGGCCTTGATCCGCGCCATCAGCGGCGCTTCCTTGTCGGTGATGAACTTGACCTTCACGCCGGTCTTGCTGGTGTAGGCATCGAACACCGGCTTGATCAGCTCGTCGATGCGCGAGGAATACACCACCACTTCGTCGGCGGCCTGGGCCAGGCCGGTGATGCCCAGGGCCAGGGCGGCGAGTAGAGCTTTGCTTGCCTGCATGAAGAACAGCCTCGTCAGCGGAACGTAGGCACGAATGATAAGAAATCTCGCTTGCGAACCCGCGCGACTAAATGTGTCGGGGTGTTTCGCCTGCGTCCAAGCCACCGAGGATGGCGAGGAACGCCTCCACCGCGGCGCTGCGGCCATGGCGGCGGGTGAAGACGAGGAAATCGGCCAGCGCCTCGGGCTCGGCCAGCGGGCGATAGACGACTCCGGCCCGGGCCAGCGCGGTGCTGCAACGCGGCACCAGGGCAACGCCCTGGCCGGCCGCGACCAGGGCGATGATCGAGGTGATCTGGCGTCCGGCCGGCCCCCTCGTCAGCGCCAGCCCGGCCTTCCGGTAGAGGCGCTCGATCAGTTCGTTGAGGCCGGAGCCGTAGTCCAGTGGAAACAGGATCAGCGGCCGATCACGCAGATCGTACAGGTCGATCCGCTCTTGCCGCGCCAGCGGATCGCCGTTGGGCACGGCCACCACCAGCGGCTCGCCGCCCAGGGCCAGCACCTCGATGCCGACCTGGCCTTCCGGCGGCGGCAGGCGCCCCAGCCCCACATCGATGCCGCCTTCGGCGATCTGCGCCCATTGCGCCGCCGAAGCGCCTTCGAGCAGCTCCAGTTGCACCTCCGGATGGCGCTCGCGGAACAGTCGGATCGCCTCGGTGAACAGGTCCGACAGGGCGATGGAGCTGGCGTAGCCGAGGGTCAGGTGGCCGGCCAGCCCCTGCGCCAGCTTGCGGGCGAAGCCGGCGGTGCGCTCCAGTTGGTCCAGCAGGGCGCGTGCGTAAGGCAGGAACAGGCTGCCCTCGGCGGTGAGGGTCACCGCCCGGCTGGAGCGGTCGAACAGGCGAAAGCCCAGCTCTTCCTCCAGCGCGGATATCTGCCGGGTCAAGGGCGGCTGCGCCATGTGCAGGCGCTGGGCGGCGCGGCCGAAATGCAGGGTTTCGGCAACGGCTGCGAAGCAGCGCAGGCGGCGTAGGTCGAGCATGCGGTTCCTCGGTATCGATCGGTCCTGAATCGGTATTGGCCAGCCCGTCGGGAGCGCCCCTATAACAGGGGGTTTCTCGTCCAGGCAGAGCGTTCCATGAATTCGTCCCAGGGTTTCCCCCGCCTCGCGCTGTTTCTCTGCGGTTGCGCTGCGTTCCTCAATCTCTATACCACCCAGGGCATCTTCGACGAACTGGCGGCGAGCTTCCACATCAGCGCCCATCAATCGAACTGGAGCATCACCGCCACCACCCTGGCGGTGGCTCTCGCCGCGCCCTTCGTCGGCCGACTCAGCGGCGGCCGCGAGCGCAGCCGGGTGATCGCCTTCGCCGCCAGCCTGCTCTGCGTGCCCATGCTGCTGGCCGCCCATGCCGGCAGCTTCGCCGCCTTCCTGCTCTGGCGCTTCGCCGAAGGGATGCTGATTCCCCTGCTGTTCGCCAGCAGCGTGGCCTACATCGGCGAGCGCTGGAGCGGCGGCGCGGTCATCGAGCTGACCAGCCTCTATGTCGCCGGGACCATCCTCGGCGGCTTCGCCGGACGCTTCCTCACCGGCCTGCTGACCGAGGAGTGGGATTGGCGCGTCGCCTTCCGGATCCTCGCCGGGCTGACCCTGCTCATCGCTGTCGCCATCCGTGCGCTGCTCCCTGCCAATTCTGGCAGGCACGCGCCCGCACTCGGGAAACGCCCCTTAGTATCCCGTGAACTGTTCCGGGCTCCGCTGCTGTCCTCCTACGCGGTGGGGTTCTGTGTCCTCTTTTCCCAGGTCGCCATGTTCACCTATATCGGCATCCATCTCAGCCGTCAGCCGTACAGCCTGGACACCGCTCAGCTCGGCTCGATCTACGCGGTGTTCCTCCTCGCCCTGCTGGTGATTCCCGCCAGCGGCCGCCTGGCCCGCACCCGCCCGCACCGCCAGTTGCTGCTGGGCGCATCGCTGCTGGGCGTGTGCGGCTCGCTGCTGACCCTGGCGCCGGGCCTGCCGACGATTCTCGTCGGCCTGGCCCTCAGCGCCACCGGCGTGTTCCTCGCACAGTCCACGGTCAACGCCTTCACCGCCAGCAATGCCGGGACCGACAAGGCCGGTGCCGTCGGCCTCTACCTGACCTGCTACTACGCCGGCGGCAGCCTCGGCGCGGTACTGCCGGCGCCATTCTGGGAGCGCTGGGGCTGGCCGGGCTGCCTGGGCCTGATCCTCCTGGCCCAGTTGCTGCCGTTGCTTCTGACCCGCTACGGCTGGTCCGCACCACAGGCCGAACGCGCGGCCCTGCGCGCGTCGCAAGGAAGACCGTAACCATCGCAAGAACAACAAGAACCGACAGGAGGTTAGCCATGAACCATGTCATCACCCCCCACAGCAAGCTGCTCGGCGTCATCGAGCCGGTCCTCAACGACATGCCCGCCGGAACCCTGCGCCACGCACTGTTCCGGGCCTTCTGGGACGAGACGGCGTCGTTGCTGGACATCGAGGACGCCTTCGCCCGGGTCACCGCCCGGCGCCAGGCGGTCGAGCCGCTGCGCAAGTTCTTCGCCAGTTGGTCGAAGACCAACAACTCGGCGGCCAGCGTTTCCGGACTGGCCAATCGCCTGACCCTGCTGGCCCGTTCGGAACAGGGTTCGGCAGCGGCAGACCAGCTCTATCGAGCCTGCGGCAGCCTGCAACGGATCACCGACGAAGACCTCGGCGCCCTCGGCAACACCGTGCATGCCGATCTTTTCTACACCATGGCCACCACCCTTTGCGGCGACGACCGCTGGCTGCTGCGCGAGAACTGCCTGCCTTCGGCGCAGGCGTTCAAGGACTGGACCGACCGCCAGCGCCTGCGCGAGCGCGACCTGATGCAGGGACTGCTGACCACGCTGGTACACGAGGTCTATACCCACGGCGAGGTGGAGTACATCCACCCGCTGTACAAGGAATGGTTCAGCCGCGACATGGGCGTACCCGCCGAACGCGCCCGCGCCACCGTGGCCTGGGTAACGGTGCACACCGGCGGCACCGAGAGCAATCATTTCGCCCACGCCACGACGGCGGTGAACGCCTTCGTCGAGGCGATGGAAATCGAGGTGAACGAAGAAGCCGCGCGCAACCTGTTCGGGCTCTACCTGCGCAACAAGGCGCAGGTCATGCGTGACTGCGCGGCGCTGTTCTGAGGACTGGCGGCCCTCCCGTCAGGGGGGCCGCCCCGCTCAGACTCGTGCCAGCGACGGCAGGTCGCCGCTGAGGCCAAGCGCCTGGCGGACGAACAGCGCCTTCGCCTCGTGATGGCCGTCGACCAGGCGCAGGCCGGCGTTGCGCAGCCAGCGCAGCGGCAACCGGTCGGCCTGGAACAGGCGCTCGAAGCCTTCCATCGCCGTCATCATGCCCAGGTTGTGCGGCATCCGCCGCCGCTCGAAGCGACTCAGCACGCGTTCGTCGGCAAGCCGTTCGCCGCGCTCCAGGGCGTGCAACAGGACCTCGGACAGCACCGCCGCATCGAGGAAGCCCAGGTTCACGCCCTGTCCGGCCAGCGGGTGGATGGTGTGCGCAGCGTCGCCGACCAGCGCCAGGCCCGGCTCGACGTAACGCTTGGCGTGCCGCTGGCGCAGCGGGATGCACAGGCGCCGGTCGGCATGCAGGATGGCGCCCAGGCGCTGTTCGAAGGCTTCGCCGAGGGCGGCGCGGAAGCCATCCTCGTCCAACGCCATCAGGCGTTCTGCCTGTTCCGGGGTGGTCGACCAGACGATCGAGCACCAGTGCTCGTCGCCGCGGTCCGGCAGGGGCAGGAAGGCCAGCGGACCGTCGTCGGTGAAGCGCTGCCAGGCGGTTGCGCGGTGCGCGTTCTCGCAGCGCACGCTGGTGACGATGGCGTGGTGCAGGTAATCCCATTCGCGGGTGGCGCAGCCGGCCAGGCGGCGTACCGCCGAGTTGGCGCCGTCGGCGGCGACCACCAGCGGCGCACGCAGCTGGCGACCGTCGGCCAGGGTCAGCAGCCAGTCGTCGCCGGAGTGGCGCATCTGTTCCAGGCGCGCATTGGCCAGCAGGCCGGTGGTGGAATCGTGCAGGCGTTCCAGCAGGGCGTCCTGCACCACCCGGTTCTCGACGATATGGCCGAGTACCTCGGCGTGCACGCTGGCGGCGCTGAAGCCGATCCGCCCGGTGCCGGAGCCATCCCACACCTGCATCTCGCGATAGGGCTCGGCGCGGCGCGCGACGATGCCGTCCCAGGCATGCAGGCGCTGGAGAATCCGCCGGCTGGCTTCGGACAGCGCGCTGACCCGCGGCTCGTAGGGCGCCTCCGGCTTGAACGGCGCCACGTCGAGCGAGCCGCCGTCCACCAGCAGCACCTCCAGGCCGCTGCCCTCCAGGGCCAGGGCCAGGGCGCTACCGACCATGCCGGCGCCGACGATGACCAGATCCGCGTGCATATCCTCGTTCTCCACTCGTGGGCCCTCTTCAGGCCGCGTTCCGCAGGCGCGGCTTGAGCCGCACGTACAGGGTTTTCTGAACCCGCGCCACCAGGGTGCCGGCGTCGTCGCGCACTTCGGCGTGCAGCCGGGGCAGGTACTTCTCGCCGCCGGCGGTCCGCTCGCGGACCTCGTCGAGCAGCTTCTGGTCGATGCTGAAATGCGCATGCACCGGGCCCTTGCCCGGGCTGACGAACTCGATGTTGGCCGCCTTGTCCCAGACCACGTAGTCGCGGCCCAGGTTCTCCATCAGCATCAGCATGAAGAACGGGTCGGTCATCGCGTAGAGGCTGCCGCCGAACTGGGTGCCTACATAGTTGCGATTGAGCCGGTTCAGGCCCATGCGCACCCGAACCTCGCGGAAATCGCCAGCGATGTGCCGCACACGGATGCCCGCCCCCAGGAAGGGCGGGTAGAGATTCATGGCGAAGCGCAGCAGGCGGGCCTTGCGCGCCCTCGACCAGACCGGCATGGCGCTACAGCGGCCGCGCGCCGAGGCCCATGGCCTGGCGGGCGAACCAGCGCTTGGCCGGCGGCAGCAGGTCGAGCCCGAGCAGGCCGAGGTTGCGCCCGGCGCCGAGCAGCGCGCGGTCGTTGGAGAACAGCCGGGTCACCCGGTCGGAGAAGCCGACGGTCATCTGCTGGTCCAGGCGCTGCCCATCGAGGTAGCGCTGCAGCACGGCGAACTCGCCCAGCGGCGCGTCGTCGTGGAGCAGGGCGTCGACCAGCGCCAGGGTGTCGCGCAACGACAGGTTGAAGCCCTGGCCGGCGATGGGGTGCAGACTGTGCGCAGCGTTGCCCAGCACCACCAGGTGCGGACGCACCTGCTCGCGGGCCTCGACCAGGTGCAAGGGGTAGCAGTGCCGTGCGCCGACCTGGCGGAAGGCGCCGAGGCGGTAGCCGAAGGCAGCCTGCAGCTCGCCGAGGAAGGCCGCGTCATCGAGGCCACGCAGGCGTTCGGCGTCCTTGCCTGGGCGGGTCCAGATCAGCGCGCAACGGTTATCCGGCAACGGCAGGAGGGCCATCGGACCGCTGGGGGTGAAGCGCTCGAAGGCCTGCCCGAGGTGCGCCTCGGAGGGCGATACGTTGGCGATCAGCGCAGTCTGCCGGTACGGCGTCTGCTCCACGGCGATGCCAAGTTGTTCGCGCAGCCCGGAACGACCGCCATCGGCGAGGATCGCCAGCTCGCAATCGAGTTGCGTCTCGTCGTCGAGGGTAAGCCGGTAACCGCCCTCCCGGGCTTCCAGGGTCTTCACTTCGGCCGGGCAGTGCCAGCGCACCACCTCGGGGTCGAGCGCCTTCCACAGGCACTGGCCGAGCCAGGCGTTCTCCACCACGTAGCCCAGCGCCGGCACGCCTTCCTCGATGGCGGTCAGGCGGGTGGCGCCGAAGCGGCCGCGGTCGGAAACATGGATATGCAGGATCGGCTCGGCCCGCTCGGCGATCGCCGGCCACAGGCCGAGTCGCTCGTAGATCTGCCGGCTGCCGTAGGACAGCGCCGAAGAGCGGGCGTCGTAGCTGGGCTGGTAGGCGTTGCCGGGGGCGAAGGGTTCGATCAGCACGATCGACCAGCCGCGCTCCCGAGCGCCGGCCTGCAGGGCCAGCGCCAGCGAGGCGCCGACCAGGCCCCCGCCGATGATCGCCAGGTTGACCTTGCTCATCGTCACCTCAGGCTGCCTCGCTCTTGGCCGCGGCCATCAGCGCCTCGATCTCGGCGACGGTCTTCGGCACGCCGTTGGTCAGCACTTCGCAGCCATTGCGGGTGACCACCACGTCGTCCTCGATGCGTACGCCGATACCGCGCCACTTCTTCGCCACCGAGGTATTGTCCGGGGCGATGTAGATGCCCGGCTCGACGGTCATCGCCATGCCCGGTTCGAGCACCCGCCATTCGCCGCCGACGCGGTACTCGCCGACGTCGTGCACGTCCATCCCCAGCCAGTGGCCGGCGCGGTGCATGTAGAAAGCCTTGTAGGCCTCGTGGGCGATCAGCTCGTCGACGTCGCCCTCCAGCAGGCCCAGGCGCACCAGCCCGGCGGTGATGACCCGTACGGTGGCCTCATGGGCCTCGTTCCAGTGGCGACCGGGGGCGATGTAGTCGAACGCCGCCATGTTGGCTTCCAGCACCAGTTCGTAGATCGCCTTCTGCTCGGGACTGAAGCGGCCATTGGCGGGGAAGGTACGGGTGATGTCGCTGGCGTAGCAGTCGATCTCGCAGCCGGCATCGATCAGGATCAGGTCGCCGTCCTTGATCGCCGCATCGTTCTCGCGGTAGTGCAGGATGCAGGCGTTGCGTCCGGCGGCGACGATCGAACCGTAGGCCGGCATCTTCGCCCCGCCCTTGCGGAACTCGTATTCCAGTTCGGCTTCCAGGTGGTACTCGAACAGCCCCGGCCGGCACACCTCCATCGCCCGGATGTGCGCCCGGGCGGAGACCTCGGCGGCGTAGCGCATGACCTTCACTTCGTTGGCGCTCTTGTACAGCCGCTGGTCGTGCAGCAGGTGGTCGAGGGCAACGAACTCGTTCGGCGGCTGCGCGCCCTGGCGGGCCTTGGAGCGGATCACGTTGATCCAGTCCATCAGCCGGCGGTCGAAGTCGGGATTGGCGCCAAGGGCGTAGTAGACCCGGTCGCGGCCTTCGATCAGGCCGGGCAGGATGTCGTCGATATCGCCGATGGGAAAGGCGTCGTCGGCGCCGTACTGGCCGATCGCACCGTCCTGGCCGGCGCGCAGGCCGTCCCACAGTTCACGCTCCGGATCCCGCTCGCGGCAGAACAGCACGTATTCGCCGTGGGCACGGCCGGGAATCAGCGCCATCACCGCCTCCGGCTCGGGGAAGCCGGTGAGGTACTGGAAGTCGCTGTCCTGGCGGTAGACATGCTCGACGTCGCGATTGCGGATGTACATCGGCGCCGCCGGCAGGATGGCGATGCTGTTGGGTTCCATCTGCGCCATCAGCGCCTTGCGCCGACGGGCGTACTCCGACTTGGGGATACGGATCATGCAGAAACCTCAGTGCAGTGAAGGCTTGGGAGCGGGCTCCAGCGGCTTGCCGCACTCGGCGAACAGCAGCAGCGGAGCGACCCGCAGGTATTCCATGACTTCCATATAGTCCGTCTCGCCGTCCTCGCTGTCTTCCAACTGGCCCTGGACCTGGGCGATGGCGGCCATGTCCTGCAGCACTTCCTCGGCTTCGCCGGTCAGGCTGCCTTCGCGGGCGGTGAGGCCGAAACCGGCGAGGAAACCCTGGCACCATTGGCCGAGCGCCTCGGTGCGCTGGGCGAGCGGGGTTTCGTCGTCGGGCAGGAGCATGACGACGGCGACCTCGCCGGCGGAAAAGTCCTGCCGGACCATGCCGAGCAGGCCGGACAACGCGGCCTTGAGTCGTTCGCCCGGCGCGCCGCCGAGCAGTTCGGCGGCAGCGTGTTGCCAGGCGGCCTCGTCGAAGCCGGCGCCGGCGCAGACCCGACCCAGCAGATGGCCGTGCAGTTCGGCCGGCGAGACCGGCATGGCCGCCTCGGCGAGAAGGGAGGAAAAGGCGCTGTAGGCGGAATTCTGAGTGGACATCTCGGGACCCTGACGGCTGGGCGCCATTGGGGCGCTACACGTGAAATGAAGGTGGTTATCCTAGCACCGCCCGCCCCGGCAAGACCATGCGACCGGTTGCCGGCGCGCCGGCCCGGCCGGGGCATTGGCCCCGACCGGGGACGATCCTATATAGTTGTCCAATCACCCCAATTCCCAAGCGAGAGCCCATGGAAGACGCCGATCTGCAATTGTTGACGGCCAAGTTCGACCAGCTGCTCCAGAAGCTGGAACAGCTCAAGGCGGAGAACCGGCTGCTGCGGGCGAACGAAAAGTCCTGGCGCGAAGAGCGCGCTCATCTGATCGAAAAGAACGAAATGGCGAGACACAAGGTCGAAGCGATGATTTTGCGTCTGAAAGCCTTGGAGCAGGACACATGAGCCAGTCGAATACCCTCACCGTGCAGATTCTCGACAAGGAATACTGCATCAATTGCCCGGACGACGAGCGCGCCAACCTGGAAAGCGCCGCCCGTTACCTGGACGGCAAGATGCGCGAGATCCGCTCCAGCGGCAAAGTCATCGGCGCCGACCGGGTTGCCGTGATGGCCGCCCTCAACATCACCCACGACCTGCTGCACCGCAAGGAGCGCCTGGACCAGGAAAGCAGCTCGACCCGCGAGCGCGTGCGCGAACTGCTCGATCGCGTCGACCGCGCCCTGGCGAATCCGGCCGATGCCGGCGAAGCCTGACCCGGGCGCGGCCAATTCGGGTATACTGGCCTCCGCTCCCTGGTGTGTTGGCCAGTCGGTGATGTCCCTGAGCCGATAACTGCAACAACGGAGGTTGCCAGTTGGACCGGTGTGCATGTCCGCACGACGGAAAGCCTTAAGGTCTACTGCAACCGCCACCTTGAACTTTCGGGTTCAAGGGCTAACCCGACAGCGGCACGACCGGGGAGCTACCTTTCCACATGATCGAATCGCAAGACCTCAGCCGCCCGGCCCTGCGCCGCAAGCTCCGCCAGGCGCGCCGCGCGCTCTCCCCCCTGCAGCAACGCCTCGCCGCCCGCGCCCTCTATCGACAACTGGCGCAGCATCCCCTTTTTCGCCGTGCCCGCCATATCGCCCTGTACCTGCCCAACGACGGCGAGATCGACCCGCGTCCGCTGCTGCGTGCGGCGCAGAAGCGCGGCAAGGCCACCTACCTGCCGGTGCTGGCGCCCTGGCCGCGGACGCGCATGGTGTTCCAGCGGGTCGGCAGCGGCGAACGCTGGACCCGCAACCGCTTCCGCATCAGCGAACCGCTGGCCGACGCCGGCCGCCAGCGCAAGGCCTGGGCGCTGGACCTGGTACTGCTGCCGCTGGTGGGGTTCGACGAACAGGGCGGGCGCCTGGGCATGGGCGGCGGCTTCTACGACCGCAGCCTGGCCTACCTGGCGAGGCGCAAAAATGGTCACAAACCGACGCTGATCGGCCTGGCCCATGAATGTCAGAAGGTGGATCGACTGGCGCTGGCCAGCTGGGACATTCCCCTGGCGGGAACGGTGACCGATGCGGGCTGGTACGTGGCAGGGAAACGCTAGGAAGGAGGGAGAACCCTGGGTACCGCGTTCCATGCGATACCCGGCGAGTCTTACGGCTGTTGCGTCACCTGGGCGGGCGTACTGGCCTGTCGTTCCCAGAGGCTCTGGGTATAACCGGTGGTGACGACCCCAAGTCCGAAGATGATGACCAAAACCCACAGCAAGTCTGGCTTGCGCTTCATCGATTGCCTCCCCCTTCCAGGCAATTTTCGAGGCCGGTCCTTGCGATTATCTTATCGCCTGAGCACCCTGCCCCGCTGAAAAACGGCATTTTCCGATAAGCTGAAGTCATACGCAATTACACCGGCGACCGGTGGTCACGCGCAGACGTTTCCTACGTATATCTACGAAAGAGGAGCAAAGTTCATGCCTGCCTACTGGCTGATGAAATCCGAGCCGGACGAACTCTCAATCCGCGACCTGCAACACCTCGGAACCGCCCGCTGGGATGGCGTGCGCAACTATCAGGCGCGCAACTTCATCCGCAGCATGAACTCCGGCGACCTGTTCTTCTTCTACCACTCCAGTTGCCCGCAGCCCGGCATCGCCGGTATCGCCCGCATCGAAGGCGAAGCCTACCCCGATCCCACGGCCCTGGATCCCGCCAGCCCCTACCACGACCCCAAGGCCAGCGCCGGGAAGAACCCCTGGAGCGCCCGCGACGTCAGCTTCGTCGAAGCCTTCGCCGAGGTCGTTCCACTGGCCCGGCTGAAGGCCCAGGACGCCCTGGCCAACCTCGCCCTGGTGCAGAAGGGCAGCCGCCTCTCGGTAATGCCGGTCAGCGCCGAGGAATGGCAGGCGATCCTGCCGCTGGCGAAACGCTGAAGCCATCGCTCAGGCCATCTGCGAGATGGTCCGGCGGAAACGCCAGAGCGCGCCGAAGAAGAACGCCGAACCGATCACCACGATACCGGCGAACTGCGGCCAGACGATGTCGAAACCGGCGCCGCGGAACAGGATCGCCTGGGCCAGGCTGACGAAATGCGTGGTCGGCGCCGCCAGCATGATGTTCTGCACCAGTTCCGGCATGCTTTCCCGTGGCGTGGTGCCGCCCGAAAGGATGTTCAGCGGCAGCAGCACGAGGATGGTCAACAGTCCGAGCTGCGGCATCGAACGCGCCACCGTGCCGAGGAATATGCCCATGGAGGTGGTGGCGAACAGATGCAATCCGGCGCCGAGCAGGAACAGTCCCACCGAGCCGCTGATCGGCACGTCCAGCCAGCCACGCACCACCCACTGCAACGAGAGCCCCGCCGCCACCAGCACCACCAGCCCCATCGACCAGACCTTGGCCATCATGATCTCGAAGGCCGACAGCGGCATCACCAGCAAGTGCTCGACGGTGCCGTGCTCGCGCTCGCGGATCAGCGCGGCGCCGGTGAGGATGATCGACAGCATGGTGATCTGGTTGATCACTTCCATCACCCCGCCGAACCAGGCCTGGGTCAGGTTCGGGTTGAATTCCATGCGCACCTCGATCTGCGCCGGCATGCTCGGCTCCGCGCGGTAGCGGCTGACGAATTCGCGCACCTCGGTGGCGACGATGTTCTGGATGTAGCCCGCGCCAGAGAAGGCCTGCCCGGTCTGGGTCGCGTCGACGTTGACCTGGATCGAGGGCTTGCGCCCGGCGAGCACGTCGCGCTGGAAGTCCGGCGGGATATCGAGGGTGAAGGTATACAGGCCGACGTCCATGCCGCGATCCATCTCGGCATGACCGATCATTTCCGGCGGCCGGAAGTATGGGGGCTGGAAGGCATTGACGATACGCGACGAGAGCTGCGAGCGGTCCTCGTCGACCACCGCGATCGGCGCGTGATGCAAGGTTTCCGGAATACCGGTGGCGGAACTGTAGACGCCCAGGGTGAAGGCCCAGACGATCAGTGCCAGCATCGCGTAGTCGCGGCCGAGACTGCGGAACTCCTTGATGCCCAGGTTGAAGATGTTGGCCAGGCTGCGCATCGCTCAGTCCTCCTGCTTCTTCAGGCAGGCCACGCTGAGCAGGGTCAGCACCACGATGGAAGCGGCAAGCGGCAGGTAGTAGGCCCAGAGATCGGACAGGCCCAGCGATTTGGAAAAGGCGCCGCGGCTGACCACCAGGAAATGCGAGGTCGGATAGAGCTTGCCGATCCAGGCCGCCGCACCCTCCAGCGAGGACACCGGGTGGATCAGCCCGGAGAACTGGATCGCCGGGATCATGGTGGCGATCGCCACGCCGAATACAGCGGCGATCTGGCTGCGCATGAACGTCGAGAGGAACAGCCCGAGGCCAGTGCTGGTGACCACATAGAGGAAAGCGCCGATGGTCAACGCCAGGAAGCTGCCCTTGAGCGGCACGCGAAATACCACGATGGCCAGGACCAGCATCAGCAGGAAGTTGATCATGCCCATGGCGACGTAGGGCAGCTGCTTGCCGACCAGGAACTCCAGGCGCGTCACCGGGGTGACATAGAGGTTGGTGATCGAACCCAGTTCCTTTTCGCGCACCACGCCGAGGGCGGTGAGCATGGCCGGGATCATGATCAGCAGCAGCGGGATCACCGCCGGCACCATCGCCTTCAGGCTTTCCACGTCGGGGTTGTAGCGATAGCGCACCTCGGTGCTGGCCGCCGCGCTGGCCTCGGCCCCACCCGCCTGCCGCGAGAGGTCCGCCAGGTAGCTGGTGTGCAGGCCCTGCACGTAGCCGAGCACGGTGTTGGCACGGGTCGGCATCGCTCCGTCGATCCACACGCCGATGGCCGGATCGGAGCCACGCTTGAGATCGCGCCCGAAGTTCGGCGGAATCTCCACCGCCAGGCTCAGCTCGCCGCTGCGCAGGCGCCGGTCGAGGTCGTCCGGGTCGGTGATCGGCGCATGTTCGACGAAATAGCGCGAGCCGGCGATGTTCAGCGCGTAGGCCTGGCTGGTGGTGGTCTGGTCACGGTCGAGGACCGCCCAGGAGAGGTCCTCGACGTCCATGTTGATGCCATAGCCGATGATGAACATCAGCAGCGCGGTGCCGAGCAGGGCCAGGGTCAGGCGGATCGGGTCGCGGCGCAGCTCCATGGCTTCGCGGCGCGCATAGCTGAACAGCCGCAGGGGGCTGAAGCGTTCGCGTTGCGCCTGGCGCTCCTGGCCATCGCCGGGCTGCTCCGCGACGGCCGGCGCCTCGGCCGGTTGCGCTGGCGCGGCGGCACCCGCGGCTTCCTCCAGGTAAGCGATGAAGGTCGCTTCCAGGGTCGGCAGACCACGCTGGCGCACCAGCTCATCGGGAGTATCGCTGGCCAGTACCTTGCCGGCATGCATCAGCGAGATGCGATCGCAGCGCTGAGCCTCGTTCATGAAGTGGGTGGAAATGAAGATGGTCACCCCGTCGCGGCGCGACAGCTCGACCATCAGCTCCCAGAAGCCGTCGCGAGCCACCGGGTCGACCCCCGAAGTGGGCTCGTCGAGGATCAGGATTTCCGGCTTGTGGATCACCGCCACCGCCAGCGACAGACGCTGGCGAATGCCCAGCGGCAGGTCGTTGGGCAGCTCGTCGGCCACCTTCTCCAGGTCGAAGCGCCGGAGCATTTCGCCGACCCGTGCCGGGATGCCATCCGCCGGCAGGTGGAACAGCCGGGCGTGCAACACCAGGTTCTGCCGCACGCTCAGCTCGGCATACAGGGAAAAGGCCTGGGACATGTAGCCGACCCGGCGACGGGTCGCCATGTCGCTGGCGTCCACCGGCTGGCCGAACAGCGCGCACGTGCCTTCGCTGGCCGGCAGCAGGCCGGTGAGCATCTTCATGGTGGTGGACTTGCCGCAGCCGTTGGAGCCGAGAAAGCCGAAGATTTCCCCACGCTCGATACGGAAGCTGACGTGATCGACCGCGACGAAGTCGCCGAAACGACAGGTCAGGCCCTCGGCCTCGATGGCGATCCGCGGCGCGCCTTCGCTCTGCGGTCGCGGCGGGATCACCAATCGATGGTGGCCGGCGCGCTTGCTTTCCGGCAGCAGGGCGATGAACGCCGACTCGAGGCTCTGCGTCCCGGTACGCTCGCGCAGCTCCTGCGGCGTACCGGTGGCCAGGACCTTTCCGTCATCCATCGCCACCAGCCAGTCGAAGCGCTCGGCTTCCTCCATGTAGGCGGTGGCGACCAGCACGCTCATGCCTTCGCGGCCCGCGCGGATACGGCCGATCAGCTCCCAGAACTGGTTGCGCGACAGCGGGTCGACGCCGGTGGTCGGCTCGTCGAGGATCAGCAGGTCGGGATCGTGGATCAGCGCGCAGCACAGCCCGAGCTTCTGCTTCATGCCGCCGGACAGCTTGCCCGCAGGACGCTCGGCGAACGGCGCCAATCCGGTGCTTTGCAGCAGATCGGCGATGCGCCGCTCGCGCTCGGCCTTGTCGTGGCCGAACAGCCGACCGAAGAAGTCGACGTTCTCGAACACCGAGAGCGTCGGGTAGAGGTTCTTGCCCAGCCCCTGGGGCATGTAGGCGATGCGCGGGCAGACCGCCCGGCGGTGGCGGCGGTCGCGCATGTCGCCATCGAGCACGCGGATCTCGCCATCCTGCATCTTCCGTGCGCCGGCCAGCAGCGCCAGCAGGCTGGACTTGCCGACCCCGTCCGGACCGATCAGGCCGACCATGCGGTTGGCCGGGATCTCCAGGCTGACGTCGTCAACCGCACGCGTCTCGCCGTAGCGCAGCGAAACGCCCCGGAGGCTCGCCACGCCGCTCCCGCCAGCGGTCATTGCGGAACCTTGATCTGCAGGTTGGCCGGCCACTCGACCTCAGGGTCCAGTCGCAGGTAGGCCATTCCGGGCACGCCGGTCTTGACGTAGGTGATGTATTTTTCCAGCAGCGCCGGATCGAGCCGCGCCTTGACCCGGAACATCAGCTTCTCCCGCTCGTTGGCGGTTTCCACCGTTTTCGGGGTGAACTGGGCGACACTGGCGACATAGGAAACCTTGGCCGGGATCACGTAGTCCGGCACCGCGTCGATCACCAAGCGCACTTCCTGGCCCAGTCCGACCCTGCCGGCCTGCATGGATGGCAGGAAGAAAGTCATGTAGACGTCGGCCAGGTCGACCATGTTGAGGAGCTTGCCACCGGCCGGCAGCACTTCCCCCGGCTGTGCCACGCGGTACTGCACGCGGCCGTTGCGCGGCGCCTTGAGCAGGCTGTCGTCGATATCCGCCTGGAGCCGGGCGACGCTGGCCTTGGCCGCCTCGATGGCCGACTGCGCCTCGATTACCTGGGAACGCCCGGCCTCGATCGCCGCCTGCGCCGAAATCACTTGCGAGCGTGCCGCGGACAACGCCGCCTGGGCGCTCTGCAGGGTCGCCCGATCGTCATCGAGTTGCTGTTGCGGCAGGGCATTGCGCTTGACCAGCGCCTCGGTACGGGTGAAGCGCTTCTGCGCCGCTGTCAGCTCGGCCTGGCGCTGCGCCACCACGGCCTGGGCAGTGCTCTTCTCGCTCTCGCGCTGGGCCACCAGCGAGGTCGCGGTGAGCTTGGCGTTCTCCGCCTGGCGCACCTGGGCCTGGGCCTGGGCCAACTGCGCCTCGAGCACCTGAGTATCCATCCGCGCGACGATTTCGCCGGCCTTGACGAAGTCGCCCTCGTCGACCTTGATCTCGGCGACCCGCCCGGGAAGCTTGGCCGCCACGTCCACCTCGGTGGCCTCGATGCGTCCGTTGCCGCTGGCGAATCCCTCGCCCAGGCCGGTCGGTCGCGATACCTGCCAGACCAGCACGCCTACGCCGAGCAGCGCCGCCACGACCAGGGCACGGCTCAGCCACCGTTTGCTTTCCTGTTTCATCCCTTCTCCTCGCACGTCCGGCCAGGCCGCGGCGATGGCGCTCACGCTGGAAAGCGCGGCCGCCGCGGACTTCACTGGCTCGATTGTCCCTCCAGGGCGGCGCGCGGGTGTTGATGCACGTCAGACGCGCCCGACCGAATCTCACAGGAAAGCAGAATCGCCGGTGCCTCGCATCCGGGAGCGCGGGACAGAACGGATAGTTGACCTCAGGGCTGGACGATGAGGTTGTTGAACAGCAGGTCGGTCACCAGCGGCTTGCCCTCTTCCTGCTCGAGGGTCTGCTGGACCTGCTTCAGCGCCTCCTGGCGCAGGCTTTCCTTGGCCTCGACCGTACCCAGGCTCTGGTCGGTCTGCTGGGCGAACAGCATGATCAACTGGTTGCGGATCAAGGGCTCGTGATGCTCGACCTTGGTCGCCGCGTCCTTGTCGGCCACCTGCAGGGCGATGTCGGCCTTGTAGTACTGCAGGCGCGGCCCGCTGCCGTAGTTGCCGACCAGCGCCGGGGTCAGGTCGACGTAGACCGGCTTGTTCGCGCCCTCGCCTTCCGGCGCGGCCTCCTCGGCCGAGGCGAACGACGGGAACAGACTCAGGCACAGGGCCAGCGACAGGGCAATGGGGGTTCTCACGGGCGCATCTCCTCGACGAATGCCGGCAAGCATAGCCAGACTCTCGGCCGGGCCCAAGCCCGGGGTTTATGGACAACCATCAGTTGCGGCGATGCTGATTGACCCCCGGCGTCTCCCTCCTACACTGGCCGGACCGCAAACTGGAGCGTCCCCGATGAAAGCCGTCCTCTGCAAAGCCTTCGGCCCGGCCAGCAGCCTGGTCCTGGAAGAAATCGCCAGCCCGAGCCCGGCGAAGAACGAAATCCTCCTCGATGTGCACGCCGCAGGGGTCAACTTCCCAGACACCCTGATCATCGAAGGCAAGTACCAGTTCAAGCCGCCCTTCCCCTTCTCCCCGGGCGGCGAGGCGGCCGGGGTGGTCGCCGCGGTCGGCGAAAAGGTCGCCCACGTCAGGCCCGGCGACCGGGTCATGGCCCTGACCGGCTGGGGCAGCTTCGCCGAGCAGGTCAAGGTGCCCGGCTATAACGTGATGCCGATTCCCGAAGGCATGGACTTCGCCAGCGCCGCCGCCTTCGGCATGACCTACGGCACCTCGATGCACGCCCTGAAACAGCGCGCCAACCTGCAACCCGGCGAGACCCTGCTGGTGCTCGGCGCTTCCGGCGGGGTCGGGCTGGCTGCCGTGGAGATCGGCAAGGCCATGGGCGCCCGGGTGATCGCTGCCGCCAGTACCCCCGACAAGCTCGCCGTGGCCAAGGCCGCCGGCGCCGACGAACTGATCAACTACAGCGAAGGTAGCCTGCGCGAGCAGCTCAAGGCCTTGACCGGCGGCCAGGGCGTCGATGTGATCTACGATCCGGTGGGCGGCGAACTGTTCGAGGAGGCCTTCCGCAGCATCGCCTGGAACGGACGGATGCTGGTGGTCGGCTTCGCCAGCGGCAGCATCCCTTCGCTGCCGGCCAACCTGACCCTGCTCAAGGGCGCCTCGCTGGTCGGCGTGTTCTGGGGATCGTTCGCCCAACGCCAGCCGCAGGACAACGCTGACAACTTCCGCCAGCTGTTCGCCTGGCACGCCGAAGGCAAACTGAAGCCGCTGGTGTCGCAGCGCTTCCCGCTGGAACGGGCCGGCGACGCTATCGACGCCCTCGGCCAGCGCAGGGCGGTCGGCAAGGTGGTGGTGGAGGTTCGCTGAGCCACGAAGGCGGCGAGTATTGCCTCCCGCCCGTGCGGAGAAAGGCATGGCGGGCCGGAGCGATACACCGGCCGAGGCCCACGCTGTCAGATGTTTTTCCCCTATGAAGGCCCCGGTTTCCGACCGGGGCTTTCTTATTTCCGACCAATGCACTCAACCTGTAACATTTCCGCTATTTTTTCATTTACGAAAAATGTAGTGTTCGCAACCGCGTAAAAAGGCGCGACACAACAACAAGCGGAGCTCGCGATGTTCGGAATCTTTCGTCCCGCGCCACACCAGGCGCCACTGCCCGATGCCGAGGTGGACAGCACCTACCGGCGCCTGCGCTGGCAGATCTTCGCCGGTATCTTCATCGGCTACGCGGGTTACTACCTGCTGCGCAAGAACTTCTCCCTGGCCATGCCCTACCTCATCGAGGACGGCTACAGCCGCGGTCAACTGGGCGTCGCGATGTCGGCCATCGCCATCGCCTACGGCCTGTCGAAATTCATCATGGGCCTGGTCTCGGATCGTTCCAACCCACGGGTCTTCCTGCCGTTCGGCCTGTTGGTGTCGGCGGCGGTGATGTTCATTTTCGGATTCGCGCACTGGGCTACCTCCAGCGTCGCCATCATGTTCGTCCTGCTCTTCATCAACGGCTGGGCCCAGGGCATGGGCTGGCCGCCGAGCGGACGGACCATGGTCCACTGGTGGTCGCAGAAGGAGCGCGGCAGCGTGGTCTCGGTGTGGAACGTCGCCCACAACGTCGGCGGCGGCCTGATCGGCCCGCTGTTCCTGCTCGGCCTGGCGCTGTTCGGCGACTGGCGCTCGGCCTTCTACGTGCCGGCCATCGTCGCCGTGGGCGTAGCCGTATTCGCCTATTTCGCCATGCGCGACACCCGCAATCCTGCGGCCTGCCGCCGATCGAGAAGCACAAGGACGACTACCCCGAAGGCTACGACGAACACCACGAGCGCGAGCTGTCGACCAAGGAGATCTTCGTCACCTACGTGCTGCGCAACAAGCTGCTCTGGTACATCGCCCTGGCCAACGTGTTCGTCTACCTGCTGCGCTACGGTGTGCTCGACTGGGCGCCGACCTACCTCAAGGAGGCCAAGCACTTCAACGTCGACAAGTCGTCCTGGGCGTACTTCTTCTACGAATGGGCGGGGATTCCCGGCACCCTGCTCTGCGGCTGGCTGTCGGACAAGCTGTTCAAGGGCAATCGCGGCGCCACCGGCGTGGTGTTCATGATCCTGGTGACCGTCGGCACCCTGATCTACTGGCTGAACCCGGCCGGCAACCCGGCGATCGACATGGCCGCGCTGATCATGATCGGCTTCCTGATCTACGGCCCGGTGATGCTGATCGGCTTGCAGGCCCTGGAGCTGGCGCCGAAGAAAGCGGCCGGCACCGCCGCCGGCTTCACCGGTCTGTTCGGCTACCTCGGCGGCTCGGTGGCGGCCAACGCCCTGGTCGGCTACACGGTGGATCACTTCGGCTGGGACGGTGGCTTCAAGCTGCTGATCGGCGCCTGCCTGCTGGCCATCCTGTTCCTCTGCCTGACCCTGCGCAAACCCGCGGTCCAGGCCGCGCCGCAGCAAGCCGGCTGATGACGCGGCGGCTCCGGCGCCAGGCCGGAGCCGCGTTCAGTCCCGCGGCGCGTAGGCGAACACGTCGGCGCGCATCTGGTGCGCGTCCATCCCTGCTTCGACCAGGGCATCCAGGGTCGCGTAGACCATCGCCGGCGAGCCGCTGGCATACACATGCAGGCTCGACAGGTCGGCGAAATCCTCGCGCACCGCCTCGTGCAGCAAGCCGCAACGCCCCTCCCAGCCACAGAGGTCGCTGACCACCCGGTGCAGGAACAGGTTCGGCAGGCCTTCCCACTCCGTCCAGTGCGGCAGACGGTAGAAATCCTCCGGACGCCGAACGCCCCAGTAGAGATGTACAGGATGGGCGAAGCCGGCGGCGCGGCAGTGCTCGATCAGGCTGTGCATCTGCGACATGCCGGTTCCCGCGGCGATCAGCACCAGCGGACCGTCGGGCAGTTCCGCCAGGTGCGCGTCGCCGAACGGCAGCTGGATCCGTGCCAGGCGCTCGCGCTGCAATTGCGCGATCAGCGCGACGGCACTGTCTTCCTTGGCCAGGATGTGCAACTCAAGGTCGCGTCCCGCATGCGGCGCGGAGGCCAGGGAAAACGCCGCGCTGTCGCCGCCGTCACGCTCCAGCAACAGGTACTGCCCGGCGTGATAGCGTGGCGGCTTGCCGGCCGGCGCGCGCAGGCCGACCCGGTAGACGTCGCCGCCGACCTCTTCGCAGAAGCTCAACTGGCAGGTCAGCTTGCGCAGAGGCAGTTCACCCGGCGCCAGCACCCCGTCCCAATGCAGCACGCAGTCTTCCAGCGGCTCAGCGAGGCAGGTGAAGAGTTCGCCATGATCGCGTACCTCGCCGTTCTGGCGTACCCGCCCCTCCACCAGCAGCGCCGCGCAGATATGGCAGTTGCCGTTGCGGCAGCTCTGCGGACAGTCGTAGCCAAGCCGCCGGGCGCCATCGAGGATACGTTCCCCCGGCAGCAGCTCGAGGCAGGCGCCGGACGGTTGCAGGACGATACGCATCAGTCGATCCCGAGGCTCGACCAGAGCGCGTCGATGCGCCGTGTCACCGCTTCGTCCTTGACGATGGCGCGCCCCCATTCGCGGCTGGTCTCGCCCGGCCACTTGTGGGTGGCATCAAGCCCCATCTTCGAGCCGAGGCCGGAAACCGGCGAGGCGAAGTCGAGGTAGTCGATGGGCGTGTTGTCGATCATCACCGTGTCGCGCTTGGGGTCCATCCGCGTGGTGATGGCCCAGATCACATCGTTCCAGTCGCGCGCATCGATGTCATCGTCGGTGACGATGACGAACTTGGTGTACATGAACTGCCGCAGGAACGACCAGACCCCGAGCATCACGCGCTTGGCGTGCCCTGGGTACTGCTTCTTCATGGTCACCACCGCCATCCGGTAGGAACAACCTTCCGGCGGCAGGTAGAAATCGACGATTTCCGGGAACTGCTTCTGCAGAATCGGCACGAACACTTCGTTCAGCGCCACCCCGAGGATCGCCGGCTCGTCCGGCGGACGCCCGGTGTAGGTGCTGTGGTAGATCGGTTTCTGCCGGCGGGTGACGCGCTCGACGGTGAACACCGGGAAGCGATCGACCTCGTTGTAGTAGCCGGTGTGATCGCCATAGGGACCTTCGTCGGCCATCTCGCCGGGGTGGATCACCCCTTCGAGGACGATCTCGGCGCTGGCCGGCACCTGCAAGTCGCTCCCGCGACACTTGACCAGCTCGGTACGATGCCCGCGCAACAGGCCGGCGAAAGCGTATTCGGAAAGGGTGTCCGGCACCGGCGTCACCGCACCGAGGATGGTCGCCGGATCGGCGCCCAGCGCCACGGCTACCGGATAGGGCTGGCCCGGATGCTTCTGGCACCACTCGCGGTAGTCCAGTGCGCCGCCGCGGTGGCTGAGCCAGCGCATGATCACCTTGTTGCGGCCGATCACCTGCTGGCGGTAGATGCCCAGGTTCTGCCGTTCCTTGTTCGGCCCGCGGGTAACGGTCAGGCCCCAGGTGATCAGCGGCCCGACATCGCCCGGCCAGCAGGTCTGGACCGGTAGCCGGCCGAGGTCGACGTCCTCGCCCTCCTCGACCACTTCCTGGCAGGGAGCGTCCTTGAGCACCTTCGGCGCCATGGACAGGACCTTCCTGTACATCGGCAGCTTGGCCCAGGCGTCCTTGAGGCCCTTCGGCGGCTCGGGCTCCTTGAGTTGCGCCAGCAGCTTGCCGATCTCGCGCAGCGCGCCGACGTCCTCGGCGCCCATGCCCAGCGCCACGCGCTCCGGCGTACCGAACAGGTTGCCGAGCACCGGCATGTCGAAGCCGGTCGGCTTTTCGAACAGCAATGCCGGGCCCTTGGCGCGCAACGTGCGGTCGCACACCTCGGTCATCTCGAGCACGGGGGAAATCGGCACCTGGATGCGCTTCAACGCACCGCGCTGCTCCAGCTGGGCGATGAAATCGCGGAGATCCTTGAACGTCATTGGCCTAACCATTCACTGCAAGACCCCACATCCTACCTGCTCCCGGCCCATCCGGCAGCAGGCAAACGCGGCATTCGGTCACTGCTGGCTGGCGATCCTCGAGTCGTCGAGGCTCTGTAGCATCGGCTCGAACAAAGGCCCGAGTTCATGGGCCCCCTGGGTCGAAAGGTGGTTGTTATCCATGTACAGCGACCAGCCATCACGTTCGGCGAAACAATCCAGGCCATCGCAGAGCACGCTGGAGGGGTCGAGCACGCTCACCCGCGGGTTGCCTTCGGCCAACGCATCGAACAGCGCATTCACGTAGGCGACGCGCGCAGCGTGCTCAGCGAAGGGAAAACGTGCGCGCCCGACATCCTCCCCGCTCAGACTCAGCCGCACCAGCCGCGCCGGTGCCTTGAATGGCAGCAGCGGTACGTCCTTGACCAGCCAGACATGTACGTCGGCCGCGTTCAGCCTTTCGATCATCCCGCTCAGGCGTTGCCGCAGCAGCGCCTCGGCGATCGAGCTGTCCGGCGTGTCGTCCGGCTCGCGGAGAATGTTGCGGGTACCGTCCTGCGAGTCGCCGTATATATACATGTCCCAGCGCCCGGCGAGGATCACCCCGCCCGGCCGCTGCTGTTCGACGAACTCGAGCATCTGCTGGTTGAAACGCAGGCAAGTGTCCTTTTCCAGCATCCCCAGCAACGGCGGACAGCCCGCCAGCGAAGCCTGCCAGATCGGCAGTCGGCGACTGGTAGCCAGTTCGCGCAGCAGCGGGCTCAACGCCGCGGAATGGCTGTCGCCCCAACTGACCAGCAGCGGTCGTTCGGCAGCCAGTTCCGCCGGGAAGCGGCAGATGCTTTCCTGACTGAGCGCCTTCTTGTCGAACATGCAGTCGGTCTGCCCATCGCGCCATTTGGACGCCTTGGCATAACGCAAGGCTTCCTCGGAAAGACGCGACGGCACGCCGTCGTAATGCCGCACCAACTGGCCGATGACTCCCAGCAGCAGCAAGCTGCACAGCGCCGCGCCAAGCATCTGCCGGCGCCCGGCGAACAGCTTGCGCTCGCGGAACGGTGCCTCGACGTAGTACAGCGACAGTGCCGCCAAGCCGATGCTCGCCGCCAGCAACCCCAGGCGTGCCGGCAGGCCCAGGGTTTCCAGTGCGTGGTACTGGACGAAGACGTACAGCGGCCAGTGCCAGAGGTACAGCGAATAGGAGATCAGACCGAACCAGACCAGCGGTTGCCAGCCCAGCAGGCGGCGAGCCCAGGTGTCGCCGGCGCCGTTGGCCCAGATCAGCAGGGCGGTGCCAAGCACCGCCGGCAGCGCCGCGAGGCCGGGGAAAGGAGTGTCGCTGTCGTAGAAGAACACCGGCAGGAGAATCGCCGCTATGCCGAGGGTGGCCGCCAGTTGCAGGGACCATTGCGAATGACCGCGGCTAGCGCCCGGCAGCAACGCCAGCGCGGCACCCGCCAGGAGTTCCCAGGCGCGCATCGGCAGGAGGAAGAATGCACTGCCAGGTCGCTGGCTCACCGCCCAGACGCTGGCCGCCAGCGATAGCGCCAGGACCGCGAGGAGGATGGCGAGCCGCCAGCGCAGCAGGCGCCCGGAGATCGCGGCCAGCAGTAGCGGGAAGAGAATGTAGAACTGCTCTTCCACCGACAACGACCAGGTATGCAATAGCGGCTTGAATTCGGACGCGGCGTCGAAATAGCCATCCTGCTTCCAGAACAGGATGTTCGAGGCGAACATCGTCTGGTAACGCACCGCACGACCCAGTTGCTCGTAGTCCCGCGGCTCCATCAGGAACCAGCCGGCCGCCAGGCTGACGGCCATCATAACGAACAAAGCGGGGAGGATGCGTCGCGCCCGGCGAGCCCAGAAATCGACGAAGCTGAAACGCCCGGCCTGCCGATCGCGCCGGATGATCGAAGTGATCAGGTAGCCGGAAATCACCAGAAAGACATCGACGCCGACATACCCGCCGGTGAAACCGCCCAAGCCCAAGTGATAGAACACCACCGGCAAGATGGCCAGTGCGCGCAATCCATCGATATCTCTTCGATAAGGCAGGCTCGACATCTATTTTTCTCCAGGCATGAAAAAAGGCGCTCCGGTCAAACCGGAGCGCCTTCTTCAATTCCCTGGAAGACTACTTCCGTTTCATCGAATCGAAGAACTCATCGTTGGTCTTGGTCTGCTTGAGCTTGTCGATGAGGAATTCGATCGCGGAGATCTCGTCCATCGGGTGCAGGATCTTGCGCAGGATCCACATGCGCTGGAGCTCGTCCTCGCTGGTCAGCAGCTCTTCGCGGCGGGTACCCGAACGGTTGATGTTGATGGCCGGGAACACGCGCTTCTCGGCGATCTTGCGATCCAATGGGAGTTCCATGTTGCCGGTACCCTTGAATTCCTCGTAGATCACCTCGTCCATCTTCGAGCCGGTTTCCACCAACGCCGTGGCGAGAATCGTAAGAGAACCGCCCTCTTCGATGTTCCGCGCGGCGCCGAAGAAGCGCTTCGGCTTCTCCAGGGCATGGGCGTCGACACCGCCGGTGAGCACCTTGCCGGAGCTGGGGATCACGGTGTTGTAGGCCCGCGCCAGACGGGTGATGGAGTCGAGCAGGATGACCACGTCCTTCTTGTGCTCGACCAGGCGCTTGGCCTTCTCGATCACCATCTCGGCGACCTGTACGTGACGGGTCGGCGGTTCGTCAAAGGTCGAGGCGACCACTTCGCCGCGCACGGTGCGCTGCATTTCGGTCACTTCCTCAGGGCGCTCGTCGATCAGCAGGACGATCAGGTGGCATTCGGGGTTGTTGCGGGTGATGTTGCTGGCGATGTTCTGCAGCATGATGGTCTTGCCCGCCTTCGGCGGCGCCACGATCAGGCCGCGCTGGCCCTTGCCGATCGGCGCGCAGAGATCGATGACGCGGCCGGTCAGGTCTTCGGTGGAGCCGTTGCCGGCTTCCATCTTCATCCGCTCGTTGGGGAACAGCGGCGTCAGGTTCTCGAAGAGAATCTTGTTCTTCGCATTCTCCGGACGATCGAAGTTGATCGAGTCGACCTTGAGCAGGGCGAAGTAACGCTCGCCCTCTTTCGGCGGCCGGATCTTGCCGATGATGGTGTCGCCCGTGCGCAGGTTGAAGCGCCGGATCTGGCTCGGCGAGACATAGATGTCGTCGGGGCCGGCCAGGTAGGAAGAGTCGGCGGAGCGCAGGAAGCCGAAGCCGTCCTGAAGAATCTCCAGCACGCCATCGCCGGAGATCTCTTCACCACTTTTCGCGTGCTTCTTCAGCAGGGCGAAGATGATGTCCTGCTTGCGCGAACGGGCCATGTTTTCCAGGCCCATGGCATCGGACATTTCCAGCAGTTCGGCAATCGGCTTTTGCTTGAGTTCGGTCAGATTCATAGGAAAGAGATAGGTACGCAGAAAGAGGAATTGGAGAAAGCGTCGAGCTTGGGAAAGCCGTGTCGCAAGGGGGCGACAGGAGCGCTAGAAAGTTCGAGTAGGAAGTGCGTCCGGGACGGCATGCAGAAGGCGACGGAAAAAACGTCGCGAACCCGAATTTAACACCGTGGCCGCGTGGCGTCTATAGAAACGCAAAAAAAAGCCCCGCGAATCGCGGGGCTTTCCAGCGAGGCCTGGGCCCGGCTCAGATATTGGCGTCGAGGAAGGCCGCCAGCTGCGACTTGGACAGTGCGCCGACCTTGGTCGCCTCGACATTGCCGTCCTTGAACAGCATCAGGGTAGGGATGCCACGCACGCCGTATTTCGGCGGGGTATCCTGGTTCTCGTCGATGTTCAGCTTGCAGACCTTCAGCTTGCCCTGATAGTCCCTGGCGACTTCGTCCAGCACCGGCGCGATCATCTTGCACGGACCGCACCACTCGGCCCAGTAGTCCACCAGCACAGGGCCGTCGGCCTTCAGCACGTCCTGCTCGAAGCTGGCATCAGTAACGTTGACGATATGTTCGCTCATGAAATCTCTCCGTAGTCGGACGCGAATTGAAACGCGAAAGTGCCGACCATCATATCCCGCCTTGACCCTCGCCGGAAGGCGCAGCCGATTGAGAGTCTCTATCGTTGGTCGGCTGATTCCCGATTGATCGGCTGCCGCATTGGCGACCCTCGCCCTATCGTGGCAGGATGGCGCAGTTTTCCAATGGACTTGCAAAGCATGCCGCAAAAACCTGCCGAGGCATTCCCGCTGATTGCCGCCCTGGACCTGGGTTCCAACAGTTTCCACCTCTGTCTGGCCAAGGCCAATATCCACGGCGAAGTCCGCATCCTCGAACGGCTGGGCGAGAAGGTCCAACTGGCCGCCGGCCTCGACGAGGAGCGCAATCTCAGCGAAGAGGCCACCCAGCGCGGCCTCGACTGCCTGCGCCGCTTCGCCCAGTTCATCAGCGGCATGCCCCAGGGTTCCGTACGCGTGGTCGCGACCAACGCCTTGCGCGAGGCGCGCAACCGCAGCGATTTCATCCGTCGTGCGGAAGAGGTTCTCGGCCATCCCGTGGAAGTCATCTCCGGCCGCGAGGAAGCCCGCCTGATCTACCTCGGCGTCGCCAACAGCATGCCCGACAGCGGCGGTCGCCGGCTGGTCAGCGACATCGGCGGCGGCAGCACCGAGTTCATCATCGGCCAGGGTTTCGAGTCCGAGCTGCGGGAAAGCCTGCAGATGGGTTGCGTCAGCTACACCCAACGCTACTTCCGCGACGGCAAGATCACCCCGGCCCGCTACGCCCAGGCGTACACTGCTGCACGCCTGGAACTGATGGGCATCGAGAACAGCCTGCGGCGCCTCGGCTGGCAACAGGCGGTCGGCGCCTCCGGCACCATCCGCGCAGTGGCGCTGGCGATCAAGGCCGGCGGCCACGGCAACGGCGAGATCAGCCCGGACGGACTGGCCTGGCTGAAGCGCAAGGTGCTCAAGCTCGGCGACGTGGAGAAGCTCGATCTGGAAGGGATCAAGCCGGACCGCCGGACCATCTTCCCGGCCGGACTGGCCATTCTCGAAGCGATCTTCGACGCGCTGGAACTGGAACAGATGGTTCACTCCGAGGGCGCCCTGCGCGAAGGCGTTCTCTACGACCTGGTCGGCCGTCACCAGCACGAGGACGTGCGCGAACGCACCATCAGCTCGCTGATGCAGCGCTACCACGTCGATCCGGAGCAGGCTTCGCGGGTGGAGGCCAAGGCCCTCAAGGTGCTTGCCGAAGTCGGCGACGCCTGGGAGCTGAACGGCGAACTGCACCGCGACCTGCTGAGCTGGGGCGCACGGGTCCACGAGATCGGCCTGGACATCGCCCATTACCACTACCACAAGCACGGCGCCTACCTGATCGAGCACTCCGACCTGGCTGGCTTCTCGCGCCAGGACCAGCAGATGCTGTCGCTACTGGTACGCGGCCACCGCCGCAACATTCCGGCGGACAAGCTGGCGGAGTTCGCCGAGGAAGGCGACAAGCTGGTACGCCTGTGCATCGTGCTGCGCTTCGCGATCCTCTTCCACCACATTCGCGGCACCCAGGAAATGCCCTCGGTGCGTCTGAAGGCAGAGCCCAAGAGCCTTTCGGTGACCTTCCCCGAGGGCTGGCTGGAAGCCAACCCGCTGACCCAGGCCGACTTCGCCCAGGAAGCCGAATGGCTCAAGCGGGTCGGCTACAGCCTCAACGTGCGGTAAGCACCGGCGCGGCCAGCTTCTCCAGCAGGGTCGCCTGGGTATTGCGGGGGTTCTGGTTACCGGTGGGACTGAGCCGCTGGTAGCTACCGTCGGCCTGCAACACCCAGGCCTGGGTGTTGTCGGTCAGGTACGTTTCCAGTTCCTTCTTGACCCGCTGCACCAGCTTCTTGCCTTCCACCGGGAAGCAGGTCTCGACGCGCATGTCGAGGTTGCGCTCCATCCAGTCGGCGCTGGAGAGATAGAGCTTCTCGTCGCCGCCGTTGAGGAAGTAGTAGATGCGGCTGTGCTCGAGGAAGCGCCCGATAATCGAGCGCACGTGGATATTGTGCGAGACCCCCGGGATGCCCGGCCGCAGGCAGCACATGCCACGCACCACCAGGTCGATCCTGACCCCGGCCTGGCTGGCCTTGTACAGGGCGCGGATGACCTTCGGATCGGTCAGCGAGTTGACCTTGGCCATGATGTGCGCAGGCTGGCCGAGCGCCGCCTGGGCCGCCTCGCGGTTGATCATTTCCAGCAGGTTCTTCTTCAGGGTGAACGGCGCATGCAACAGCTTCTTCATGCGCAGCGTCTTGCCCATCCCGATCAGTTGGTTGAACAGCTTGTGCAGGTCCTCGCAGAGCGCCACGTCGGCGGTCAGCAGGCTGTAGTCGGTGTACAGGCGAGCGTTGCCGGCATGGTAGTTGCCGGTGCCCAGGTGCGCGTAGCGGCGCAGTTCGCCGTCCTCGCGACGGAGGATCAGCATCATCTTGGCGTGGGTCTTGAAGCCGACCACGCCGTAGATCACCACCGCGCCGGCCTGTTGCAGGCGGCTGGCCAGTTGCAGGTTGGACTCTTCGTCGAAGCGGGCGCGCAGCTCGATCACCGCGGTGACCTCCTTGCCGTTGCGTGCCGCCTCGACCAGGGCGTCGACGATCTCAGAGTTGGCGCCGCTGCGGTACAGGGTCTGCTTGATCGCCAGCACGTTCGGATCCTTGGCGGCCTGGCGCAGCAGGTCGATCACCGGGGTGAAGGACTCGAACGGGTGCATCAGCAACACGTCGAGCTTGCTGAGGACGTTGAAGAGGTTTTCCTTCTTCTGCAAAAGACGCGGGATCGCCGGGGTGAAGGGCGGGTACTGCAGCTCCGGATGGCTTTCCAGGCCGGTGACGCTGAACAGGCGGGTCAGGTTGACCGGGCCGCTGACCTTGTACAACTCGCTTTCGGACAGGCCGAACTGTTTGAGCAGGTAGTTGGTCAGGTTCTGCGGGCAGGTATCCACCACCTCCAGGCGTACCGCATCCCCGTAGCGACGCGAGAACAGCTCGCCGCGCAGCGCGCGGGCCAGGTCCTCGACATCCTCGGTGTCCACCGACAGGTCGGCGTTGCGGGTCAGGCGGAACTGGTAGCAGCCCTTCACCTTCATGCCGGGGAACAGGTCGTCGGCGTGGGCGTGGATCATCGACGACAGGAACACGTAGTTGTCGCCCTCGCCGCCAACGTCTTCCGGCAGCCTGATGATCCGTGGCAGCAGGCGCGGCGCCGGGATGATCGCCAGGCCGGAGTCGCGGCCGAAGGCATCCATCCCCTCCAGCTCGACGATGAAGTTGAGGCTCTTGTTCACCAGCAGCGGGAACGGGTGGGTCGGGTCGAGGCCGATCGGGGTGATGATCGGCGCGATCTCGTCGCGGAAGAAGCGCCGCACCCAGGTCTTGATCTTCAGCGTCCAGTGACGCCGGCGGATGAAGCGGATCTGGTGCTTGGCCAGCTCCGGCAACAGGGTCTCGTTGAGGATCCGGTACTGCCGCGACACCTGCTCGTGGACCAGCTCGCTGATCCGCGCCAGGGCCTGGTGCGGCAGCAGGCCGTCGGCGCCGGCCTGCTCGCGGGCGAAGGTGATCTGCTTCTTCAGGCCGGCGATGCGGATCTCGAAGAATTCGTCGAGGTTGCTCGAGAAGATGAGGAGGAACTTCAGCCGCTCCAGGAGCGGGTAGGACTCGTCCAGCGCCTGCTCCAGCACGCGGATGTTGAACTGCAACTGGGAGAGCTCGCGATGAATGTACAGGCTGCTGTCATCCACGCTGGGAACCACCGCAGGTGGCGTTTCCACCGGGATCGTTTCGGCCATCTTCACTTCTGCTTCGCTTTCCACGTTCGCCACTACGGTTTCGTCGGCGGCGATACGTTCGATCTCATCAAGTCCTTGCTGCGTATTCATTCATCTTCCCGAGGGGGTCAACGCCCCCGTCTTAATTGTTCTGCGGCCTGCTTGGCGAAGTAGGTCAGAATGCCATCGGCGCCGGCACGTTTGAAGGCGGTAAGGGACTCGAGGATCACCGATTCGGCCAGCCAGCCGTTCTGGATGGCGCCCATGTGCATCGCATACTCGCCGCTGACCTGGTAGACAAAGGTCGGGGCGCGGAATTCATCCTTCACCCGACGCACGATGTCGAGGTAGGGCATGCCCGGCTTGACCATCACCATGTCGGCGCCTTCGGCCAGGTCGGCGGCCACTTCGTGAAGTGCCTCGTCGCTGTTCGCCGGATCCATCTGGTAGGTGGCCTTGTTGCCCTTGCCGAGGTTCGAAGCCGAGCCGACCGCATCGCGGAACGGACCGTAGTAGGCGCTGGCGTACTTGGCCGAGTAGGCCATGATCCGCACATTGGTGTGGCCGGCAGACTCCAGGGCCTCGCGGATCGCACCGATGCGACCGTCCATCATGTCCGAGGGCGCTACCACCTGGGCGCCGGCCTCGGCGTGGGACAGCGCCTGCCGTACCAGCACGTCGATGCTGACGTCGTTGAGGACGTAGCCATCGTCATCCAGGATGCCGTCCTGGCCATGGGTGGTGAACGGGTCGAGCGCCACGTCGGTGATGATGCCCAGCTCCGGAAAGCGCTCGCGCAGGGCGCGGGTGGCGCGCTGGGCGATGCCTTCCGGGTTGTATGCCTCGGCGGCGTCCAGGGACTTCTTCTCCACCGGGGTCACCGGGAACAGCGCCAGCGCCGGAATGCCCAGGGCCACCCACTCTTCCGCCTCGATCAGCAACTGGTCGATGGACAGGCGCTCGACGCCGGGCATCGACGGAATGCTTTCACGCTGGTTGACCCCATCAAGGACGAACACCGGCAGGATCAGGTCGTCGACGGTGAGGACATTCTCGCGGACCAGGCGGCGGGAGAAGTCATCGCGGCGATTGCGCCGCAGGCGGGTGTAGGGATAGGCGCGGTTGGCGGGAGTGAAGCTCACGGTTTTACTCCAGGGCCCAGATAACGGGCACAGTGTGACAGTTATAGTCCCTGATTATGACGGATTGGCAACAAGCGACGACAGTGACTCAAGGTCGCGGCATCCTGCCGCACCGCCAATCATCGCAAAAAGCCAGCGGCAAAGGCCATTCATTGCACAATCAATGACCTGAGCCGTGACGATCGCGCTTTCCCCACGCCCTCAACCGAGTTAGGCTGCGCGTTCATTTCGCTTCGCTGCCCCGATGATGCTCCAACAATTCCTGCAGGACTTCGGCTATTTCGCCCTTTTTCTCGGTACTTTCTTCGAGGGCGAAACCATTCTCGTGCTGGCCGGGTTCCTTGCCTTCCGCGGCTACATGCAGCTGGATACCGTGATTCTCACCGCCTTCCTCGGCAGCTACGCCGGTGACCAACTCTGGTACTTCCTCGGACGCCGCCACGGCCGCCGGTTGCTGGCGCGCAAGCCGCGCTGGCAGAAGCTCGGCGACAAGGCGCTGGACCATGTGCGCCGCCATCCTGACCTGTGGGTGCTGAGTTTCCGCTTCGTCTACGGCCTGCGTACGGTGATGCCGGTGGCCATCGGCCTGTCCGGCTATCCACCGGCCCGCTATCTTCTTCTCAATGGCATCGGCGCCATCGTCTGGGCCGCTGCGCTGGGCTCCGCCGCCTACTATTTCGGCAGCGTACTGGAAGGCATGCTCGGCAACATCAAGAAATACGAACTCATGGTCCTCGGCGGCCTGATCGTGCTGGGCCTGCTGCTCTGGCTATGGCGGCGTTTCAAGACACCGCGCGGCAACGGCGCGGGCGGCAACGCCGACAAATCCGAGTGAACCCGCGCCGGCGCGACTGAACAGCCGGCCCCTTCGCACACTCCAACTCCTTGTACCCTCCGCTCCGGCTGGCCGCCGGGGCCGGCGGCTCGCTATGCTTGCGCGATACCGACCCCGGCCAGGCCGTCCGGTCCGGATCCTGCGTTCCCAAGGAGTAAGCCTCATGCACAAGAAAGTTGCCGTCATCCTCTCCGGTTGTGGCGTCTACGATGGCGCGGAAATCCACGAAAGCGTGATCACCCTGCTCCGCCTCAGCCAGCGAGGCGCCGAGGCACAATGCTTCGCGCCGAACATCGCCCAGCACCATGTGGTCAACCACCTGACCGGCGAGGAAATGCCGGAAAGCCGCAATGTCCTGGTCGAGTCCGCGCGTATCGCCCGCGGCGAAGTCAAGGACCTGCGCGAAGCCCGCGCCGAGGACTACGACGCGCTGATCGTGCCCGGTGGCTTCGGCGCTGCGAAGAACCTCAGCGACTTTGCCATCAACGGCGCGCAATGCCAGGTGCAGCCGGACGTGCTGGCGCTGGCCAAGGCTTTCGCCGAAGCCGGCAAGCCAGTCGGGCTGATCTGCATCGCTCCGGCGATGGCGGCGAAGATCTACGGCGCCGGCGTCCAATGCACCATCGGCAACGACGCCGACACCGCCGACGCGCTGAAGCAGATGGGTGCCGAGCACATCGACGCGCCGGTGGACGAGATCGTCGAAGACAGCGCGCGCAAGCTGGTGACCACCCCGGCCTACATGCTCGCCCAGTCGATAGCCGAAGCCGCTTCCGGGATCAACAAGCTGGTCGACCGGGTGCTCGAACTGGTGGACCAGGACAAGGCCTGATCGGCCAAGCACGAGGGCGGTCGCGCCGCCGCCCTTTTCAAATCCGTGCCGCTACGCCAGCGTGCGTCTCGAAACCATCGAATCGAGACGCCGCGATGAGCGAAACGCCCTCCTCCGCCCTGCCTGACGACGTCCACCAACTGGTGGCGGATTTCTTCCAGCGCATCCCCTTCAACCGCATGCTCGGCATCCGCGTGGTGAGCCTCGGCCGCGAGCGGGTAGTCCTCGACCTGCCGATGAAGGACGAACTGATCGGCAACTTCGTTCAGGGCATTCTCCACGGCGGGGTGATCTCCAGCCTGCTCGACGTCACCGGCGGAGCGATGGCCCTGATCGGCGCCCTCGAACGGCATCGCGAACTGCCAGGCCACGAGCGCATGGCGCGGCTGTCGAAGCTCGGCACCATCGACTTGCGCGTCGACTACCTGCGCCCGGGACGCGGCCGGACGTTCACCGCCCATGCGGTGCCGCTTCGCTCGGGCAACAAGGTCGCAGTGGTGCGCTCGGAACTGCATAGCGACGACGGCACGCTGGTCGCCGTCGGTACCGGTACCTATCTGTGCGGCTGACTCGCGCGTAGATCGGCTACCCGCTGCAGGCGGGTAAGCAAGCGGTCCAGGGCGTTGGCGAACGCCTGGCGGTCACGATCACCGTAGGGCGCCTGGCCGCCGCCCATCTGCCCCTGGTCACGCAGGTCGGCCATCAGGTTGCGCATGGCCAGCTTATCGCCCATGTTCCGCGCGTCGAACTCGCGGCCGCGAGGATCGAGGGCGGCAACCTGTTTCTTGATCAGCCGATCGGCCAGCGGTACGTCGCTGCAGATCGCCAGGTCGCCCGGCTCGGCCTGCTCCACCAGGTAATCGTCAGCCGCATCCATCCCGCTTTCCACCACCACCAGACGCACGCAGGCGAACGGCGGCTTGACCTGCGGCTGGCCGGCGACCATCCAGACTTCCAGCTTGCGCTTGAGAGCGAACTTGCAGACCAGTTCCTTGGCCGCCTTGGGGCAGGCGTCGGCATCGATCCAGATACGCATGAACGGACTTCCGTAGAAATGACGACGGCCAGTATCGCACTGGCCGTCGTGGTTGCGCGAACCCGCTCAGTCGGCGGCGTTGGCCGCCGCACGCCGGCGCTCGACGATCCGGCTACGTCCGTAGAGCAGCGCGATGGCCACCATTGCCATGGCCTGGGCCGACAGCGAATAGGCGTCAGCCTTGATCCCCAGCCAGTCGAAGTCGAAGAACGGCACCGGACGGGTGCCGATCACCCCGGCTTCCTGCAAGGCGATGACGCCATGTCCGGCGAACACCACCGAGAGCGCACAGAGCAACGCCGCGTTGATGCTGAAGAACAACCCCAGCGGCAGTTTCGCCGAACCACGCAGGATCACCCAGGCCAGGCCGATCAGCAGGACCACGGCGGTCGCCGCGCCGCCGATCACGGCATTGTGCCCGGCCGGTCCGGCCTGCAACCAGAGGGTTTCGTAGAACAGGATGACCTCGAACAACTCGCGGTAGACCGAGAAGAACGCCAGCACTGCGAAGCCGAAGCGTCCGCCACCGCCCACCAGGCTGCTGCGGATGTAGTCCTGCCAGGCTGCCGCGTGGCGGCGGTCGTGCATCCAGACGCCGAGCCAGAGCACCATCACGCAGGCGAACAGAGAGGTGAAGCCCTCCATCAGCTCGCGCTGGGCACCGCCGATATCGATCACATAGGCGGCCAACGCCCAGGTGGCGAAGCCGGCGACGAAGGCCAGCCCCCAGCCGACGTGCACGCCACGCACGGCACTTTCCTGCCCGGTATTGCGCAGGAAGGCGAGGATGGCGGCAAGCACCAGGATTGCCTCTACCCCTTCGCGCAACAGGATCAACAAGGCGGAAACGAAACTGATGGAGAAACTCAGCGAGTCGCCGCCAAGCTGCTTGGCGGCCTCTGCCAGCTTGCCCTTGGCCAGCTCCAGCTGTTGCGCCACCTGGGTTTCCGGGAGGCCATCGCGCAACGCCTGGCGGTAGGCCATCAGCTGCTTCTCGGTGGAGCGGCGCAAATCGGCGTCGACGTTGTCCAGCGAGCTTTCCACCAGCTCGAAGCCCTCCAGGTAGGCCGCCACCGACAGGTCGTAGGCCTGGTCGCGGTCGCCTTCGCGATAGACCGCGAAGCTCTTGTCCAGGGTGGCGGCGGTATAGTCGATCAACTGCCCAGGACCGCGCTGCTCCAGCGGCGGATGCGCACGCAGGGCGCGGAAGCTCTCCGCAGCGGCCTCGCCGTCGTGCTCGGCGACTTCGGCCGGAGTCTGCGTGGCCAGGGTCGCCAGCGGGTAGGCATGGGCCTTGTCCGGCTGCGCACTGCCGGCGCTCAGGCCGGCCACATAGCTGGCCAGGTCCCAGCGCTGGCGTTCGTCGAGCTGGTCGGCGAACGCCGGCATGTCGGTGCCGGCCACGCCCAGGCCGATGACGTTACGCAGGTCGTAGAGGCTCAGGTGGTCGAGGCGCTGGCGATCGGTGAGGTTCGCCGGCGGCGGTTCCAGGCCGATGCCGGCGGGGCCGTCGCCCTTGCCCGCATCGCCATGGCAGATCGCGCACTGCTGGGCATAGATCGGCGCCGCGCGGCTCGGGTCGGGGGTGATCGCGGGGGTCTGCACCACCTGGTAGATATCCGCCACCCGTGCCTCGAGGTTGCGCGCCTGGAGGGCCACGTCCCTTCCCGGCAAGCGCTGCTCGATGGCCTGGCGCAGGCTGGCGACGCCCCTCTCCAGCTCGGCGCGCTCGGGGCGCATCGGCAGGGTCAGGACCAATGCCTGCAGGTTGCCGACGAACTCCACCTGTTCCTGGTATTCGCTGGGGTCGACGATCTTGCCGTCAGCCACGGTCGGCGGATAGTCGGCCGCCAGGTAACTCAACAGATGCAAGGCTTGGGAGGGGTCGACGGCCGTGTCGGCTAGAGCTCCAAGGCTGAACGCGCAGACCAGCGGCAGCAGCCACAGCAGGATTTTCGGAGGGTGCATGGCGAAGACGAAGTGAGAATGGAAGAGATTAAATTGTCCCTTCGCCTTCCCGCCCATGCAAGAAATACTCTGTAACAATCACGCCCATCAGCGTGTCGGGCGGCTCAGAGCGGCGCTCGGCGTACCGTCGCCAGCAGCCCCGCGGCACCGACGAACAGGCTGGCGAAGGTACGGTTCACCAGCTTCTGCTGGCGCGGCGAACGCAGTACGCGTAGCACGCGCGCAGCCAGCCCGGTGTAGCCGGCCATGACGATCAGGTCGACGACGATCATGGTGCCGCCCATGATCAGGTATTGCGCCAGCAGCGGCTGGTGCGGGTCGATGAACTGCGGCAGCACCGCGAGCATGAAGATCACCGCCTTGGGATTGCTGGCGTTGACCAGGAAACCACGCAGCACCAGGGTCAACGGTCGCCCCAGAGGCCGTTCGCCATCGGTGCTCAAGGCCTGTGGCGGCGCCTGCCACTGGCGCACCGCCAGGTACACCAGGTAGGCCACGCCGAACCACTTGATCAGGCTGAAAGCCAGTGCCGAGGTCGCCAGCAACGCACCGACGCCGGCGGCGACAATGGCGATCTGCAGGGCCAGGCCGATCTGCAGGCCCAGCGCGTTCCAGTAGCCTCGCGCAAAGCCGTACTGCAACCCGCAGGACATCGAGGCGATGGCTCCGGCGCCCGGCGACAGGCTGATGGCCCAGCAGGCGAGGAAGAAGGCGAACCAGGTACTGACGAGCATTGCACACCTCGGAAAGCGAACACGGCTGGCGGCGGGAACGAAAAAGCCAGTGTGCACCAAGGCGGAGCAGCCGCACAGGTTTTCCGACCACGCGCCTCTCCCAACCTTTGCGGGCGCAACCTGGCGGACAGAAAAAACCCGGCAGATGCCGGGCTTTCCCGAGGATACGCGCTCAGCCATGTTGGGCGGACCACCGCGATGCGGCTATTCGCCCTGGCTCCGAACGCTCTCAGTCCGGCGAACCCTTGCGCAGCTTCACCGGCTCCTCGCCGCGCTTGCGCGCCAGGGCCCCGCGCAAGCGGATGTTCAGCGCCTCCACCGCCAGGGAGAAGGCCATGGCGAAGTAGACGTAGCCTTTCGGCACGTGCACTTCGAAGGACTCGGCCACCAGCACAGTGCCGACCACGATGAGGAACGACAGGGCGAGCATTTTCAGCGAGGGGTGTTTCTCGATGAAGTCGCTGATGGTGCCTGCCGCCAGCATCATCACGCCGACCGAGATGACGATCGCCGCGACCATCACCGGCACGTTCTGCACCAGACCGACGGCGGTGATCACCGAGTCCAGGGAGAAGATGATGTCGATGATCGCGATCTGGACGATGATGCCCATGAAGCCGTGGGCCTTGCCGCCGCTCTTCTGCTCTTCTTCCGCGCCTTCCAGGCTGTGGTAGATCTCCATGGTGCTCTTGAACAGCAGGAACAGGCCGCCGAAGAAGAGGATCAGGTCACGCCCGGAGATGCCCTGGCCGAACAGGTGGAACAGGTCGGTGGTCAGGCGCATGACCCAGGTGATCGAGAGCAACAGCAGGATCCGCGTGCCCATGGCCAGGGCCAGGCCGAAGAAGCGCGCCTTCGGTTGCTGGGCCGGCGGCAGGCGCCCGACCAGGATCGAGATGAAGATGATGTTGTCGATGCCGAGGACGATTTCCAGGGCGGTCAGGGTCAGGAACGCGACCCAGATTTCAGGACTGGCGAGCCATTCCATAGATGGTTATGTCCCGTTTTTTGTTGGAGTTGAAAAACCTGGCCCACGCCAGCGACGCACGGCTTTCTGGAAGAACAGGCTGTTGGGAACCTGCAGCAGCGGGCCCGGCGAGCCATCCTCGAGGGTTTCTTCCAGTGTCGTATACAAGAGATTGATGGCAACCACGCGTCCGGTGACGCCCGGTTTGTCGGCGCTATCGATCAGCTCCACGCGGTCGCCGATGCGGAACGGCCCGACGGTGAAGATCAGCAACGCACAGAACAGGTTGGAGAGCACGCTCCAGATGGCGAAGAAGGCTACCGCCGCCACCGCGGCGAAACCGGTCAGCGCGGTCCACAGCACTTCGGCGGACACGCCCAGGCGCTCCAGCACCATGATCAGTGCGCTGACCATGATCAGCCAGCGCAGGCCCCCACGCAGCGGCAGGAGCAGCTCCGGCGGCACCGGATAACGCTCGCCGATACGGGTCACCGTGCGTCGGACCAGGCGCTGTAGCAGCCAGGCGACCAGCAGGATGAGCAGGATCTGCAGCGCCACCACCAGCGGCCCGCTCCAGGTCTGCGTCAACACCTGCAAGTCTTCCATCACTCACTGGCCTCCAGTTCTTTCTGCAGGGCTTCGAGGGTTTCCAGGGCCTCCAGCCAACGTTCCTCCAGCTCGCCTTCGCGAACCTTCAGGCTCGATTGTTCGGACAGCAACTCGCGCAATTCGTCCTTTCGCGATACGTCGTACAGGGCGCTGTCGCCCAGCCGCGCCTCGATAGCGGCTAGCTTTTCGTGCAGGCCGCCGAGTTCGCGCTCCAGCTTGTCGGCCTCGCGCTTGTGCGGCGCCAGCTGCTGGCGCAGCGCGGCCGCTGCCTGGCGCTGGGCGCGCTTGTCGGTGCGTTCGGTCGGCGCACCCGGCGCGGTCTCGGCCTGCGGCGCCTTGCGCGCGCGATAGTCGACCAGCCAACGGGCGTAATCGTCGAGATCGCCATCGAACGGCACCACGCGCCCATCGGCGACCAGGAGGAATTCATCGGTGGTGCTTTTGAGCAGGTGCCGGTCGTGGGAAACCACCAGGACCGCCCCGGAAAACTCCTGTAGAGCCATGGTCAAGGCCAGGCGCATTTCCAGGTCGAGGTGGTTGGTCGGCTCGTCGAGCAGCAGCAGGTTGGGCTTCTGCCAGGCGATCAGCGCCAGGGCCAGGCGCGCTTTCTCGCCACCGGAGAAGTTCAATACCGGCTCGTCCACCCGAACGCCGCGGAAGTCGAAGCCGCCGAGGAAGTCCTTGAGGGTCTGTTCGCGCTCGCCGGGGGCGATACGCTGCAGATGTAGCAACGGGCTGGCCTGTGGATCCAGCGAATCGAGCTGGTGCTGGGCGAAGTACCCGATGGCCAGGTTCTCGCCGCGCAGCAGGCGGCCGCCCAGCTCGGGCAGGTCCCCGGCCAGGGTCTTGATCAGCGTCGACTTGCCGGCGCCGTTGGGACCGAGCAGGCCGATCCGCGCACCGGGCACCAGTTGCAGCTTGACCTTCTCCAGCACCGCCTTGTCGCCATAGCCGAGACGGCCTTCGCCGAGATCCAGCAACGGCCGGGAGATCTTGTCCGACTCGCGGAAACTGAAATTGAACGGCGAATCGACATGTGCCGGCGCCAGTTCCTCTAGACGCTCCAGCGCCTTGATCCGGCTCTGCGCCTGGCGCGCCTTGGTGGCCTTGGCCTTGAAGCGGGCGATGAAGCTTTCCATGTGCGCACGCTGCGCCTGCTGTTTCTCGTAGGCCTGCTGTTGCTGAGCCAGCCGCTCGGCGCGGGTCCGCTCGAAAGCGGAATAGCCGCCGCGGTAGAGGATCAGCTTGCGGTTTTCCAGATGCACCACGTGGTCCACCACCGCATCGAGGAAGTCGCGGTCGTGGGAGATCAGCACCAGAGTGCCGGGATAACCCTTGAGCCACTCTTCCAGCCAGAGGATGGCGTCCAGGTCGAGGTGGTTGGTCGGTTCGTCGAGCAACAGCAGGTCGGACGGGCACATCAGCGCCTGCGCCAGGTTCAGGCGCATCCTCCAACCACCGGAGAAATCACCGACCCGGCGCTCCATCTGCTCGCTGCTGAAGCCGAGTCCGGCCAGCAGCTTGCGCGCCCGTGCATCGGCGGTGTAACCGTCGGCGTTGTCCAGTTCGGTATGCAGGCGCGCCAGGGCAGAACCGTCGTGCGCCGCTTCGGCGGCGGCCAGTGCCGCCTGGATCTCGCGCAGGCGACTGTCGCCGTCGAGCACGTAATCCACCGCCAGGCGATCCAGGGTATCGACCTCCTGGCGCATGTGCGCGATGCGCCAGTCGGCGGGCAACAGGCAGTCGCCGGCATCCTGGCCGAGCTGGCCGCGCAACAGCGCGAACAAGCTGGACTTGCCAGCGCCATTGGCCCCGATGAGACCGGCTTTCTGGCCGGCGTGCAGGGTCAGTTCAGCAGCTTCCAGGAGGCGCTGCGGCCCGCGCTGTAGCGTAAGATTGAGGAGTCGGATCATGGCGGCGGAGTTTATCAGTTTCGCCCTTGCGGAGCGTGAGGCTGTATGACTGGAAATGTCTGGAAATTCGCGGTGGACGTCTATGCCCGGCCGGGCGTGGAAACGGCTTGCCTCGCGCTTCAGGAGCAAGGTGCGGACGTCTGCCTGTTGCTGGTCGCCGCCTGGCTTGGCAGGCGCGGTGTGAGCTGCTCGAAAGAACGCGCCCAGATCCTGGAGAACGCCGCGCGTCCCTGGCGCGAAACGGTCATCGAACCCCTGCGCAGATTGCGTTGCGCCTGGCGCGAAGCGGCAACCCACGACGCCTGCCTGGCCGAACTCCGCGAGGAAATGAAGGCCCAGGAACTACGAGCGGAACGGGAACACCTGCAACGCCTGGCCGACCTGGCCACAGCCTGGCTGGAGGGCCAGGAAGCGAATCGCAGTGCGGATGCCTGGCTGCAAGCCTGCAGCCGGGACATCTGCACGGAAGCAGAGCGCCGGGCTTTGCTGGTGCTTGGCTCGGCGGCTTTGCAGACAGCGCCTTAGGAGGCGCTGGTCGGGGCGGCGCCGTTGCTGCCCGCGGCAGGCGTTGCCGAAGCAGCGCTGGAGGCGGCTGCCGGGGCGCTGGGAGTCGCCGCAGGCTTCGCAGCAGGAGCGGTGGCGGGCTTGGCTGCGGCAGGTTTCGCGGCTACGGGTTTCGCCGCAGGCTTGGCCGCCGGTTTCGCCGCAGGCTTCGCAGCCGGCTTGGCTGCAGGCTTCGCGGCCGCGGGTTTCGCCACAGGCTTGGCCGCCGGTTTCGCGACAGGCTTCGCCGCCGGCTTGGCGGCGGGCTTCGCGGCTGCGGTTTTCGCCGCGGGCTTGGCCGTCGGTTTCGCGACAGGCTTCGCCGCCGGCTTGGCGGCGGGCTTCGCGGCTGCGGTTTTCGCCGCAGGCTTGGCTGCGGGCTTCGCGGCTGCGGTTTTCGCCGCGGGCTTGGCCGCCGGTTTCGCAGCAGGCTTCGCCACCGGCTTGGCTGCGGGCTTCGCGGCTGCGGTTTTCGCCGCAGGCTTGGCCGCCGGTTTCGCAGCCGGCTTGGCTGCGGGCTTCGCTGCCGCGGTTTTCGCCGCAGGCTTGGCCGCCGGTTTCGCAGCCGGCTTGGCCGCAGGCTTCGCCGCTACGGTTTTCACCGCAGGCTTGGCTGCCGCCTTCGCAGCAGGTTTGGTCGCGGGTTTCGCCTTGCGGCTCTCCAAAGCCTTGCCAGCAGCTTCCTTCACCTTGCCGACACCCTGCGCCAGCTTGAGGCTTTCCTGTACGTCACGCTTGAGGCCGACGATGTAGGTACGGGTGTCCGCCTGCCGGGCCTTCAGGGTATCCAACGCTTCTTCCAGGTCGCTGATGGTCTCGCGCGCCTTGGCCTGTGCCTTGGTCTTGCCGGCCTTGGCAGCATCCTGCAGCTTGGTGCGAGCCTTGTGCAGTTTTTCCTGGGCTTTGCCACGTTGCTTTTCAAGTTTGGCCAGGAGCTTTTCCGAATCGACCAGCGCTTGTTTGCACGCACCTTCCAGGTGCTCGACAAGGCTGTGGGAAAGTTGCTGCAACAGGTGCAAGGGGGTGGTGACGGGCTTCTTGTTGGCCGACATGACGTGCCTCCAGGCGGACGTGGTTGCGCCCATACTAGACCCGCAAACCCCCTCTCGCCAACGGGTTCGATGTGCTACAAGCGACGTGCGCCAGGATTGCCCGCCGATTCGTCTGGAGAAACCGCATGCCGCGCCGCCTTTTCATCGGTCTTTTTCTACTGCCGCTGCCGCTTTTCGCCGCGCCCCCCAAGGACGAACTGGCCTATGCCGTAGGCGCCCGCCTGGGCACGCGCCTACAGCAGGAAATGCCCGACCTAGAGCTATCCGAACTACTTCTCGGACTGCGCCAGGCCTATCGCGGCGAGGCACTTGAAATCCCCCCCGAACGCATCGAAAAACTTCTGCTGCAACACGAGAACGCCACGACGGAAACACCGCGGACCACACCCGCCGAGGCCCGCTTCCTGGCCAACGAAAAAGCCCGCTTCGGCGTCCGCGAATTGACCGGCGGCGTCCTCGTCAGCGAATTACGTCGTGGCCAAGGTAACGGCATCGGCGCGGCAACCCAGGTACACGTCCGTTACCGCGGCCTGCTTGCCGACGGTCAAGTGTTCGACCAGAGCGAAAGCGCCGAGTGGTTCGCCCTGGACAGTGTGATAGAGGGATGGCGCACAGCGTTGCGAGCGATGCCTGTCGGCGCGCGCTGGCGAGTGGTGATTCCTTCGGCGCAAGCCTATGGCCACGAAGGCGCTGGCGACCTGATCCCGCCCGACGCTCCGCTGGTCTTCGAGATCGACCTGCTGGGCTTCCGCTGAAATGCAAAAACGGCGCTCTCCCGCATGGAGACGCGCCGTTTCGTAACGACTCGCCGGTGAATCAGACCGGTACTGCCGAACCCTCTGCGCCGCTCTGGCTGTGGGCGTTGTGCAGGACTTCGATGAGGCAGTCCTCCAGCTCGAAGCGTTCGTGCAATTGTTGCCGCAGGACCTTCAGCTCCGCGATGAGGCAGGCTCCTTCACGGCAATCGCCGTTGTCGCAGCGGTCGTTGAAGTTCAGCGCGGATTCGGTGATGGCTTCCAGCCGGGGGAAGATCTGCTTGGCCAGCTCCAGGCCGCGCTGATCGCCGAAGGCCTTGCCTTCCGCCGTCAGTTGCTCGTAGACCTCGAAGTGTCCGGCAGATACGTAGTCCAGCAGCAATTGGCAGAAATGCTGGAGTTCTTCGGCGTTGGGCGCCGGTGCCTGAATACCGCTCAGGGCATCGAAGGCCTGCACCAGTTGCTGGCGCTCATGCAGCCAGCGATCGATCAGTTGGTGCACACCCCCCCACCGCTCTTGGGCATTACGGCAGCTTTCGAGCATGTTGTCCTCGCTTCCCTCTTCGGACGTCCCGGAGAATCATCGTCCGCTCCGAGACGCATTGCTGACGCACTCTCTGCGCTCTGTGGGAGAACGCCTGTGCAAGGGGCGGACTCCGGCGCTATGGAAAGCCAGATTATGCCCCCGGGATGACCCCATCAAGACGCCCGTACAGAAAAATTCATACGGATGTTTGATCGGTATCCCGCATCCGCTCTGGTTTTCGCCAAATCGATACGGCCGACACTCGAGAGCTGACGAAAGACCACGCGACAGCCCGCATCAGGTACGTCGGAGGAACTGCACGATGGAGAAGCCGAGATAGGCAACGAACGCCAGCAGGCTCCATTCCGGAATGCTCAGGGTGAATAGCGTCCAGCTCACCTGGGCACAATCCGCGGTGCCATGCAGGACCAGGCGGATCACTTCCTGGAAGGGAAGCGCCTGCATCATGTAGTCGAGGCTGGGCAGGCAGGCCGGCAGTTGGTCCAGCGGAACGGTCTGCAACCATACCTGGCGGGCGGCCGTGGCCCCGCCGCCGAGAGCGAGCAGGAACACCAGCACGGAGTAGATACGCCGCCCACGCAGGCCGGGCCCCTGGATCGCGCCAGCAAGGCAGGTCAGGCCGATCAGGATGAAGAAGATCCGCTGCACGACGCACAGCGGGCAGGCCTCCAGGCCAACCACATGTTCCAGGTACAGCGCCCCGCCCATGATGGCGACGCAGGCCAGGAACGCGAGAAGGAAAAGCTGACGGGGGCTGGCCAGGGGCATGGCGGATCCACAGGTACACAGGGGAAAGGCCGCCTACGGTAGTGGAAAGCCTCCGGCCGTTTCAAGCCGCAAGTCCGCTCTGCGGCAAGACATCCCGAATCATGCCGGGCGCCCGCGACAAGCCGCCACAGTCCTGCCGATGGAGCCGAACGGGGAACGCCGGGGGCGTTCCCCATGCTCAAATGCCCGCCACCACCACGGGCAGCCCCGGAGTACGCCGATCGAGCAGGACCAGGCCCTCCTGGAACAACTGGTTGCTGCGCTCGACCTCGCCGAGCTGCGCCAGCAGGCGGCCCAGCTCGGCGCAGGTCTCGGCACTGCGCTGGAAGCTCAGGCTGGCCTCCAGGTATTCCCGGGCCTTGCCCCAGAGCTTGTTGATCAGGCACAGGCGCCCCAGGGTCAGCAGCAGGCCGGGATCGTTCGGATGTTCCTTGAGCCAACCTTCCGCGGCCTGCAATTGCTTGCCCGGATCGCGCCCGCGCACCTGCCCGTAGAGTTGCACCAGGGTCGCGTCGAAGCCTTGCTTGAGCGCATGGCGGAGGACTTCTTCGGCCTCTTCCTCGGCGCCCAGGCGAAGCAGTTGGGCGGCATAGCCCGCGACGATCGCCGGGTCTGCACGCAGCGCCGAAGGCACGTTCTGCCAGCGCTGGGTCAGCGGCTGCAACGCCGTCTCGCCCTCGTTCAGTCCACGCTCGCCGGCTTCCTGCAAGGAAGCCACCCAGGCACGGCGTTCGAGGTCGCGCAGTTCGGAATCCTTCAGCACACGCTCCTTGCGCAGCTCCGGCAGCAGGACGCAAAGGGCCTGCCAGTCGTGCTGGGTGACGTACAGCTGCTGCATCAGCCGCAATACCGTGCGGTGCTGCGGCTGGAGCCCGTGCAGCTCTTCGAGGGTATTGCGTGCCTGCGGGTAGTCGCCGCGATTGATCAGCAGTTGCGCACGGGTCAGGCCGACCAGCAATTGGGCATCCGGCTCGCGCTCGCGAGCCCGGTTCAGCAGGTCGTCGGCCTCGTCGTAGCGCTCGAGTTCGTTGGCGGCCCGCGCCGCGCCGAGGTAATGCATCAGCGGCCGCTCGCCCATCTCCGCAGCCCGCCGCAAATGACGCAGCGCCTGCGGCCAGTTGCCTTCGCCGAGATCGCGCAGGCCGCTGTGCTCGGCCATCTGCACGCGACGCCGGCGGTTGTAGCGCGACCAGGGGTTGACCACCCGCCCCGAGCTGCCGAGCAGGCGCAGGACCAGGCGCACCAGCACCACCAGCAGCCAGACCACCGCCAGCAGGGCGAGGAACGACCACAGGCTGGATTCGTAACGGAAGCTCTTGTAGGCGATCAGCACATAGCCGGCCTGCTCGGAGATCGCCAGCCCAACCAGCGTGGCGACCAGCACCACCGCCAGGACCAGGAGGTAGATGCGTCTCATGGACGGCCCTCCGTGGCCGGAGCCGCCTGCGCCTCGGGCACCAGGTTGCCGGCGGCCTCGCGGCGCGACACGTAGGACTGCAGGGCGCTCAGGGCCGGTGCGAGGTCAGGGACCTGCACGGTGACCGGCTGCTTCGCCAACTCATCGATACGCAACTTCAACGCGCGGCTGTCGGCCAGCTCTACGTTGAAATAGCCGTCCAGCACGTCCTGGGCCTGCTTCAGCGCCTGCTCGTAGACTTCCTGCTTGCCATTCAGCGCCGCCCACTGGGCTTGCTCCAGGGCCAGGCCGATGGTCAGGCGCACCTGCGCCAATTGCTCGCCGGCCAGCAGCGGACGAATGTCCTGGCCGGCATTGAAGTCGATGCGGATGTAGCGCGAGATCTTCTCCCACCACAGCTCCCAGGTGCTGTTGCCGTCGCCCCAGGCGACATTGCTGGCACCGCTTTCGCCTTCCTTGAAGGTCGGCGTGAGCGGTTGCAACTGGTTGACCTGCTCGCGCAACGCCGCCAGTTGCACGAACAGCCCGGTACGGTCCGGCTCCGGCAACGCACGCAGGGCCTCGAGGCTGGCCGCCAGCTTGGCGCGGGCGGCATAGGCGCCGGGATCGTTCTGCGCGCGCAGGATGTCATCGGCGCCCTGCACCAGCTCGGTGGCGCTGCCCACGTCCTGCAAGGCGGACAGGCGCAGGCTGGCCAGGCGCAGCAGGTGTTCGGCCTCGGCCAGTCGCCATTGCTGGCGGCTCTGGCCGAGGACCTTCTTCAGTTGCTCGCTGAGATGCTGCTGGTCGCCCTGCAGCTCCACCACAAGGCGTCGCCGGGCCTCCAGTTCGTCCGCGGTAGGCAAAGCGTCCAGGCGGGCAGCCAGTTGCTGGTTGCGCTGGGCCAGGGATTCGGTCTTGCCACGGGCATCTTCCAGCTGCGCCAGCTGGTCGCGCTCGGTGCCCTGCAACTGCTGGACCTGCCAGAAGCTCCAGCCACCCGCGCCGAGTCCCGCCACGCCAACCAGCAGGGCGAGCAACGCCAGGCCGGTGGCGGTACCGGAACGCCTGGATGCATCGGGTGCAACGGGAGAAGGGGTGGAAGTGGAAGTTCTTGCGTCGTCTTGGGGAGTGACTGCTTCGCTCACAGGTCCATCCTTTGGTCAAGAAAGTTCTAGGCGGCGCTCGTCAGGGCCGCCAGCAAGGCCGGCGCGCTCGCGCCCCGGCAATCAATCACCCGTTGCGCACCCAGTTCGCGCGCCATCTCGGCGACCCGCGGGCTGGGTACGAACAGCGGCAACCGGCCTATCTCGGGCCAATCGGCTGCCGCCAACTGATACAGATTTTGCAAACCCTGTCCACTGCTGACCACCAGGCCGTTCAGGCGTTCCGCCCGCACCCTTGCCAGCAGCTCTCCGGCCGGATAGTCCGGAGCCCGGCGCCGGTAGAGTGGCAGGTAGTCCACCTGCACGCCTTGGCCGCGCAGGCGCTCGGCGAGGAATTCTCGGCCACCTTCGCCGCGCATGATCAGCACTTTCGGATCGTGCACGCGCAGGGAATCCTGGAACGCCGGCAGCGCCAGCAACGCTTCGCTGTCGTCGCCCTGTTCAGGGTAGGTTACGTCGAGGCCGTAGGCCTCGAGGATCGCCGCGGTCGCCGCGCCGACGCTGCACCAGGTCTGCTGCGGCGGCTGCGGCCAGTAGCGGTCGAGCCGCTCCAGCCCCAGGCGCGCCGCCGGCTTGCTGACCACCACCACCGCGCAGTAGCGGTCCAGGTCGAGCATCAGCGTACGCTGCTCCGGGGTTTCTTCCAGCGGATCGATCGCCAACAGCGGCAGGCTGCTGCTATGGACGCCCGCCTCGCCGAGGCGGGCGGCCAGGGCCGCGCACTCCTCGTCGGGGCGCGTCAGCAGGAGCCGCCAGCCGCTCACGGATGTCCGGCCTCGCCGTAGACGGCTTCGAGAATCGCTTCGGCGCCCTGCTCCAGCAGGTCCTCGGCCACCCGCACGCCCAGCGCCTCGGCTTCCGCCAGTGGCGCCCGCCCCTCGGCGCGCAGCAACTGGGTGCCATCAGGCTGGCCGACCAGGCCGCGCAGCCACAGCTGGTCGCCCTCGCGGATGGCGTAGCAGGCGATCGGCACCTGGCAACCGCCGTTGAGCCGCTTGTTCAGCGCGCGCTCGGCAGTGACCCGCAGAGCCGTGTCGGTATGGTGCAAGGGTTCCAGCAAGGCATGCAGGTCGCTGTCGGCCGTACGGCATTCGATGCCGACGGCGCCTTGTCCGCCGGCGGGCAGGCTGTCGTCGACACTGATCGAGGAGCGGATGCGCGACTCGAAGCCGAGGCGGATCAGGCCGGCGGCGGCGAGGATGATCGCGTCGTATTCGCCGGCATCCAGCTTGGCCAGGCGGGTATTGACGTTGCCTCGCAGGAAACGGATCTGCAGGTCCGGCCGGCGCGCCAGCAGCTGCGCCTGGCGGCGCAGGCTGGAGGTGCCGACCACGCTGCCGGCGGGCAGTTGCTCGAGGCTGGCGTAGGTGTTCGAGACGAAAGCGTCACGCGGGTCTTCGCGCTCGCAGATGGTGTAGAGGCCGAGCCCCTCGGGAAAGTCCATCGGCACGTCCTTCATCGAATGCACCGCGATGTCGGCGGCGCCTTCGAGCAGGGCGGTTTCCAGTTCCTTGACGAACAGGCCCTTGCCGCCGATCTTCGCCAGCGGTGCGTCGAGCAGCTTGTCGCCGCGACTGGTCATCGGCAGCAGGGTGACGGTCAAGCCGGGATGCGCCTGCTCCAGGCGCGCCTTGACGTATTCGGCCTGCCACAAGGCGAGGGCGCTCTGGCGAGTGGCGATGCGGATTTCGCGGGACGACATGGGATATTCCGTGCACAGGGATGCGCCCATGATAACAGTTCGAACCCGAGTGCGCGGACGCTGGGCCCGATAGCCGCACCCGGGTCGCTGGCGAACCGCCGACCGCCGTCAGAGCTGATGCATCAGACGCCTGACCCCGGCCACGTGCCGCCGGCTGACGGTCAGCGCATCGCCGTCGAGGCCTTTCAGGTAGAGCTGGAAATGCCCCAGCGGCGTACGCTGCAGGCGTTCGATCCGTTCGCGGGCGACCAGCGCGTTGCGGTGGATGCGCACGAAGCGCTCGCCGAACTCGTCTTCCAGCGCCTTCAACGGCTCGTCCAGCAGCACCTCGCCCTGCGCATGGCGCAAGGTCACGTACTTGTGGTCGGCAATGAAGAAGATCACCTCTTCCAGCGGGATCAGCTCGATCCCCTTGCGGGTCCGTGCACTGATGTGGCTGCGCGGACCGCTGCCGCCGGAGGCCGGGGGCTTGGTCAGCGCGGCCAGTTGCACGCGGTTCGGTCGCGAGGCTTTCTTCAACGCCTCGGCCAGGTCTTCGCTGCGCACCGGCTTGACCAGGTAGCCCACGGCGCTGACCTGGAAGGCTTCCAGGGCGAATTCGTCATGGGCCGTGCAGAAGATCACAGCCGGCGGCGCTTCCCGCTCGCAGAGTCTGGCCGCGACCTGGAGGCCGTCCAGACCGGGCATGCGGATATCCAGCAGGACGATATCGGGCTTGAGGCTGTCGATCAGCGTCAGCGCTTCTTCGCCATTGCTGGCCGAGGGCTCGAGGACGCGATAGCCGTCCAGTTGCCCTACCAATCGGGCCAGGCGCTCTCGCGCCAGAGGTTCGTCATCGACAATCAGGACATTCATAAGCTCAGGCTTCCTGCATGAGTCGCGCACATGGATAGCGTAGACAGGTGTAGTGCCGTCCGTCACGGCGCTCGACGCTGAGACTCGCTTTAGGCCCGAAAAGTGCCCCAAGTCGTGCATCGATATTGTGTAACGCCTGTCGCGTGCCTTTCGACGGGGGCGACTCGAGCGCCTCGTCGTAGGGGTTGCTCACACATAGCTGGAACACTCCTTCACGATAAACCGCCTCGACCTGCACCAAGCCACCTTCGACCCGCGGCTGGATGCCATAGATAAGCGCATTTTCCAGCAGCGGCTGCAAGGTCAGTTGGGGGATCGGCAGGTTGGCCGGCACCCCGTGCACCTGCCAGTCCAGTTGCAGGCGATCGCCAAGACGATACTGCTCAATGGAAAGATAGCGCCTTGCCAGCGCCAGTTCCTCCTCCCAGGAAACTAAAGTGCCGGGCTTCGCCAGGCTGGCCCGGAACAGGTCGGACAGGTCCAGCACCGCATGCTCGGCCTTCAGCGGGTCCAGCTCGATCAGGCTGGCGATGCTGTTCAGGCTGTTGAACAGGAAGTGCGGGCGAATCCGCGCCTGCAGCGATTCCAGGCGCGCCTGCAACTCGGCCTGCTGCTGCCGGCGCCACTGGCTCTGCAGGTAAAAGTAGCGCAGCACCAGGGCGGACATGATCAGCGCGATCAGCGCGTGCCGCAGATACAGATTGACCTCGCCGGCACGCGTCAGTTCTCCGCCCAGCTGATAGTGCTCGGCGACCGCCGTGCAGCCCAGGGTGAGGGCCACCACCAACAGGCAGCAGGCACTCCCCGCCAGCGCCACCGGCAGGCGCGCGAGCAATGGCCGCAGGCGGCAGAACAGCGCCGCCGAGAGCAGTACGATCCACTGCACGAACAGCGACGCCAGGGCCAGGCGCACCCAGTTGAAGCTCGGCGTCATCGGTTCCGCCAGCACCAGCACCAGCACCAGCAGCTCCGCCAGCAGCACCAGGGTGAACAGGGCTTCGGCTTCGCAGAGCTCGGGAATGAAGAAGTCGTCTTGGACGGCCGGCCGGGTCGAGCGGCCGGGCTTGAATCGGATAGGCATCGACAGAGTTTCCGCAAGGCCCGGGGCGCCCGCAAGACAGCCGCGGGCGTACGGGCGAAATAAAGCACCGAAATGCCATCTGCCGCAAAAAACCGCGAAACAGCGCTCGTTCCGGCTTCGTCGACGAGCCGCCGGTTTTTTCTCCCGGCCTGCTATCATCGTCGCACTTTGCCCGTCACGCAGGCCGCGCGGCCTGTCCGTTTCTTGTTGCAGCGAGAGATACCATGAGCGTAGAGAAGACCAACCAGTCCTGGGGCGGCCGCTTCAGCGAGCCCGTCGACGCCTTCGTCGCCCGTTTCACCGCCTCCGTCGACTTCGACAAGCGTCTCTACCGCCACGACATCATGGGTTCCATCGCCCACGCCACGATGCTGGCCAAGGTCGGCGTGCTGAGCGACGCCGAGCGCGATGCGATCGTCGACGGCCTGCAACAGATCCAGGCGGAAATCGAAGCCGGCAGCTTCGACTGGCGCGTCGACCTGGAAGACGTACACATGAACATCGAGGCGCGCCTGACCGACCGCATCGGCGTCACCGGCAAGAAGCTCCACACCGGCCGCTCGCGCAACGACCAGGTGGCCACCGACATCCGCCTCTGGCTACGCGACGAGATCGACACCATCCTCGCCGAGATCACCCGCCTGCAGGAGGGCCTGCTGGGCCTGGCCGAAGCGGAAGCCGACACCATCATGCCCGGTTTCACCCACCTGCAGACCGCCCAGCCGGTGACCTTCGGCCACCACCTGCTGGCCTGGTTCGAGATGCTCGGCCGCGACTACGAGCGCCTGGTCGACTGCCGCAAGCGGGTCAACCGCATGCCGCTCGGCTCGGCGGCCCTGGCCGGCACCACCTACCCGATCCAGCGCGAGATCACCTGCCAGTTGCTGGGCTTCGACGCGGTTGGCGGCAACTCCCTGGACGGCGTCTCCGACCGCGACTTCGCCATCGAATTCTGCGCCGCCGCCAGCCTGGCGATGATGCACCTGTCGCGCTTCTCGGAAGAGCTGGTGCTGTGGACCAGCGCGCAGTTCCAGTTCATCGACCTGCCCGACCGCTTCTGCACCGGCTCCTCGATCATGCCGCAGAAGAAGAACCCCGACGTGCCGGAGCTGGTACGCGGCAAGTCCGGCCGGGTGTTCGGCGCCCTCACCGGCTTGCTGACCCTGATGAAGGGCCAGCCGCTGGCCTACAACAAGGACAACCAGGAAGACAAGGAACCGCTGTTCGACGCCGCCGACACCCTGCGCGATAGCCTGCGCGCCTTCGCCGACATGGTCCCGGCGATCCGGCCCCGGCGCGAGATCATGCGCGAGGCGGCACGCCGCGGTTTCTCCACCGCCACCGACCTGGCGGACTACCTGGTGCGCAAGGGCCTGCCGTTCCGCGACTGCCACGAGATCGTCGGCCACGCAGTGAAGTACGGCGTAGACAGCGGCAAGGACCTCGCCGAGATGAGCCTCGACGAACTGCGCCGCTTCAGCGAGCAGATCGACGCCGACGTCTTCGACGTGCTGACCCTGGAAGGCTCGGTCAACGCCCGCGACCATATCGGCGGCACCGCGCCGAACCAGGTCCGTGCCGCCGTCGCCCGCGGCAGAAAACTGCTGGCACAGCGCTGAAGTCGCGCCCAGTGCCCGGCAGATCTCCCTGTCCTACCCGAGACTTGATCGCACGGCGGGACAGGAACGCCCTTGTAGATCGACAGCCACTCTAGTGAAAGTCCTTCTTCGCTAACCGGTCGCAATGGCGGAATAACTCAGCATCAGTGCTCATCATTGAAATCATCGGCCCTGGGCGTGGCAAAAATGCCCTTGGCTTCCTGGCGCCGGTAATAGGCTTCGATGCTTAGCCCGGGATCGATGCGCGCCCTGACGATGCAGGGCTGCTGTTGCCAGGGATACTCATGCAGGCGTCGGTCCAGCTCCTTGCGCTCCTTGGCTGGCCAGCCCTGGTAGGTGCGCTGGCGCCAGTAATGGGGATCGCGTCCGGTATGCCGATCATGCTCGGCGGTGACCGGATCTAAGGGGCGGCTCGGCTCCAGGACCGGCAGGTCGGGCAACGGCTGGGTCACGTCCATGTAGCGTTGCAGGCAGTCCCAGAAGGCCAGGGCATTGACCTTGTCGAGACCGAGGGAGTGGACGCGGGTGGCCAGACAGACCTTGTTGTCGGTATAGCGGTGATGCAACCAGAGCGCATAGTCGTGGCTGCCGTAGCCACTGGGCAGCAATTGCAGCACCGGATCGAACTCGTCGAAGGGAGCGACGAACAGGCGGCGGAAGCGACGCTTGAAGCGGAGCATGCCGTCCAGGCGATTGAATTCACTGCCATCTTGCTTGAAGACTTTGCTGTAGAGCCAAAGGATGGCGCTGAAGCCGACTGCACCCATAAAATAAGTAGCTACGCCTATCCAAATTGCTATTTGCAAACCATTGGTTCCAAATATTGTTCCATACTGGTACAAAGCCAATGGGATTGAAAATAAAAAACCCGACATCTGAATAACGTGAAGATATTTTTTATTCGAAAGAAAGGCCACCATGGATATTACTGAAACAGCCACCACAAAGAATGAGCAAACCAAGGTGTAGAGTTGCTGTATGTCCCTCCTCCACTCTCCGGTGGCTTCTCCCATTATGCCAATTCCCAAAGCAATCCATACAAAAAAATAGCACAGCATCCTAAGCGTGAATATTATATAAGGAATTCTGCTAGAGTTCTGGAACTGCCAACGCATAGAGTTGCAATATGCCTCAGCACCTCCAACCTCTGACTTATCCTCAGTCCCGATCGAAAGCTGCCCTACAATCTCCATTTCCGGATCTAGATTGGCATAGTTCCCAAAGGCAAGATGGGTGTCAAAAATACCATTACGGTTAGACTCCTCCTTCCACCTTGGCGGCGGTAAAGAGTCGTTGACTTCACTGCGATAAGCACTGGCTGAGTACGTGGCATCCATGTGTACAGTCATACGTTGAACTCACTGTTCTCTATCAACCAATAAGGTGGCGCAGCATGGGGGCCCAAGTCGTCCGGGGGAAGGTACCGATTGGCGGATGTGAATGCACTCCAACTCTTCGGGCTGGGTTGAGGCAGGACAAGCCGCTGCTCAGGCTGGTCGGCATTGAGTTCGAACTGTGCGCTGATCTTCAAACCCTGGGTCATGCGCATGCTATAGCGGGCCCGAGGAGACAACTGCGGAATCGGCAGGCTGGCCGGCAGCACATAGAGCACGCTGGCAGCATCCAACGGCAAGGCTTCGAGCTTGGCGGGGCCCGCGGGGACCCGATGGTAGCGCTTGACGCCGAACAGGGTGCCCGGATCGATCGGCAAGCTGCTGAGAAACTCCTGGGCCACCAGGCGGAACGCCTTCTGGCCATTCTCGAACATGGCCAGGAGCGGGGAACTCAGCACCACGGCCCAATCGTTTGCCTCCAGCGCCTGCAACTTGGGGTCGATGCAGGATAGCGCAGTGCGGCTGACCGCTTGGCGACCCCGTTCCGCTTCCTGCAAGACAGATCGATGCGCCGCCGGCGCCAATTTGCGCCAGTCTTCCAGGCGATGGACAAAGACCCGCGGATGGCCGAGGACTCCCAGCAATTGGCGATAGGCCGTTTGCGGGTCTTTCAGATGGGCGAAGCGCTGGTCCTGGCCCATCAGCGAATCGAGCAGGCCAGCCTCGGCGAATTGCCGGCCGAAGGGGCCTTTCTTGACGATGGTTTCCGCATCGCTGTCAGTCAGTAGATTAGCGACCACAGTGCCTCCGATCGCCAAAACCGCACCAGCCAGCAAAGCATAAGGGTTTACTATCCATCCTAGGACGTAGGCACCCCAAAGGCCCCCACCCACTGCGGCCACACCGTAGGCCGCAGCCGCATCGCTATCTCCCTGCCTCAAAGCTCGGTAGCCATCCCATACACTGATGCCTGCACCGAATAGTGTGGCTGCGCCACCAAGCCCACGTAGCAACCCTAACTTAGGGCTGCCTGTTTGAACTTCTAGATTCCTGGCCCATCGAGGGGATATTTGGGCTACCGATATACGTGGGGTTTCTAGATACTTTGCAGTAGATGGTCCGAAAAGCAGCTTTGCATGGCTTCCTCCAGCGGCTGTTAAATCGATTACTGCACCGATAGCCCCGATCGTCCCTCTGTGCTTTTCTCCACTGTCTACAAAGCCACTGTATGCCTGCACCTGCACATTCAAGTTATAAATCGCAAACCCCAGCATCATCGTCGGCACGATGCGAGTGTTCTCCATCACCTGGGTCAACGTGCCTAACTGCGTACGGAATTTCGTGTAGGCAAGCAGGTCCGGGTGATCCTTGGGTACCGCCACCACCATGACGTTGCGCAGGTTGGCGCGACTCATGCCGGTGTCGCGGGGACTGGTGCCGGCCAGGGGATTGCCGGCACCGTCCTGAACGATGGCGCGCCGATAGCTCTTGCGCCTCAGCTCCTGGCGCTCGACCTCGGTCAGACCGTTGCGCAGGCCGGCTCCGCGCACGCCGACGACAACCATGTCGAGCGGCACCTGACTGTCGGGCAGCAGGCGGATACCTTTCATCTTCACCGAGAGGGCGCTCAGAGTATTGAAGGTCGGTGCGAACAAGCGGTCGAGCTGGATCTGGGTGGCACCCTGGGACAGCCGGCCGAGTTGCTCGACTACGCTGGCGCCGAACACGTCCAGCAGGTCGCCGAGGAAGTAGGCGAGGCTCTTGCCGGCGCTGGGCTGGTCGACCTCGCCCAGCAGACTGGCTCCCAGCATCAGCGTGCTGAGGCCCATTGCGTCGGGGTCCGGCGTCCCCGGGCTATCGCGCAGCGCCTGCAGGCGCCGAACCGGCTCGGGAAGTTGTCCTTCGTCCTTGGCCAGGAGCATGGCGCCAAGCGGGTGGCTTGCCTGCAGAACCGTGCTGACCACCCGCTCGACATGTGCCGCCAGCGCCCGGTAGGCGGTACCGCTGTACAGTGCGTCGCAGCGGTCGGGAAGCTGGTTCAGCGCAGCCAGTGCCTCGCTCATCAGGCTGTAGGGCTCCAGCAGGGCTTCGTCGCACTGGTAGGTCCAGTCCTGCAACACCGGGTGCAAGGGGCCTTCCAGCAGGGCAACCAGATGCTCGACCTGCTGCGTCAGGTGGATTCGGCAAGACTGTCGCTCCTCGGCGAAGATCGCCTCGTCCAGTTCGGCCTGATCGACCTCGCCCCTGAGCTTGGCGAGCGGGCCGTCGAGCATGTTGCTCAGCACCTGTGCATAGCGTCCGTTGGGACGGTGCGGCAGCAGTGCATTGAGGCTGCGCAAGTAGGCGGCGCAGTGGCGCGCCTGCGCCGCAGCGTGGCGCAAGGCGAACAGCGAGTCGTCGAGCATCAGCCCGATGAGGTTGGGATGGCCACGCAGCTTGAGGGTTTCCAGTACGTCCTCTCCGGCTTCCAGAGTAGGTAGCGCAGAGGGCGGAGCCTGCTTCAGCAGGGGCGCCAATTCCTGCTGGCGTCGCTGCAACTGGCACACCAGCGACTCTTCGCGAAAGGCGGCGAACGCAGGTGTGAATTCCGCCGGGTCTTCCAGCGCGCTCTCGACGTTGAAGTCGCGAGGTCGCAAACCCTGGGCGTGATGATCAATGACCAGCGCGGGTTGATGGATGGAGGCTTTCCAGTGCTGGTTGGCCACCGAGGCGTTCCAAGCGGACGCCATCTGCTGGCAGCGCCGGTTGACCCGCTGCGGGTCCTCCTCCAGCCAGTCGATGTACGACCAAGGCCAGGGAGTTTCGCTATAGGCCATGGTGTAGCGTGGGATCACGAACTGCCCCTTGACCAGCACCGGCACCAGGATCAGCGCTTGTGTCTTGCCTACGGCCGGACGCTTGTCCGCACGCTGGCTGCGCCCCTGCAGGAGATCGACTTCGAACAGGTTGCCCTTGCCATCACATTCCAGTTCGCGCCACAACTTGCCGTCCTGGAACAGGTAGATCCGTCCCGCCCGCGGTAGCGCGCCGGCGGGCAGCTGGTCGCCATAACCGGCCTTGCCCAGCGTTGGCAGGCGGACCAGCGGCATCACAGCCAGGAAGGTGTTCTGCTGGATACGCTCGTGCTCCTCATGGCCGAGCATATCGCTGGCCACCGGAATCTGCAGGATACCGCCGTCCTGTCGCTCGACGTTCAATGCCAGTCGTGCACGCCGATCGTTCTGGTAGGCGGTGCGCTTGCGCACGCCTTCGTCGATACTCTGGTCCTGGAATCCGCTCATGCCTCGCTCTCCGGTGGCAACAGTACGACCTGGCTTCCTTGCGCCGGGTCTCCCCAGACATCGACGATCAATTGTTCCGGCCCCTTCCGCTCGGGACGGCTACGCGCCGGGTTGTCCAGTACCTGGCCCGCTGTCGCCGCATCCGCGTCGAGCGGCGGCCCCGGCAACAGCGGCGCCGCGCCGCTGCCGTTGCCCGGGCTGCCGCCGGAGTTGACCCGGACGTTGGCCCCGGAGAGGGTCACGCCGCTGGCGTCGAGCTTGAGGAAGCTGCCGCCGCCCTTGAGGGTCAGTTCGGCGCCGGCCTCCAGCACCACCTTCAGACCGCTGCTCAGGTGGATCTCCTGGCCGGCCTCGACGAACTGGCCGCTGGCGATCTTCAGGTGCTGGTCGTTGGCTACGGTGAGGTGGTCGCTGGCGCGGACCTCCACCTTGCGCTCGGCGTGGGTGGTGCGGTGTTCCTCGGCCTTGAACTCGCTGTAGCTATTCGCCTGCACGGTGTCGTGGCGTTGGTGACCGACGCGGATCTTCTGGTCGTGCTCGATGTTTTCGTCCCAGTCGCGCTGGGCATGGACGAAGATCTGCTCCTGGCCCTTGCGGTCCTCGATGCGCAGCTCGTTGTAGCCACCGCCGCCAGGACTGCTGAGGCTCTTGAAGACGCTGCGGGTCTTGTGCCCCGGCAGTTCGTAGGGCACCGGATGTTCCCTGTGGAACAGGCAGCCGGTGACCAGCGGCTGGTCGGGATCGCCTTCGAGGAAGGTCACCAGTACCTCCATGCCGACCCGCGGGATGGCGATGGCGCCGTAGTTCCTTCCCGCCCAGCCGGAGGCAACGCGTAACCAGCAACTGCTGCTGTCGTCGGCCTGGCCCTCGCGATCCCAGTGGAATTGCACCTTCAACCGACCGTAGCGGTCGCAGTGGATTTCCTCACCCTTCGGGCCGGTCACCACCGCGCTCTGCGTGCCGAGGATGCGCGGCTTCGGCGGCGTCGGTGGGGGACGGAAGAACGCCTCCCAGGGCGTGGCCTGGAAGCGGTTGCGGTAACCCTGCCGGAAGTCGTCCGGGCTCGCCGAGGCATCGGAGACGATGCTTTCCTCCAGCACCTGAGGCTGCCGCCCCTCGTGAATCACCTCGGTGAGCAGCCAGAGGTCGTTCCAGCCCGCCTGGGGATGGGCGGCCAGCGGCAGGAAGTGGCCGCTGAGCAGCAACGGTTGGTCGCTGCGGCCCTCGGCCAGGCGGTAGTCGCTGCGCTGCCGTTCGAGGGCGCGCCTGGCCAGGTGCTTGCCGCGCTCGCGGTCGACGAAGCGACCGGGATAGTCGTAGTCCTCGAGGTCCGGCCGGGCTTCGCCGCGGGCGGTGCTTTCCAGCGTCAGGCGCGGTTTCTCGAAGTCGTAGTCGCGGCGGGTGACGCGGCTGGTGCGGGTTTCCAGGCGTACGCCGAAGCGCTTGACCGCCGGCCGGTCGGCGACCAGGCCGGAGTCCTGCTGGTAGGCCACCGGCGCGAGCCGCGGGAACACCGTCTGGTCGTCGCCGAATACCAGCAGGTGCGCCGTGGCGCTGTGCTGGAAATGAAAATGGATGCCCTCCTCGCAGCACAGGCGCTGGACGAACTGCAGGTCGCTCTCGTCGTACTGCACGCAGTATTCGCGCTCGGGGTAGCGGGTGCCGAGCTGGAAGCGGTAGGCGTCGGCGAGGATGCCGTGTTCCTCCAGCACCCGACCGACGATCTGCGGCACCGTGAGGTGCTGGAAGATGCGCTGGTTGGTGCGCTGGGCGAGGTAGGCCAGTTGCGGGACGAGGGTGATGCGGTAGCGGGTCAGGCGCTTGCCCGAGTCGCCCTGTCCGGCGCTGCGCACCAGGCCGTGGATACCGTTGCCGGCGGGCCCGAGGGTAAGGAAGGCGGGTTTGTGCAGCAGGCTTTCGAGGTCCGGCACGGGGCGTTCGCCGACCAGCTCCAGGTCGAAGGCGAACGGCTGGCTGATGGCTTCGCGGCCGCTGAAGGAGAGCACCTGCAGGTCGAGGGCGAGGCCGTCGATGGCGAGGCTGAAATGGGTCTGGTTGGCTGCTGCGAACATCCGTTGTCCCTCACTGGCGCAGGCGACCGATTCGATTGTCCTGCCTGGCGCGGGCGAGACAAGGGCGCGCAGGCTCGATCGGAAGCTGCCTACAACAAACAAAGCGGCATCGACCCGGCGCGGGCTTTCCTGGCCACGGCGCTATGGGTCATCGAGGGCACGACGGCCAGCGAGGCTGGCCGCGTGCGGCGGTCGCGGCTCAGCCGGCGACCGGGGAGCGCCAGTCGTCGGAGCCGGAGGTGCCGGAGACTTCGTGGGTCCAGGTGATCTTGCGGTAGGTGAAGTGCACGTCTTCCAGGTGGGTGAAGTGGGCGTTGCCCGGGTCCTGGCAGTTGTGCATGTAGTCCTTGATGTCGACGATGATCGCGTCTTCCAGGACGGTGGTGTAGTAGTGCTCCTGGGTGCCGGCGGCGGAGGTGCGGTACCACTGGATCTCGACCTTGGTCAGGCGCTCGCCGGAGGTCAGGGCGGCCAGCAGCAGGGGCGAGGCCTTGTCGAAGACCTTGGTGATGACCACCGGCTTGTGCACGCGCTGGCCGGTCGGCTGGCCGGACTGCGGGTCGCGCGGGATGATCACTTCGTGGTTGAAGCCCTGGACCATCACCTGGTCCTCGTGGCCTTCCTGGTAGGTGTTGCCGACCGAATCCTCGGTGAAGGCGCCGGCGGTGATCAGGCCCTGCTTGGTGCCGGTGATGGACATGTAGGCGGGGGTTGCCATGGATACGTTCCTTGTCGTTGAAAGTGCCCAGGCGATATGCCGG
>NZ_JAEMVM010000068.1:0-8676 GCF_016463925.1 Pseudomonas sp. P20 | reverse complement strand
TGGTGCCGACGTTGACGTGCGGCTTGTTCCGTTCAAATTTTTCTTTAGCCATGGAGACCATCCCCTTCAAGGAATTGAGCGGATCACGCTACCATTAGAACAAGGGCAGATATTTTCATATCTGCCCCTGGATAAATGGAGCTCATGAGCGGATTTGAACCGCTGACCTCACCCTTACCAAGGGTGTGCTCTACCAACTGAGCTACATGAGCGAAACACAAGCAACTTGACTGGAGCGGGTAGCGGGAATCGAACCCGCATCATCAGCTTGGAAGGCTGAGGTTCTACCACTGAACTATACCCGCGGAGCCCGAAGCTCACGCTTTTAAACTGGTGGAGGGAGAAGGATTCGAACCTTCGAAGTCTATGACGTCAGATTTACAGTCTGATCCCTTTGGCCACTCGGGAATCCCTCCAAACTGGTGGGCGGCATTCTCTACGTCTGCCACCTTGCTGTCAAGAGTTTTCTCTTAAAAAACCTGAACTTAGGTTTCAACAGCAACTTCATGGTAGGAGTCTTTCAGCCTTCCCCCTGCGAAGCGGGCGCCATTCTATGCAAACCATCAGGGGGATGCAACACCTTTGCACGACATTATTTGATGCTGCAATCCCTTGAAGTCCCGAGCCAGCTCCTGGAGCAGTTGCTCATCCACCAGGCGCCGGCTGCCGGGAGCCACCCTTACCCAGAAATCACGCTGCCCGCGGGGCAACTCCTTCAGCTCCGCCTCGTAACCTGCCGTCTTGAGACGCACCTGCGCACTTTCAGCCGAATCCCGCGCGGAAAACATCCCCAAAGAAATGCCATTGGCCAGCACTCCCTCGCCAATCAGGTAGCTGTCGATATTGCGCGCCTGAAGCTCCTTCAACTGACGAAGCGCAGCCTCCCGCGAGGCTAGCGGAGGAAGATAGACCCAGTAATCGACGCTCATCTCCCCACGGGCCTCGACCTCCGCCTCGATATCCAGGCCCAGCAGGCGCTGCTGCAACCTTCGGGCATCCACCTCCTCACCGCCTCCGCCAAGATAGAGACAGGCCGACTCGGATGCGATCGACTCTTCGGCAGCCGGAGGCACACTCGGCGCCGGCACCTGCGACCCCGAGCGCGCCCTGGAAGCAAGGTTGCTCTCGGCCAGCAGCAGAATGTTCTTCTGCCCATCCTTATAGAGTTCCAGCGGTGCGATTTCCTTGGCCCGTAGCGGGGATTGCTGCTGGTGCCAGACGTAGTAGAAGACGTTCAGGGCCAGGAGAAACAGGAAGAACCAGCGCATAGATCCTCTCACTCAATCGGGCAAGCCAGTGCCAGCCCTACGAAAACCAGGTCCGGCATGATCCGGGCGCCAGCCAGTTCGTCGCGAACCAGTTCGGCATCCCCACCCGTCAGGAATATTTCACAATCCGGACCGAGCAGCTCGCACGCCATGGCGTACTGCTCACGAACGAACCCCCTGAGCATGAGCAGACAACCCCGCTCAACCGCCTCGGCCGTGGCCTGCCCTGGCTGGAGACTGGCAAGCGCCCGACGGGCCTCTGCATCGTCGTAGCGGATACGTCGGGTATGGGTGCGCAACTGGCTTCTCATCAGGGTCATGCCCGGGCATATGTAGCCCCCCAGATGCACTCCATCCGCCGCGACCAGGTCAGAGGTGACCGCGGTCCCCAGATCGATGACCAGGCAGGCCTTCTTAGCCAGATGATGAGCCGCGACGAGGGCCAGCCAGCGGTCGAGCCCCAGGCGCTGGTAATCGAGATAGCCGTTGCGCACACCCGCCAACTGCTTGCCGGATGATGCAACCAGCGCCGAAACCGGGAACAGCTGCTCCAACCGTGCGACCAGTTGCGAGGTTTCCTGCTCGCTGCGAACGCTCACCAGGCGACAGGCTCGCACTGGCAGCGCTTGCTGCGACGTTAACTGTTCGACCAGGGCATCATCGGACTCCGCAAGGCCACCGGCGATCGACCGCGCCGCCCCCTCGATGACCCGCCACTTGATCAGCGAGTTTCCACAGTCGAGCTCAAGAATCATTGACGCAACCTCAAACTAAGCTCCCCTCCACTGAACCCCTGCTCCACGCCATCCACCTCGAGACGCAGCGCTCCTCGGCTATCGACACCCAGCACACGACCCTCGATGGAACTCAGAGCAGTCGAGAGAATGACCTGGGCACCCTGCCAGAGATTGCAGGACTCCCACTCCTCGCGACTTGCAGCAAAGCCTTCGCGCGAATGCCTATCGAGATAATCGGCCAACTGCCGATTGAGAGCAGAAAGCAGCCGCGAACGATCCACCAGCTCCCCCAGCGCTTCGCGCAGGGAGGTCCAAGGCTGGCCGATATCAGTGGCGGTCTTCATGTTGACGTTGATCCCTATGCCGATAACGACATGACACAGATCCGCGGGGTCGCCACTCAGCTCCAGGAGAATTCCGGCGATCTTCTTGCCTCCCTGCAGAAGGTCGTTCGGCCACTTCAACCCGGCGTCCCGGACGCCCAAAGACTCCAGGGCCCGGAGCACCGCGAGACCGACAACCAGGCTCAACCCTTCGAGCTCCCGAGCGCCCCCCCTGACAGTAATGGCCAGAGAATAATAGAGGTTCTCTCCATAGGGACTGACCCAGGCTCGGCCGCGACGTCCACGCCCGGCAGTCTGCTGCTCGGCGACGATAACGAAAGGCGTCGAGGCTCCAGCCGCGAGCCTGCGCATGGCCTCGCTATTGGTCGAATCGACGGTGGGCATGATCTCGACAGGCCAGAGGCTGTCGATCTTCCGCGGATCCAGGAGACTGAGGGGACTCGCCAGACGGTAACCCCGGCCACGCACCTTGTGGAACTGCAGGCCATGTTCAGCCTCCAGGTGCTGCAAGCGTTTCCAGACTGCACTGCGACTGATGCCCAGTACTGCCCCCAACTCCTCACCGGAGTGGAATCGCCCGTCTTGAAGTAGTTTCAGCAAGGTCTGCATAGACGCCCCACACTAGCCAGGCACGCATCATATAGAGGCACTTGCGCTTTGCCTACGAAAAGCCCTGCCGTATAGCTGCCTTTTCCCCGGATTTTCGCAGACTTTTCCGCGCGCAAAAGCAAAACCCCTGGTCATCGCTGACCAGGGGTTTTGGGATAGGAGCTTGACGATGACCTACTCTCACATGGGGAGACCCCACACTACCATCGGCGATGCGTCGTTTCACTTCTGAGTTCGGGAAGGGATCAGGTGGTTCCAACGCTCTATGATCGTCAAGCAATTCGGTTGGATATCCGTTCGCTTGGGCTTACGTCTATCCGGATTCAGGTATGTGATTTCAAGGTGTTTTGCGGTTCATGCGAACTTTCGGTTCGTCGACTTCACCTTACAACACACAATCATCAGATTGTTTGGGTGTTATATGGTCAAGCCTCACGGGCAATTAGTACTGGTTAGCTCAACGCCTCACAACGCTTACACACCCAGCCTATCAACGTCGTAGTCTTCGACGGCCCTTCAGGGGAATCAAGTTCCCAGTGAGATCTCATCTTGAGGCAAGTTTCCCGCTTAGATGCTTTCAGCGGTTATCTTTTCCGAACATAGCTACCCGGCAATGCCACTGGCGTGACAACCGGAACACCAGAGGTTCGTCCACTCCGGTCCTCTCGTACTAGGAGCAGCCCCTCTCAAATCTCAAACGTCCACGGCAGATAGGGACCGAACTGTCTCACGACGTTCTAAACCCAGCTCGCGTACCACTTTAAATGGCGAACAGCCATACCCTTGGGACCGGCTTCAGCCCCAGGATGTGATGAGCCGACATCGAGGTGCCAAACACCGCCGTCGATATGAACTCTTGGGCGGTATCAGCCTGTTATCCCCGGAGTACCTTTTATCCGTTGAGCGATGGCCCTTCCATACAGAACCACCGGATCACTAAGACCTACTTTCGTACCTGCTCGACGTGTCTGTCTCGCAGTCAAGCGCGCTTTTGCCTTTATACTCTGCGACCGATTTCCGACCGGTCTGAGCGCACCTTCGTACTCCTCCGTTACTCTTTAGGAGGAGACCGCCCCAGTCAAACTGCCCACCATACACTGTCCTCGATCCGGATCACGGACCAGAGTTAGAACCTCAAGCATGCCAGGGTGGTATTTCAAGGATGGCTCCACGCGAACTGGCGTCCACGCTTCAAAGCCTCCCACCTATCCTACACAAGCAGGCTCAAAGTCCAGTGCAAAGCTACAGTAAAGGTTCACGGGGTCTTTCCGTCTAGCCGCGGATACACTGCATCTTCACAGCGATTTCAATTTCACTGAGTCTCGGGTGGAGACAGCGCCGCCATCGTTACGCCATTCGTGCAGGTCGGAACTTACCCGACAAGGAATTTCGCTACCTTAGGACCGTTATAGTTACGGCCGCCGTTTACCGGGGCTTCGATCAAGAGCTTCGCTTGCGCTAACCCCATCAATTAACCTTCCGGCACCGGGCAGGCGTCACACCCTATACGTCCACTTTCGTGTTTGCAGAGTGCTGTGTTTTTAATAAACAGTCGCAGCGGCCTGGTATCTTCGACCAGCCAGAGCTTACGGAGTAAATCCTTCACCCTAGCCGGCGCACCTTCTCCCGAAGTTACGGTGCCATTTTGCCTAGTTCCTTCACCCGAGTTCTCTCAAGCGCCTTGGTATTCTCTACCCGACCACCTGTGTCGGTTTGGGGTACGGTTCCTGGTTACCTGAAGCTTAGAAGCTTTTCTTGGAAGCATGGCATCAACCACTTCGTCATCTAAAAGACGACTCGTCATCAGCTCTCGGCCTTGAAACCCCGGATTTACCTAAGATTTCAGCCTACCACCTTAAACTTGGACAACCAACGCCAAGCTGGCCTAGCCTTCTCCGTCCCTCCATCGCAGTAACCAGAAGTACAGGAATATTAACCTGTTTCCCATCGACTACGCTTTTCAGCCTCGCCTTAGGAACCGACTAACCCTGCGTCGATTAACGTTGCGCAGGAACCCTTGGTCTTTCGGCGTGGGTGTTTTTCACACCCATTGTCGTTACTCATGTCAGCATTCGCACTTCTGATACCTCCAGCAAGCTTCTCAACTCACCTTCACAGGCTTACAGAACGCTCCTCTACCGCGTCACTTACGTGACACCCGCAGCTTCGGTGTGTGGTTTGAGCCCCGTTACATCTTCCGCGCAGGCCGACTCGACTAGTGAGCTATTACGCTTTCTTTAAAGGATGGCTGCTTCTAAGCCAACCTCCTAGCTGTCTAAGCCTTCCCACATCGTTTACCACTTAACCACAACTTTGGGACCTTAGCTGGCGGTCTGGGTTGTTTCCCTTTTCACGACGGACGTTAGCACCCGCCGTGTGTCTCCCATGCTCGGCACTTCTGGGTATTCGGAGTTTGCATCGGTTTGGTAAGTCGGGATGACCCCCTAGCCGAAACAGTGCTCTACCCCCCAGAGTGATACATGAGGCGCTACCTAAATAGCTTTCGAGGAGAACCAGCTATCTCCGAGCTTGATTAGCCTTTCACTCCGATCCACAAGTCATCCCCTACCTTTTCAACGGGAGTGGGTTCGGTCCTCCAGTCAGTGTTACCTAACCTTCAACCTGCTCATGGATAGATCGCCCGGTTTCGGGTCTATACCCAGCGACTAAACGCCCTATTAAGACTCGCTTTCGCTACGCCTACCCTATACGGTTAAGCTTGCCACTGAATATAAGTCGCTGACCCATTATACAAAAGGTACGCAGTCACCTAACAAGTAGGCTCCCACTGCTTGTACGCATACGGTTTCAGGTTCTATTTCACTCCCCTCTCCGGGGTTCTTTTCGCCTTTCCCTCACGGTACTGGTTCACTATCGGTCAGTCAGTAGTATTTAGCCTTGGAGGATGGTCCCCCCATGTTCAGACAAAGTTTCTCGTGCTCCGTCCTACTCGATTTCACTTCAAAGATCCTTTCGCGTACGGGGCTATCACCCACTATGGCCGCACTTTCCAGAGCGTTCCGCTAAAATCAATGAAGCTTAAGGGCTAATCCCCGTTCGCTCGCCACTACTAAGGGAATCTCGGTTGATTTCTTTTCCTCAGGGTACTTAGATGTTTCAGTTCCCCTGGTTCGCCTCTTGCACCTATGGATTCAGTACAAGATACCTAGGTTATCCTAGGTGGGTTCCCCCATTCAGAGATCTCCGGATCAAAGTCTGTTTGCCGACTCCCCGAAGCTTTTCGCAGGCTACCACGTCTTTCATCGCCTCTGACTGCCAAGGCATCCACCGTATGCGCTTCTTCACTTGACCATATAACCCCAAGCAATCTGGTTATACTGTGAAGACGACATTCGCCGAAAATTCGCGCTTGAACTCGCAAATTTTACCTTGACTTGAATGATCACCAGTGAAAGAGATCATTCAGTCTTACTTCTATCACATACCCGAATTTTTAAAGAACAGTTCTGGTGCAAAGACCAGAAATCAATGTTCATTCACGAACATTCATTTCTGAGCTTTCGACGATTGTTTTAGATGGTGGAGCCAAGGAGGATCGAACTCCTGACCTCCTGCGTGCAAAGCAGGCGCTCTCCCAGCTGAGCTATGGCCCCGTATCGGATCACGCAGCACACCAACAATTGGTGGGTCTGGGCAGATTCGAACTGCCGACCTCACCCTTATCAGGGGTGCGCTCTAACCAACTGAGCTACAGACCCAATCGTCTAACCAGTGAATCAAGCAATTCGTGTGGGAGCTTATGAAGAAGCTGAGATCTTCGATTAAGGAGGTGATCCAGCCGCAGGTTCCCCTACGGCTACCTTGTTACGACTTCACCCCAGTCATGAATCACTCCGTGGTAACCGTCCCCCTTGCGGTTAGACTAGCTACTTCTGGAGCAACCCACTCCCATGGTGTGACGGGCGGTGTGTACAAGGCCCGGGAACGTATTCACCGTGACATTCTGATTCACGATTACTAGCGATTCCGACTTCACGCAGTCGAGTTGCAGACTGCGATCCGGACTACGATCGGTTTTATGGGATTAGCTCCACCTCGCGGCTTGGCAACCCTTTGTACCGACCATTGTAGCACGTGTGTAGCCCTGGCCGTAAGGGCCATGATGACTTGACGTCATCCCCACCTTCCTCCGGTTTGTCACCGGCAGTCTCCTTAGAGTGCCCACCCGAGGTGCTGGTAACTAAGGACAAGGGTTGCGCTCGTTACGGGACTTAACCCAACATCTCACGACACGAGCTGACGACAGCCATGCAGCACCTGTGTCTGAGTTCCCGAAGGCACCAATCCATCTCTGGAAAGTTCTCAGCATGTCAAGGCCAGGTAAGGTTCTTCGCGTTGCTTCGAATTAAACCACATGCTCCACCGCTTGTGCGGGCCCCCGTCAATTCATTTGAGTTTTAACCTTGCGGCCGTACTCCCCAGGCGGTCGACTTATCGCGTTAGCTGCGCCACTAAGATCTCAAGGATCCCAACGGCTAGTCGACATCGTTTACGGCGTGGACTACCAGGGTATCTAATCCTGTTTGCTCCCCACGCTTTCGCACCTCAGTGTCAGTATCAGTCCAGGTGGTCGCCTTCGCCACTGGTGTTCCTTCCTATATCTACGCATTTCACCGCTACACAGGAAATTCCACCACCCTCTACCGTACTCTAGCTCAGTAGTTTTGGATGCAGTTCCCAGGTTGAGCCCGGGGATTTCACATCCAACTTGCTGAACCACCTACGCGCGCTTTACGCCCAGTAATTCCGATTAACGCTTGCACCCTTCGTATTACCGCGGCTGCTGGCACGAAGTTAGCCGGTGCTTATTCTGTTGGTAACGTCAAAACAGCAAGGTATTAACTTACTGCCCTTCCTCCCAACTTAAAGTGCTTTACAATCCGAAGACCTTCTTCACACACGCGGCATGGCTGGATCAGGCTTTCGCCCATTGTCCAATATTCCCCACTGCTGCCTCCCGTAGGAGTCTGGACCGTGTCTCAGTTCCAGTGTGACTGATCATCCTCTCAGACCAGTTACGGATCGTCGCCTTGGTAGGCCTTTACCCCACCAACTAGCTAATCCGACCTAGGCTCATCTGATAGCGTGAGGTCCGAAGATCCCCCACTTTCTCCCTCAGGACGTATGCGGTATTAGCGCCCGTTTCCGGACGTTATCCCCCACTACCAGGCAGATTCCTAGGCATTACTCACCCGTCCGCCGCTGAATCCAGGAGCAAGCTCCCTTCATCCGCTCGACTTGCATGTGTTAGGCCTGCCGCCAGCGTTCAATCTGAGCCATGATCAAACTCTTCAGTTCAATACTGCTTGGGTTTTGAGAAAACCCTAAACTTGGCTCAGCAATCGCATTCTCTTAAAAAGAGATAAAACTCTCGAATTCACGAGTGTTACTTGCGTTGCTGATAATCTTGCGATCACCAGCCTTACATCACAAGCACCCACACGAATTGCTTGATTCGACTTGTTAAAGAGCAGTTGGTCAAGGCTTTCGTCTCAACCGAGGCCGCGCATTCTACAGCAACCTCTCGTTCCGTCAAGCGTTATTTTCGAAAATTTTCTTTTCTACTCAACCGCTTGCGCCGACCTTCAAACCATCTTCCGATCAGCGGGAGGCGCATTCTACAGCGTTCAAATTCGCTGTCAAGCACCTCGGTGAAGCTTCGTTTCGAGCCCCTTTCGGGACCGAACCGCTGCGGCG
>NZ_JAEMVM010000067.1:0-6279 GCF_016463925.1 Pseudomonas sp. P20 | reverse complement strand
CCGACTATTTGCAACAGTGCCAGGTCTACCGCAACCCGGAAACCGGCGAGGTGGTGGAAACCAAGGGCGGCAATCACCGGGTGCTGAAGGCCTGGAAAGAGCAGTACGGCGCCGATACTGTCAATGCCTGGTTGCAGGCCTGATAGACCGGCCCCAACGGAAAAGCCCCGCCGAAGCGGGGCTTTTTTATGCCGGCGTGACGGTCACGCCGCAATGTGGGCATCGTACAGACGCGGCACCTTCGGCTGAGCGCGCTGCTCTGCATGCCATAGCTCATAGGCCGCCTGCATGGCCAACCAGTGGCGGGCCCGGCCGATGCCGGCACGCTCAAGGCGCACGGCCAGGTCCGACGTGATCGAGGCGTGCCCATTGAGCACCTTCGACAGTTGGACCCGCGAATAGCCCAGGGCCTTGGCGAAGTCCGTGATAGTGATATCCAGCTCGGGGAGCACGTCCTCGCGCAGGATTTCCGCAGGATGCGGCGGGTTGTGCATACCCATATGTAGACCCTCAGTGGTAGTCCTGGTAGTCGACCAGCTCAACATCCTCGCCAACGAAGCGGAATGTCAGCCGCCAATTGCCGGAAACGCGGACGGACCAGTATCCGGCAAGATCCCCCTTCAGGGAGTGGAGTCTCCAGCCGACCTGATTCATGTCGCCTGGATTGTTCGCTTCGCTCAGGGCGAGCAGTTGGCGGCGTAGGCGCTGGGCGTGTGCCGCCTGGATCCCTTTGGTCTTGCCCGTCTTGAAGAAGACTTCCAGACCCTTGTGTCGGAAGGAGATAATCATCGTTAAGTGTAAACAACCTGTTAACGGGAGTTAAGCATAACTCGTTAACAGACTGTTTACAATGCCCCCGATGCTGCACTCCTGGAAGTAATGCCCGCCGACACGGTGGCGGCCCTACCCTGGCGTAGGCCAATCTTGGTGGCATAGCGCTTGAGCTGGGTGAGCGAGGCGCCCGGGGCGCGGGGAGCGCCCTGCCTGCGCTACCTGCTGGCTAGCTCTCGCTGGCCAGGCACTCAAGCGCGAACTGAACGGGATACGGCGCCTCTCTGCCGGCGGTTTCGCTGACGTAATTCCTCAGCGCGCGGGCGGTGATTCCGATCCGCCTGGCAGCTTCTTCCTGCTTCAGGCCGGCTCGCTCGTACAGCCCGCGCAGGTAGCGCGGGTCTGGATTGTGTTTAGAGGCATCTGGTTTCACATTTTCACCCGCAGTTGCTCCGGTATGAACGCAAGCACCTTTTTGCTGCCGAGAATGACGTAGTTCGGATCCCCCCACTCCATGGCCATCTGCATGGCCTTCGCCGCGGCTGCGCCAGGATCGCTGCCAGCGCGGGTCCGGCCAACGACCATCTTGCCATTCTGCTCTACGTTGACTTCATAACTGCCTGGGTTCCAGGAAACTTCCGTCACCGTAACGACTGTCGGTCGGCTCATGCCTGTGGTTCCTCATACCGCTGCTTGAACCTGTCCTGAAAAATAGCCATTAAACGACCATGGACGTGGCTTCCCCAGGCGACGCCTATGTTCTGCGAGGCAGTGGCAAGCATCACGTTGGCGATGCGATACCACCACCCCCAATCGGCAAACGGGTTGCTCGCGACTCGTCCATCTGCGTTGAGCAGTGCCTCTTCCCACGCCTGGAACTCGCGATACTCGTCACGATTGGTCTCGTCCACCAGTCGCTGCAGGACGGTAGCCTGGAGCCCCTCATGGAGCTTGGCGGCGAAACCAGTGGCGGCCAGGACCTGGTCTTCTGTCAGGTTGTCGGGGTCTGCATCTTCCCAGGACTGGATGAATCGAGCTGCCTCGATAACCGAGCGGGCGACGATGCGATCTGAAATCGTGTTGCTCATGGGCGTAGCCTCCTGCGTGGCGCCTCGCCATTGTGGCCGGCATGACTCACATAATAGGAACAATGTTCCTCTATGTAAATAGGAACATTGTTCCTTTTGTCGGGTTTTCTGCTACGCAGGCTCGATCAGGTAGGCGCCCTGGTTGCGCACGTTGCCGACGTCGCGGCTGACCGCGTACCAGGTGAACGCCTCGGGCGGTTCGCCCTGGTGCAGCACGATTTGTTCCGCGCGCTCTGGCGGCGTCGCAGGGTCAAGCCACTCGCGTGCCAGCTCGGGCGACAGCACGACGGGGCGGCGGTCGTGAATGTCGACCATGCCGCCCTCGGCATCGGCGGTGATGATGACGAACCCATGCTGTTCGGCCGGCTCATCATCGAGGCCCGGGAACTGGCCGATGGCGGCGCAGAGGATCGGTGAGCCGTCGGCGTGCTGGATGTGATACGGCTGTTTCCGCGGCCCGCCCTCGGCGACCCACTCGAACCAGCCACTGACCGGCGTCAGCGCGCGATGGCGCCACGCGGCGCTGAAGAAGCGTCCATGCGCCACTTTCTCGACCCTGGCGTTGATCGGCGCCGCGCGATCACGGGCCCAGAACGGCCTCCAGCCCCAGCGAATGGCCTGGGCGACCAGGGCATCGCCTTCGAGCCGTAGCGTCGTCACGGCCGTCGATGGCGCGACGTTGTAGCGCTCGGGCTGCTCGCCGACGAGGTTGACCAGCGCGTTGGGCATCGACAGTGCGTCGACGAACTCATGAAGCCCTGTGTACTGCGAAAGCCTGCCACACATCGCTCACTCCGGTGGTAGATGGGCACTGGGTAAGGGTAGATGATGAACAAAAAGCCCCGCTCATGCGGGGCTTGTGCTTGCGTGGCTCGCCGGCGTGACCGTCACGTCCGCTCGTCGACTGCCGGCTCGGCGCGTAGCAGGGCCTGGTGCAGCTGGTTGATGTGCTCGACCGCCTTGTTGCCCCGGGCCAGGTGGCTGACCAGGATCTCGCTGGTCTTGGTGAAGCGGTGGCCGATGCGCACGGTGTAGGAGCGCAGGGCCCAGCTGATGAAGCCGGTGAAGTACATCGCGTCCTCGATGTCGCGCCACTTTACCCCGCGGTAGCCACGGCGCCAGGGCAGGATGCCCTGGTAGAGCCAGACGCCCACGTCGTCGGTGTAGAGGTGGACACTGCGCAGGTAGAGGAGCTTGTAGACGAACAGTGCCAGGGCGATGAGCAGGACGCCGGCACTGGCCGCCAGGCCGATCTGGTAGGCCTGTTCGCTCGGCGCCTTGTGCAGCGTCCACCAGCCGAGGGCCAGCGCGCCGGCGCACAGGACCAGGAACAGCAGGACCGGGCCGACGTAGGCCAGCCAGGACAGGCGGTAGACCTGGTGCGGGGTGGCGTTGCGGGTGGGGTGTTCGTAGCCATCCATTGGGGGGCGATCTCCTTGGGTTGCGGGGTAGGACTACAGCTCGACGCGGAATTCGCGCAGGCCGATCTTGGTGGCGTAGCGCTCCAGCTGGGTGAGCGAGGCGAACACGCGCAGCGGTTCACGGCGTGAGCGTAACGGGTAGTGGTGGCCACCGCCGGCGTAGCGTACCAGCAGCTGCCAGCCCTCCCCGCCCGGGCCGCGGGTGACCAGGGTATCGCGGGCGCCGCCGGCGGCGATCAGCGCCTGCAGGGCGTCTTCGGTGATCGATTCGCGCATCAGCGGCGTGCCTCTTGGGGCGTGACGCCGGCGGCCAGGCCGAGGGCGTGACGGGCGCGGCGGGTCGCATCGAGGCGCTGGCCGTCGTGGGGGGAATCCTCGAAGTCGGTCATGGGGAACTCCAGGGGGTGAACGGGGGTAGGTTCGCGCGGCCGCCAGTGTAGGGGGTTCTGGTAGACCAGTGTAGGGGGGTGTGGTCGCCGAGGGTGGAATCCCTGGCGACCAGGACCTGGCGGGGCGAGGGGGGTGATTTAACAATCTGCCCGTTATGCGTAGTCAGTCGGCCGGCTCGCCCTTGGTCCAACCGAGGATGTAGCGGACGGCCGGGGACTTCACGTCGTCCTGCCCGGTCGAGATGCTCAGCAGCACCCAGCCTCGCGCCAAATGCTCGTTGACCCTCACCCAGTCGAACACCTCGCGCACCTTCTTCACGTCACTGATCACGAAGTCGGCCATTACGACAGCTCCTTTGCTTGTGGTTGGCCACTTCAGTGTAGGTGCCTTGATAGCCGGGGCGGGTTCCTTTCTATCCGTTGGGCAAGTCGGGCTACCCCAGCTCCCCGGGCTCCCATTCGATGGGCCTGCCATCCAGCCCCTCGCACTCGTCAACCAGACCCGCCAGCGTGTAGTCAGCTCCTGGGTGGTCATCCACCTGGGGCGCCGGGCACGCCACGTTCAGCGCCTCCAATCGGCGCCGCGCCTCGGCCCAGGTTTCGCCAGGCCGCGCGCCGGCGCGCACCTGCTCGTCAGTCAGCGGCGGCAGCTTGCGGGGGGTTATCAGCGTCATGGGGTGGGTTCCTTTCGATCGGTAGGCGTTATCAGGCCGAGGCCTGCCCCAGCGCTTCAGCAGCGGCGGCCCGCAGATCCATAGGGGATAGTTGGTTCGTCATCACCTTCACCAGTTCGGCACGCACCTGGGCACTGCCAATATGCGCCAGGCCTCGCGCGGCACCGATCCTGACCGGCACCGGAAGGCGACTATCGGTCATCGCGGCAATCAGGGTGTCCACTGCGTCGTTCTTCTCCATGCGGTTTCCTCGATCTGTACGTGTTGCGTGATGTTGCGCCCCTACGTGCAACAGGGGGCAGACGGTCCAAGCCGGTCAGTCACTGACTCCTCTTCGCCGTGGATGCCCCAACATGGGCTGCCGTTAGTAGGCGCAACGAGGTAAGTTCCTCAAGTCGCTCCTGCTCCAACTTCTGGATTTCCTCTCGGTGCGCCCTGTAGCTGTCCGAGTTGATGCTTTGAATGTCTAGGAGTGCCTGTAGGTAGCCCATCGCACAGCTTGCGGCCCTCCGTACCCCTAGGTCAGTGTCGAGACCCCGGATCAAGTCGACGTGCATGGCTAGAAGAGCAGTGCGCGGACCAACATCAAGCATCGCGTCGACTTCGCAATAGTCCTCGTATGGAAGCGCCCCGGCGGCGCTCAGCCCCTGTAGAAAGCCGCGCAGACGGTCCACGGTCAGCAAGCCGGCGGCCGCGTCTACCCTGTAGTCATCCAGCGTCTCCAGTGCCAGATCGTGTCCCTCAAGGCAGCGGGCGACCTTGGTGAAGACGGCGGCAAGGGTGCGTGGTTCGATAGGCATGGGTCGTGCTCCTTTCAGTTCGCTCCTACAGCGCGAGGAATGATGTGTACCCATATGATGTGCATCCAAAGCAGCAGGCTGCCGACGACGCCGAAGGCGAGGAGGCACCAGACCGCCAGTTCTGGCAGCATCTTTTGGAAAGGGTGTTTGCGAGGCGGTGTCTCTGCTTCAGCCGCCAAAGGCTTCGATTCTTTGTTCATCCTGTTCATTAGGGTTTGCATGCGTATCTCCTTTGTTTCAAGAGCAGGTGCTTCCGATAGTTCGCCCAGCATGAGCTGGGCGAGAGGGTCACTCGGTGTCATCACCGTCAAGGTCCGAAAGGCTATCGGCGAGGTCGATATCGACCTGGTGCTGATCCGTTTCGTCTACGACGATAAAGCTGCAAGCGCTGTCCTGCTCTCCTGCGGCAATGCGCGCCTGGAAATAGCTTTCGGCAACGAACTGCGCAGCGTCCTTATGATCCCCATCGACTTCAACATCGATGGTCCAGGTGACGGTATAAGCGGCCATGTGCAACTCCTCATTGGTTTCTTTCAATGAGGATATTTTACCTTTTAAGGTAAAATATAACAATCTAAATTTACCATTAAGGGTAAAATTTACTTAACTCGGCTGCACGCTGACTTTCTTTCCGCAGCACCGCTAGGCGCCGCGAGAACTGGCTCATGTTCACTCCATACTTCGTCCAGGCCTCACTGGCCTTTACGCCATTGACCAGGTGTTCGCGAAGCGCATCGATCAACGGCTGCGCTCGGATAGAAGTGCCTTCCAAGAGCAGTTCAAAATGCCGCGGGTCGACTTCTCCTGGTGTCAGAAAGGAGTCTTTTGCGGTACCAGGTTTCATGGGGCTACGTGTCCTGTATCTGTTCGTGGATCCGCCTCGATACCGAGGCGGTACATCGGTTCGCCGTCTTCGTTGCGGATCCACGCCACAACTGAGCAACGGCACTCATTCGCCAAGTCCTGAGCCTCGCGGGCCAGGTCCTCAAGGTGATACTCCGCACGGCTGCATGAGACCCTGGACTCGTCCAGCAGCTGGCCACGATCGCTGTAGAATCCTACGTTCATCGTTCAGACTCACGACTTATGAAGAGCTGCGCAGGGGATGGGTTTGAGGGCACTGTTGCAAAGTTAGC
>NZ_JAEMVM010000066.1:0-5358 GCF_016463925.1 Pseudomonas sp. P20 | reverse complement strand
CCCCGCCGTCTCAGTGCCGAAGGAGGAGAAGGTGACACTCACCGCTCATCACACGCACGCCGGCACGAAATACCCGGCCGGCGCCGAAATCTACGTCAACACCCTCGACAAGGCCTTCCTGGTCCAGCACCAGAAGATCACGGTCGAAACTCAAGATGCGGCTCCCGCCGCCAAGGAGTAAATCATGTCGCTGTTTTCCTTCCAGGGTCGGGTCTGGGCCGGCGAGCGCCTGCCCAACGGCAAGCTGAGCCGCCCTGTGTGGGCCGGAAACGTACCGGTCTTGACCCTGCAGATGGCCACCGAAAGCACCAATACAACGGAGTCGTTCTCGGGCAACCGTCTGCAGTACGGTCGCCTGCAGCGCGGAAAGACCGCCACCGTCAACATCACCTACGACGAGTGGCTGCCGAAGAACATCGCTGCGGCGATCTGGGCCTCGCAGATCGAGCTGCCCGCCGACACGGTGACCGGTGAAGTCCTTGAGGGCGATCTGAAGGCCGGCGACTTCGTGAAGCTGGACCGTCAGTTCGTCTCCTCGGTGGTCCTCACCGACAGTGCCACCACGCCTGCGGAGCTGGTCTTGGGTACGGACTACCGTATCGAATCTCCAACGGCTGGCTTGATCGAGCTGCTGAATGTCACCGGCAAGACCCAGCCGTTCAAGGCCGCGTATGCCTCCGAGGTCGCCACCGGTTACACCATGTTCACCTCACCACCGCCGGAGCGCTACATCCTGCTGGACGGCATCAACACCGAGAATCAGGAACCGGTGATCGTGACCCTGTACCGCTGCAAGTTCGACCCGGTCGGTGACCTGGCACTCATCAACGACGAGTACGGAAACTTCCAGCTCACGGGTAGCGTGCTATACGACACCCTGAACGCCGCCGACGCCAACCTGGGCGGCTTCGGTCGCATCGTGCAGAAGGGCGCCTGACATGGGGCGCAAGGTAGAACGTAAGGCCAAGCCCGGCCCCGCTGCTGCGCAAGGAGCGGATGATCTGCAGATACTGCACCCCGAACGCGAGATCGAGGTCGCCGGCCGCAAGCTGACCGTGCGCGAGTACGGATTCGTCGAAGGGCTGCGGCTACGCCCCATGATCCAGCCGTTGCTCGATGACCTGTATGCCATCAGTCAAGGGGCTGTGCTTCCCGACCTAGAGCAGATCCTGGTGGTGCTCGGCCAGCACTCGGATCTCATCCCGCACCTGATGGCAGTGGCGGCCGACGTCGACGAAGAATGGGTGAAAGGTTTGCCGCACCGGGATGGAAACTTCCTGCTGTACGTCTGGTGGCTGGTGAACGGCCCTTTCTTTATCGGGGCGGTGGTGGACCGAATTCAAACCGAACGGGCAGCCGAAGAGGCCAGGAAGGCCGTTGGGCAGACATCTATGCTTGCCTCATCGCCGGAGGATACGGAACCCCAGGCACCATCGGTCGAATGACCGAGCGGCAGATCCTGCTGCTCTACGATGCCGAGCAGCGGCGACTGTCCCACCACCGGGCTAACCAGTTCATCGACACCAACCTGGCGTTTGCCGGCGGCAACGACGCTAAAGAACACCTCAAGACGCTTCGGACTTAGTTCGGGGCGTTTTTTTTGCTTGCCACAAAGACCCGTTCGCGCGCGCGCGTAACCATGCGAGCCACTCCTTTCTGACGTGACTCGACATGGCAACGGGCAAAGAACTTGATCTGGCACTACGCATCCGCGCTGACGGGAATCAGGGCGCCCAGGCCCTGGATAACATCAACAGCCAGGTCGAGCAGATCGGTACCAGTGCCACCGCCACCAGCAGTCAGCTGAGTGCGATCGGCGAGAGTGCCGATCAACAGGCGGCACGGCTCAAGGCCATGGTGGCGGCCAGCCTTCAGCAGCAGGCCGCGTTCGACGCCCTGGCCAACAGTTCCGACAAGCTCAACACCTCAACCCGCGCCGCAACTGCCGGTTGGCAGGAGAGCGCACGCGCCCAATCGGCGTCGATGAACGCCTACCACAACGCCGAGCGTGCCAGGCAGCAGCAGATCGCGACCGAGCAGCGAGCCGCCGAAGCCGCCGCCAAGGCCTCGGCCGAGTTCGACAAGCAGCAGTCGGAGCTGGCCAAGTTGCTGGGAGCGATCGATCCGGTTACGCGTGAGCTGGAGAAGCTCGACAACCTGGAAAAACGCCTGGGGCAGGCCAGGAACTCCCAACTGATTGATCCCGAGGGCTTTGCGACCTACAGCGCGCGGCTCCAGGAACAACGTGAACGGCTGCTCGGAACGTCTGATGCGATGAAAGTCGCCGGACTGTCCGCGGGGCAGTACAAGCAGGCGATGCGGCAGTTGCCGGCACAGATCACTGACGTTGTTACCAGTCTGGCCAGCGGCATGCCGGTCTGGATGGTCGCTATCCAGCAGGGCGGCCAGATCACCGATAGTTTCGGTGGCGTCGGGGAAACCTTCAGGGCGCTCGGTGAAAAGATCAAGTCGTTCTTCGGCCTGACCAGTTCCGTAAATGCTGGCGGCATTCTTGCCGTGGGCGAAGGCCTTGCGGCCGTTGCAAAGGAGCAATCGGCGGTTGCCGATGGGGCCGACAATGTCAGCGACGGCTTCACCGACATGGCCGATACGGCAAACACCACGGCTGAAGCGGCGGAAAACGCCAAGGGAGCGCTTTCAGGGCTGGGGAGTGCTGGCGGCGCATTTGCCATCGTTGCAGCGGCGGCCGCAGCGGCGGCTGTCGCATTGGCCTATGCCTACAAGAAAGGCAGCGACGAAGCCAGCGAACTCAACGAATCAATCATCCTGACCGGCAACTATGCCGGCACCAGCGCTGGGCAGCTGGCAGCGATGGCCGCATCGCTTGCCAAAGTGAACGGTACACGGTACGAAGCTGTGGCCGCGCTGTCGGAGATCACTTCCACAGGTAAGTTCACGGTCGAGCAGATCGAACAGGTCGGAACCACTGCGATTGCTATGCAGGAGGCGACTGGTAAGGCCGTTTCTGAAACCGTGGCCGAGTTCTCCAAGCTGGCCGATGATCCGGTCAAGGCGTCGCAGCAGCTCAATGACCGCTATCACTACCTGACGGCCTCGGTGTACGAGCAGATCACTGCCCTGGAGAGGCAGGGGGACACGCTGGGTGCTGCCCAGTTCGCCATGGACGCCTATAGCCAGGCTATGGACGAGCGGGCGAATCAGATCGTCGAGAACCTGGGCACGATGGAGCGCGCGTGGAGGACTGTTGGCGACATCGCAAAAGGTGCATGGGACGAGATGCTCGGCGTGGGCCGCACGGAAACGCCTGAAGAGCGTCTGGAGCAACTGAGCGGTCCGGCGTTCAAGCCAGGCCAGGCAGCTGCCAGTGCCGCAGTTTTCGGGCCGCTCGGCTGGCTCAACGAGGTGCGCAAGGCTTTCCAGCGCAACTCAATGTCGGACGAGGAACGCGGGAAGCAATTCACCGATGCCCTTCAGGAAATTCAAGATGAAGGCGAGAAAGCCCAGGCGGCGCGGCTCAAGGCTTATTTGGATAGTGAAGCCACGCGCGGTCAGCAGAGTATGGACCGGCTGCTGGAGACTGTTCGCACCAATAAAGAGAAACGGGACAAGTTGAACCGGGAATTGGATCGCAGCATCGCCGCGATTCAAGCCACGAACCCGAACGACGAGCGCCTGCGGCCGGAAAACATCGCCGCTGCTCGCAAGGCCATTGATCAGAAGTACAAAGACCCGAAGACTCCGAAGGGGCCGAGTACTCCACTCGATCAGTCCACCGTCACCGAAGCGAAGAACCAGCTGGACCAGTTGCAGGCCGACTACAGGAACGCCGAGCAGAAGCTCCAGGCGCAGCAGCGCGCCGGCCTGCTGAGCTATGCGGACTATGTCGCGCAGCGCGGCGAACTGATCAGCCAGAACAAGGACCAGGTCACCGCAGCCTATGAGGGGGAAATCCAGGCGCTGGAGGCGCTGCGCGACAAAAGTTCCACCACGGCGGCCCAGCGCATCAGCCTGGACCAGAAGATCGCCGAGGCCAGGAACAACATGGTCAAGGCGCAGAAGAAGGCAGACGCCGACCTGGAAGTCCTCCAGCTCAACGAACAGGGGCGCCTGAAGAAACAGGCCCAGGCAGTCAAGGCCTACAGCGATGCGCTCCAGCAACAACAGGATGCGCTGGCCCTCCAGGGTCAACGTGCCGCCGCTGCCGTGGGCATGGGCGCGCAACAGCGCCGCTTGTTCGATCAGCGTGGCAGCCTTGACGACCGATTCGCACAGCAGCGCCTGGACCTGGCGAGCCAGTACGGCGACGGCTCGCGTGGCATGAGCCTCGACGAGTACAACGACAAGCTGCAGAAGCTGCAGGCGAACCACGCGGCGATGACCGAGCAGCTCCAACGCAACTACGCGGCCTTGCAGATCGCGCAGGCAGACTGGACCAACGGTGCCCGCTCGGCGTTCGCCGACTATCTCGACTCGGCCAGGAACGTCGCGGGCCAGACCTACGACCTGTTCAGCAACGCGATGTCTGGCCTGGAGAACAGCGTCGTTTCCGCCGTAACAACGGGTAAGGCCAGCCTGGATGACTTTCTCCGTACGCTCGCGGCCGACTCCGCTCGTATGGCGACCAGGCAGCTCGGAGCATCGTTGCTCAGTAGCTTCGGACTCGGCGAGACCAAAGACGCTGGCAGCAAAGACCTGGCCGTAGGTGCCTCGGCGGTCTCGGCATCGGCCGGCGCCCTGGCAACCGCGGGAGGCACTCTCGTGACCGGCGCCGCGGCGATTCAGGCTGCAGCCGCATCGCTAGCGGCAGCGAACGGTGGCCAGGTGCTGGGCGGCGCAGCCTCTGCAGCCGGACAAGCCGGTCCAGCGGCTGCTATTGCTGCCGCGTCGACCGAAGGCGCAGCCGCAATGGGCAGCGCGATCAGCGAAGCAACCACGTCGGGCGGTGGCACTCTGGCGAGCGCGCTGGCTGGAGTGTTTGGTCAGGGTGCCAGTTTGTTCGGCAACCTGTTCAGCAGCCTATTCGGTGGCGGTGCTGCTGGCGGCACTGGCGGTGGTGGTGGCTGGTTGCAACTGGGCATGAGTGCCGCCAGTGCGTATTTCGGAGGTGGCTTCGCCGATGGCGGGCGTATCCAAGGACCAGGCACCGGCACCAGCGACAGCATCCCGATCCTGGCCTCCAACGACGAGTTCATGACCCGTGCCGCCGTGGTACGGCAGCCCGGCGCACTCGCGTTTCTGGAGCAGTTCAACCGGTATGGCATGGCTGCCCTGGGCGCCTGGGCGAACCCAGTCCGCCACGCTACGGGCGGCCTGATGGGGACTCCTGCTCCGGCCATGCCCGCTCCGGGCCTTTCTGCTTCGCGCCTGCAGGAGCCC
>NZ_JAEMVM010000065.1:0-2968 GCF_016463925.1 Pseudomonas sp. P20 | reverse complement strand
GCGCTCCCCTACTACCAGGGCCTGGATCCGCAGCCATCCGCTGCCACACCAGGACCTGGCGACCTGGGTGTCCGTGGCTCAGGTGCGTTTCCAGTTCGCTCGGCACGCCTTTCGCCAGGCCAGGTTCAGGGGCGCGCCATCAACGCCCCAGGCCTGCAACCTCTGTTCCTCGTCGGCGACGACACGCTGTCTCGAACCTGGCTGAAAGAGCGAGGCGACGAGCTCCGAGGCCTCCACGCTGTGGGCCTGGCAGTGAACGTGGCCAGCGAAGCGCGCCTGACGGAAATCCGTGCCTGGGGGAAAGGACTTCAGATATTGCCGGCGCCGGCGGACGACCTGGTCGACCGGCTCGGACTGCGGCACTACCCCGCCCTCATCACATCCACCGCCATCCAGCAGTAGGAGTCCTCATGACTACTCACCTGATCACCCTGGTCATCAAGCAGCCGAGCGACGCTCAGGCACGCCAACTCATGTACCAGGAGTTGCTCGGCCTGATCTCACGCTACGGCGGTGAGGTGACGTCCACGGCCCTCGAGGACGAATCGACCCTCTGTGAGCTGCTGGAGCAGATGCTGCCCGATCATGAGGTAGAGCAAGCCAGGAAACAGGTGCTCGAACTTCATGCCAAGCGCCGCCGACCGGGCCGCCTGCACTCGCCGGCAAGCCTGAAGGTGTAACCCATGGCTGGCCAGTACCCGCTGGAAGCGCTCTTGCGGCCTGCCGTGGAGCTCTACACCACCACCGTGTGCTTCACCGCGGCCGCGCTCTGCATCGTCGCGCCGTGGACGTTCGCCCTCACTCCGCTGTTCGGCATCGTGGCCGCGCTGGGCTTCGTCTGGCTGGGCGTCGTGCGGCTGAAGCAGGCCGGCGTGGTGCTCCGCTACCGGCGGAACATTCGCCGACTGCCGAAGTACACGATGACCAGCGCCGAAATGCCGGTCAGCAACGAACACTTGTTCATCGGCAAGGGCTTTCGCTGGACGCAGAAGCATACGCAGCGCCTGGCAGATACCTACCTGCCCCAGTTCGCCTCCTACGTCGAGCCCTCGCCGCTCTACGAGCGCGCGCGCCGGCTGGAGAAGCAGCTCGAGTTCGCCCCCTTCCCCCTGAAGCTGGTCGCCAAAGCCACTGCCTGGGACGTGGCCTGGAACCCCGCACGGCCGCTGCCGCCCGTGGGCGGTTTGCCTCGGCTCCATGGCATCGAGCCGCGCGAACAGGACGTAGGCCTGCAACTGGGCGAGCGCGTCGGCCACACACTGGTACTCGGCACCACGAGGGTGGGTAAGACGCGCCTCGCGGAGCTGTTCATCACCCAGGATATTCGCCGCACTCACTGCCGGGTACGACGCCGGCGGGTGAAGATGGGCCGGCGGACCCAGACGGTTCACCACGGCCACCGGCGCCGGCGCGCAGAGGAGCAGCCGGACTACGAGGTGGTGATCGTCTTCGACCCGAAAGGCGACGCTGACCTGCTCAAGCGTATGTACGTGGAATGCGAACGTGCCGGCCGCCTGGACGAGTTCTACGTGTTCCACCTCGGTCATCCTGACCTGTCGGCACGCTACAACGCCGTCGGCCGGTTCGGTCGGATCTCCGAGGTCGCCACCCGCGTCGCCGGCCAGCTCTCCGGCGAAGGCAACAGCGCGGCGTTCCGCGAGTTCGCCTGGCGGTTCGTCAACATCATCGCCCGCGCGCTGCACGCGCTGGGTATCCGGCCTGACTACCAGCAGATCCTCCGGCACGTCGTGAACATCGATGCGTTGTTCGTCGAGTACGCCCAGAAGTACATCAGCGAGCACGACCCGAGGGCCTGGGACACCATCATCCACATCGAGGGCAAGCTCAACGACAAGAACGTGCCATTCAACATGAAAGGGCGGCCCTTCCGTGTCGTGGCCATCGACCAGTACCTGACACAGAAACGCATCGCCGACCCGGTCATGGAAGGCCTGAAGAGCGCCGTGCGCTACGACAAGACCTACTTCGACAAGATCGTGGCCTCGCTGCTGCCGCTGCTGGAGAAACTCACTACCGGGCGGATCTCGGAGCTTCTTTCGCCTAACTACGCGGACCTCAACGATCCGCGACCGATCTTCGACTGGATGCAGGTCATCCGCAAACGCGCCGTGGTCTACGTCGGCCTCGACGCACTATCGGATACCGAGGTCGCCGCCGCGGTGGGCAACTCCATGTTCAGCGACCTGGTCTCGGTAGCGGGTCACATCTACAAGCATGGTGTCGATGACGGCCTGCCCGGCTCGCTCGCTGGCGGCAAGGTCCGCATCAACCTGCATGCCGACGAGTTCAACGAGCTGATTGGCGACGAGTTCATCCCCATGGTCAACAAAGCGGGCGGCGCCGGCGTGCAGGTGACGGCCTACACCCAGACCATGAGCGACATCGAGGCCAAGATCGGCTCCCGCGCGAAGGCCGGTCAGATCATCGGCAACTTCAACAACCTGTTCATGCTGCGGGTGCGCGAGACCGCCACGGCCGAACTCCTTACCAATCAGCTCCCCAAGGTCCAGATCTACACCAGCACGCCGGCGAGCGGCGCCAACGACGCGATCAACAACAAGAAGGCAGCCTTCACCTCCAGCTCGCACGACCAGGTGCAGATGACCAGCGTGCCGATGCTCGAGCCGGCCCACATCGTTGGTCTGCCCAAAGGACAGGCGTTCGCGCTACTCGAGGGCGGCAATCTCTGGAAGATCCGAATGCCGCTGCCGGCGGTCGATCCCGACGAGGTGATGCCGAAAAGCCTGCAGGAGCTGGCTGCCGGTATGCGCAAGGGCCAGGCCGCCAACAGCGAGTGGTGGGAGGCGCCGGGATACTCCGCCCTGCAGGATGGTCTGCCCCAGGACCTGGTCGACGATTTCCGTCACCTCGGCGCCGGTGAGGATGCCGCCTGATGGCTGAAGTCACTCAACGTGCAGAGCAGCAACAAGAGAGCCAGAAGACCCTT
>NZ_JAEMVM010000064.1:0-3714 GCF_016463925.1 Pseudomonas sp. P20 | reverse complement strand
TGGCCAACGTCGCGGCGTCACCATCCGCCCGCGCCTGAGCCTCGGCGTCGACACGGCTGTTGGTGTGGTCCTTCGCGCTGGCCAACGTCGCGGCGTCACCATCCGCCCGCGCCTGAGCCTCGGCGTCGACACGGCTGTTGGTGTGGTCCTGGGCAGTTTTCAGCGTCGTCGCGTCACCATCTTCCCGGGCTTTCGCTTCAGTCTTGATCGCGCTGTCAGTGTGGTTGTTCGCGCTCGCCAAGGTTGCAGCATCGCCGGCGTGGCGGGCTTGAGCCTCGGCCGCCACTTGCTGATTCGCATGATCGATCGCCTCGCCGAGGACGCGTGCGTCCTCTTGTCCGCGTGTTTGCGCTTCGTTGGCGACAGCCTGGTTCGTGTGGTTCGTGGCCGTGCTGAGAACCCGGTTATCCTCGTCTGCCCGCTTCTGCGCCTCTGCGCTCACCTGGGTGTCGGTGTAGCCCTTCGCCGCGGCCAGGGTCGCGGCGTCACCGTCCTGGACCTGGCCGAGATTCGATGCATCGGTCCGCGCGGATCCTCCGGCAACGTTGGTGATCTGTCGTTCGGCGCCGGCGGCGCCGACAGATACGGTGTTGTCCCGGTTGTTGCTAGACCCTGTGCCGAGGGTGACGCTGTTGCTGGCCGTCGTCGTGGTTGCCTCACCGATCGCAACGGATCCCCGGCCCGTCATCGTATGACCGTTGCCAACAGCCGTGTTGCTCTGCCCGGTGACGTTGTTGCTGGAGCCAATAACCGTTGTTGTCCCGTTCGCCGCATCGATCTTGTTCGAGTCCCCGACCAGTTGGCCATATGCGTTAGAGACTGTGTTGCTCTCGCCTTTAACTGCGATATCGCTGTTGGTGACGGTGTTGTAGTTGCCAATGATCTCCGACGACATAGTGTTGTTCAGGGTGTTGTGGTTACCAACGATCACCTGGTCATTGGCCGAGGTCGCGCCCGAAAAGTGGGTATCGCGGTTGCCGGTTACGCTGTTCCCGTCGCCAGTGACAATGGTGTTGGTGAACCTGGAGTCAACCGTATTTGCAGCGTGAGCCACGCCTGTTGCGGTAACCATCAGGGCGACGCCCGTGATGAAGTGTTTTTTCGAACGGCAATAGAGTGCCGCCGCACGATTAACGCGCCTGCACATAGTTAGTTTTTCCTTTCAAATAAGTGTGTTGCTGATACAGCCCTTGCGAACTGCGATGGTGTGCGCTTACTGCTGCGCGTTTTTGGAAGTTCGTTTCTGTTTTACGTTTTTGGAAGTTGGTTTCTGTTTCGCGCTTTTGGAAGTTCGTTTCTGTTGTTCCGCTTTTATCTGTGCGTCATGCGGTGCCACCACTGCGGCTGTCTTCTCCTCGATCCGGACCGGAACGGTGATGCTCTTGAGTTTCTCCAAGTCTGCTGTCGGCAGCGCTGGCGGGGGCATGTTGGCCCGTTCCTGGAACACCGGCTCTTCGTACCAGAAAATTTTTCGGGCCCGAATGCTCAGCGACGGGTGTTCCTTCGTCGCCCCGATGAAGATCAGTTCCTCGTCATATGGCAGCTCGTTGACTTCCTGCGGCAGCATGAGCGGGCGGGCTTGCTCGCTGTAGCTGCGCCCCCTGGTGCGCTTGTCGCCGTAGTTCACTGAATCATTCGCGACTCGAACAGTGGTGTTGCCCAGCCGCTTGCTGTACTCGGTAGCGAGTTCGATATCGTTCGGCGTATAGACGATCTCGGCGTGGAACGCCTTCATGATCCCGTCGCCCCCCTCGCGGCCGTATGTACGTTCGGCCCGGAGCTGGTCTTTGCTCTGAAAGATGATCAAGAAGCGCAGACCTGCACCACGCATCAGCGCCGGCGCTGTTTCCATGACCTCCATCCGCCCCATCACGGCGATTTCATCGATCAAGAACAGCAGCTGGTGCTTCAAGCGCAGCGAACCATCGGCACAGTGCCCGCCCTGCTCGGGTAACACCTTTGAGTTCTCGTTGATCGCTTGCGAGAAGAACAGGTTCATCAGCGGCGCGAATTTCTTCAGCGCGTTACTCGTCACGCAGAAATAGACGCTGGTCTTCTCTTCCCGGGGCTTGGAGAAGTCGATGTCATCGCCCGAAAGAGCCCACGCAACCGTCTTCTCGCCGTATATGGCCAGCACGTCGCGCACAATGTCGCTCGTAGTCGACCAGCCCGAGGACTTGTTCTGCGAGGCGACATAGACGCTGTACAGCTCACGCCGGCATTCCTCTGAAAGCGCGTTTTCCCCGTCGGATCGATCGCTGATGACTTGCTGCGCCCACTGCCCCAGGCCGGTCCCCAACGAAGCCAGCTCGTAGAGCTGCGGCAGAGTGCAGGGCAGCTCTGGCGTTTCCATCAGGTACAGCACCAGGGCGCCGAACACGTTCGCGGCCTTGTTGTACCACTCTTGGTTTTTCGGGTTGTCCGACACGAACAGCACGCTGGCCAGGCTGCGAATGTCCCCCAACCGGTACAGCGGATCCCGGCGCAGGCCCGACAGCGGGTTCCAACGGTGGGTCTCCAGACGTTCCGGTGAGAATCGGAAAACTTTCTGCCCCATCGCTGCGCGGAAGCCCGCCGTCGTATCCCAGTTCTCGAACTTCGGATCGTTAACCACGACCGAATCCGGGTAGCTGAGCAAGTTCGGAATGACGATCCCCACACCCTTGCCGCTCCCTGGGGGAGCGGCAAGCATGACGAACGTCTGCCCGTAGGTCGCCAGGAACGCGTCTTTGCGCGGATGCTTGCCGAGCAACAGCGGGGGATACTGAGTGATTCGCCGCTGCGGCCGGGAAGGACTGTACTGTGGCACCCCTGCCGCGCTAGCCATAGTTGACCTCCTCGGCCCTCACGACGAAAGCCAACTCCCGCGACGGCAAGCGACTCTGGATATCGTTATCCCGAGGCAGCAGCCGACCGGGTTCGATAGTCGGCATGCGGAACTGCTCGCAAATTTCGACCGGCGACACAGGCCTGCGGGTCCTGTCGTCGAACGACGGTGGATCGAAGGTCGCCCGAGGGTAAGACAACCCAAGAGGACAACCTCGCTCCTTTGCTTGCTGCAACAGCACGTCGGTGACACGGTTCGGGAAGTCACCCATCTCGAAGCACAACCCGTTCCACAACACGGGGTAGTCCGTGACCGCATCGAACTCATCATCGAGCACGACGTATTCCACCCGATGCTGCACAACAATCTCGCCGGCGATCTTCCAGCGGGTGATGACAGTGAAGTACGGCACCTGGCCCGGCACGTCGATCAGCAACCCGTTCGTTGCCTTACGGCCTTTGTTCCGGCAAGCCACGTAGTAGCGCTTATTGGGAAATGGCTGGCGGGCCACTACGTCGTGCCCACCGGCAAGCAGTAGACCGAACTCTTTCACCTGCACGTCAACTAAATCGCAGGCAGAAGGGAAGGACCTAGGCACTAAGAGCCTAGGAGCGATGTGAATCAGCATGATTTTTCTCCGAAGGAGGATCCCGGCAAGCGGGAAAAGACGAAGTTGTGAAGCGCCTGCAGGCGCCTACTGGTACTCGCCGCGGTACTCGAACAGGCGCAGCTCGCGTTCGTTGGCGAACCGCGCGTCGCCGTGCAACGACTGTTTCGTTGAAAAGCGGCTCATGAAGGCCAGCAACGTGACCCCTACCGGCAGGAACGTCAGCGCTGCCGTTACGCACCAGGACCACGGCACATAGGGCACTGTTGCAAATAGTCGG
>NZ_JAEMVM010000063.1:910-88580 GCF_016463925.1 Pseudomonas sp. P20 | reverse complement strand
TGCTTCGCGCCTGCAGGAGCCCGCAAAGAACCTCAGCGCGACGCTGAAGAACAACCAGAACTTCTACCTGGTCGACGATCCCAGCCGCATCGGTGATGTGATGGCGGGTCGTTACGGCGACGAGGCAATGGTTCTGCACATCAGCCGCGACCCGCAGAAATTCCGTCAACTACTGGGAATCAACTGATGGCCACCGAATTCGGCACCGCCACGAACCACCAGAACCTTGTCGAGCGCCTGGTCCAGTTCCTCACCGCGAGCCCGGACCTGGTCGCAGCTGGGCAGGCTTACGAGAAGGTTTTCGACAACAGCATCCCCGCGTCCGGCACTGCGATAGCCGTGCGCCAGGTGACACTGCGCGCCCCAGGACTGGGCGGCACCGACGCCATCTACATGGGGATTCAGAGTTACGGTGATACGGCGCTGGACTACTACAACCTGCGCCTGATGGGCGGCACGGCGTTCAATCCTGGAGCGATTCCGCCTGGCGGTGACTTCTGGACCGCGTTTGCCAACTACAGCCCGCGAGTTCAGGCGCTGCTGTGGAACCAGCCCATGCCGTACTGGTTCTTCGCCAACGGCAGACGCTTCTGGATGGTAGCCAAGGTCAGCACGATCTACGAGTCGGCCGGTGCTGGCTTCATCCTGCCACCGTGTCCGCCGTCGCAGTTCCCGTATCCGCTGGCTGTCGTGGGCTCCTACCGTGGCGACGTTGCAACCCGATGGTCAGATGTCAGCGACCGGCACCGGGGCATCAGCAGCCCGGTGGAGCGAAGCTGCTATGTCCGCGACCCGGCGGGCCGTTGGCTGGGCTTCACCGTCGCATCGAACAGCAACAACGAGTCCGACTACAACAATCGGACCCTGCTGCCGCTGGGCTGCGCCCGCTATGCGGGTAGTAGCGACACTGTGATCAACCAGCTCCGCGATTCTTTCAGCAAGTTCCCGCTGAAAGCTTTGCAGTTCGTCACCCGCGAAACCGAGGGACGCCGCTACCTGGGCGATTTCGACGGCGCCTTCTACGTGCCGACGCTCAACTCCGGCGCCGAAGACGTGATCGTCGAGGACGGTGTGGACCACGTCGTTTTCCAAACCGCTTGGCGTAGCGGTAACCCTTGGCTCTACGCGATCAGGAAGGACTGACATGGCCTATTTCACAGGAACAGCGAACAACCCGGCCGACTTGCTCGCCAAGCTGCGCGTCCACGCGGAGTCGCTCGGCTGGGTCACCGACCGCGCCTCGGCATCGGAATGGCTTTGTCACAACGCCGACGGCTACTGGTCATTCAACGCCGGTTCCAATCAATGGCAGCTCGCCGGCAATACGGGGTTCGACAACGCTTTGGCGTGGAACGCGCAGCCAGGCAATTCCGTACAGAACAATCCTTATTCGTCAAAAGGGCCGACCATCGCGCAGCTCAGCGGCGGGCCGCTCACTCGTTACCACCTGTTTGCTACCGCTGCGTATCTGCACTTACACGTCGAAATCGCGGCAGGTCAGTTCCGGCCGGTGATGATTGGCTCGCTCAACAAACGGGGCGTCGGCTATACGGGCGGTCAGTATGTCTGCGGCTCGTTCATCTATACCCCCGGTCAGGCACTGACAAACAACTGGTCGTCGCATCCGTTCGATGGCTACCACATTCAATACAGCAACAGCAGCTGCATGCTGCGGCTGGACGGCCTCGACGGCGGCCCGTCGCCGGAGTGGTTGCCGTTCGACTACACAACGAACGTCCCCCGGCGCGTCGTCGGCCCCGGTCGCGGAAACTACAGCAGTCAGTACCATCCCGACGTGGGGCTGATCGACGCCAGCGCAAACGAGCTGAACAGCTCGACCACCCCTGTGCCCTGCGCAATCTATGCGTTCGGCGCTCAGCAGCGCTCGCGGTACGTGGGCGAGGTGCCGGACTTCGGGCTGTGCAACATGGCTTTCCTCGCGCCTGGTGATCCGCTGGTCGTCGGCAGCGACACCTGGCGCGTGTACCCGCTGCTCCAGCGCGGAACCGCCAGCGATTTCGGCAACACCAGCGCATGGGTCGGCTACTGCTTCCGGGTGCTTGAGTAATGGCGACGTTTCCGGGGTTCCAGGTGCCGAAGCCTGTGGAGGGGATCGTTGCCGGCATCACGCCAAACATCTCCACTCTGGACATGAACCAGGACATCACCCTGGGCTCGGCCAGCGCCTCGACCTTGGCTGGCAGCTATGGGGCACACCAGCCGGTTGACGTCATTCACTCGGCGTACTCGGCAGTTCACCAGTCCGACCTGGCCGAGAACTTCTACAACCGCATCTGGCTGATCCCTGGCCGATTGGATCTGGGGAACGTCGTGAGCGTCCAGGAGCGCCCAGTCTCGGTCTGGAACGCCCACTTCACGCCCCGCACCCTGTCGCGGATCGATCGCGACGCCGCCGATGGCATCAGCCTGGCCGGCCAGCCGTCTCCGCCGTTGCCGTTCGCGGCGCTGCAGGAGCGCATCTGGACTGTTGCGGTGTCGACGGATGGACCGCCGGTAGTGGACGCTCGCATCGTCTGGCAACTGCAGGACGAGCAGCCGTTGATCCTGGTCATTACCGGAAACCGAATCACCGCTTGGTCGTTCGCCCCGGATTGGGCTGACGGTGTCCAAGAGTCGCTGGAGTGGTTGACCGAGCTGCTGACCAGCACGTCGGGACTCGAGCAACGGCGATCGCTGCGCCTGTCACCCCGGCGTTCATTCGAAGCCGAGTTCTACGCGGAGGGGCGCGAGCGAGTGCTCCTCGACCTCAGCCTTGCAGGCTGGGGTGGGCGAATCTGGGCGCTGCCGGTGTGGCCGGACATACAGCTGCTGGCAAGCGTCACCGCGGCCGGAGCACAAACGGTCGAGTGCGACACCCGCTGGCGGGATTTTCGTGCTGGGGGCCTTGCGCTGCTCCGCGGGGAGTCAGCGTTCGAGTACGAGGTGGTGGAGATCCAGGATCTGACCGCGTCGGCGATTCAACTGGCCCGCCCGGTTCAGCGTCGCTGGCCGGCCGGCTCCCGCTTGTACCCCATTCGCACCGCACAGCTGACGGAGCAACCGGCGCTGACCCGGCTGACCGACACCCTCTACAGCGCACAAGCGCGGTTCCTGGTGATGGACAGCAGCGATTGGCCGGAGGTCATGCCGACGACAACGTACCGGGGCTGGCCTGTCATCGAGCAGCGGCCCGAGGAGTCCGAAGACTTGTCCCTGTCGTACCAGCGCCTGCTCGATGTCCTGGACAACGAAACCGGCCTGCCGCAATTCGCCGACCAGGCGGGGGTCGGTTTCCCGGTGCATGGATTCCGCTGGCAGACCGAGGGCCGAGAGGAGCACGCGGCGTTGCGCAGCCTGCTGTACGCCCTGCGCGGCCGACAGAAAGCGATCTGGATTCCGACCCATGCCGCCGACCTGGTGCTGGTCGACGCAGTGGCTGCGACCAGCTCCGTCCTCGATGTCGAGCTGTGCGGCTTGGCGCGGTTCTTCAGGGCTGATGCTCCCGGCCGGCGCGATATCCGCATTGAGCTGTTCGGCGGGCAGGTCTTCTACCGGCGCATCCTCGACGTCAGCGAGCTGAACGTCGACGTCGAGCGTATGGCGATCGACAGCGCGCTCGGCACAGTTGTCCGGCCGAGCGACGTTGCGCGCATCTCCTTCATGACCCTCTGCCGGCAAGACAGCGACAGCGTGCAGATCACCCACGAAACCGACACCGACGGCATCAGCACAGCCAGCACGGTGTTCCGAGGAGTACGCGATGAGCTTCAGTGATCGCGAGCGGTCGCTCGCCGATGGCCAGGCGATCAGCTTGTACGACTTCCGCCTCGGCCCGATCCGTTGGACCTACACAACAGCGAATCGAGACATCGAGTTCAACAACATGACCTTTCGGGCGCGGCCTGTGAGCGACGATGGACGGCGCATGACCGGCCAGGTCAGCGCCGACATCATGACGGTTACTGGCCCGAGCGACTTAGAAGTCGCGCAGCTGTACCGGGGCGCTCGGCCATCGAAGGCTCCAACACTGACCGTCTGGGACATCCACTGGAACGAACCGCAGGGGCTTGTGGTGTGGATGGGCAGGATCGACGAGGTGAACTGGCCGGCCGACAGCCGGGTGCAGATCAAGTGCCGGCTGCTCGGCACCGAACCGCGTACATCGATCAGCCTCGCATGGGGACGTGAGTGCCCTTACACGGTGTTCGATCACAACTGCCGGGCAGACCGCGAGCAATACCGCGTGCCGTTCACGGTCGAGTTGCGTGATGGCAACAGCGTGACGGGGGCCGGCAACGCGATCGGCGGCTACCCCGATGCTTGGTTCCGCGGAGGCTACGTCGAGTGGGACAGCGGCCAGGGAGTGATCGAGCAGCGTGGCATCCAGCAACACACCGGCAACCGCCTGGTCCTGGTCGGTGGCACCTCGCTGTTGGCTCCTGGTACTCGGGCTGTCGCGTTCCCCGGATGTGATCAGCTCATCCAAACCTGCAACGACAAGTTCAACAACACGGCGAACTGCGGTGCAGTGCCATTCCTTCCGGGCAAGTCGCCGTTCGACGGCGATCCCTGGTGGTAGGAGTCATCCATGTGGGTGCAAATCGCGATTCTGGTCGCGTCGTATCTGATCAGCAGCGCTACTTCTGCGAAAGCGCCGAAACCGAAACCTGAGGCGCTGACTTCCGAAGATCTTCCGCAGACCGAGGACGGCACTGGCCACTACGTGATCTTCGGCGATGTGTGGATCGAGGACTGGATCGTCCTCGGGACCGGTCACGAGCGGATGCAGGCAGTCAAATCGAAGGGGTCGAAGAAGTGACGGATCTGATCATCACAACAGCGCATCTGCGCAGTGTACCGGGGCTGACCAGCCGGCCGGGTTACTGCGTATCCGGTGCGCGCGCTTGGTTCAATGCCCATGGCTTGGACTGGCACCGGTTCGTTGCCCAGGGAGTCGCGGCATCGGTGCTTGAGGCTACCGGTGACGAGCTGGCCCTGCGCCTGGTCAACCACGCACGTGCGGAGGCGAGCAATGGGCGGCCGTAGCAAAGCGCAAACTGTCGGCTTTCGCTACCTCATGGGCATTCTCATGGGTTTTGCCAGGGGGCCGCTGGATGAGCTGGTCGAGATCAAGGCAGGTGATCGCACTGCATGGAAAGGATCGGTCAAGAGCAACCAGACGATCCAGATCAATGCCGGCGAATTGTTCGGTGGAGACAAGGCCGAGGGCGGCATCGTCGGGCCGCTGGACGTCATGTTCGGCGCCCCGGAACAATCGGTGAATCCTCGACTGGCGGCGATGGTGGGCGGTCTGGTACCTGCGTTTCGCGGGGTCACCACTGCTTTCTTCGACGGTCAGCTCTGCGCGATGAACAAGTACCCGAAAGCCTGGATGAGCCGGTGGCGACGAGCACTCAACGGATGGGACGGTGGAACCTGGTATCCCGAGAAAGCAGTGATCAGCCTGACCGGCGACCAGGTGAAGGCGATGAACCCCGCTCACATCTTGTTCGAGTGCCAGACAAACCGGGACTGGGGCCGTGGCAAGGATCGCGGCCTGCTGGACCAGGCGTCATATCGCAAGGCCGCAGATACGTTGTTCGCCGAGGGCTTTGGCCTGTGCCTCAAGTTTCGCGTTGCAGACGAGTTGGACAACTTCGAGCAGACCGTCCTCGATCATATTGGCGCCACTCAGTTCCTTTCCCGTTCGACCGGACTCTGGACGCTGCGGCTGATCCGTGACGACTACGACGTCGCGACGCTGCCCGTATTCGATGATGACAGCGGGCTGCTCGGGATCGACGAAGACAGCATCACATCGCTCGACGGCACCGCGAACCAGTTCGTCGTCGTCTGGCATGACCCCATCACAAACACCGACCGGCGTGCCCGTGCGAAGAATGCCGGCGCGATCCGCGCGGCCGGTGGCGTGATAACGACGACGAAGGAGTATCCGGGCCTACCGACCGGCGAGTTGGCCGGCAGGGTGGCGGCGCGCGACTGCAACGTGTCGACGTCGGCTATCCGCAAGCTCCAGGTGCGGCTCGATCGGCGCGCATATGCGCTGAACCCTGGCGACGTGTTCTGCGTTCGCAGCCGGAAGCGCGGGATCGAACTGATCGTCCTGCGGGCCGGCAAGATCGACTATGGCACCCTCACGAAGGGCACCATCGTCATCACCGCGCTGGAAGACGTGTTCGGACTGCCGGCAGCCGGGACGTCCGCAGTACAGCCGCCGAACTGGACCCCGCCCGACCGCACCCCGCGGGTCATTGCGACCCGCCGGCTCATCGAGGCGCCGTACCGCGACCTCGCGGCGGCACTGAGCGATGCCGATCTCGCCCAACTGCAGCCCGAGACGGGTGTCCTCGCAGTGATGGGCATGCGGCCGTCCGGCCTGCAGATGAACTACGCGCTGCTCAGCCGCGTGGGATCTGCACCGTTCGAAGAGCGGACGTCCGGCGACTTCTGCCCGGTCGCGACGATCTCAGCAGATATCGGCCGGGGCCTGACCAGCGTCAGCGTCACGCTTGTCCAAGGGGTTGACCTTGACCTCGTCGAGGTGGGCTCGGCCGCGATGATCGATGACGAGATCTTCCGCGTCGACGCGATCAACGCCGCGGCCGGCACCGCGGTGCTCGCGCGGGGATGCGTCGATACGGTGCCAGCGCCGCATGAGGCCGGCGCGCTGATCTGGTTCTACGAGGATTGGGCGACCGAGGACACGCGTGAGTACGTGACCGGCGAGACGGTGCAAGTAAAGCTGCTGAGCCGTACCAGCTCGGCGACGCTCGCAGAGAACCTGGCACCGGTCGACTCACTGCGAATGAACCAGCGCCAGGCGCGACCCTATGCGCCAGGCCGCGTGCTTGTGTGCGGTGTTGCGTATCCGACGAAGACCTACGGTGTGCTGACCGTGTCGTGGGCGCACCGCAACCGGCTGCTGCAGTCCGACCAATTGGTGGACTCTTCTGCCAGCAGCATTTCGCTGGAAGCTGGCACGACCTACACGCTGAGCATCTATAGCGGTACCAGCTTGAAGAAGTCGTACACCGGCCTGACCGGCACGACCTGGACCTACCCGCTCGAGGACGACATGGCGCATGGGCTGCTGCCGGTGCTGCGCATCGTGCTGTTCAGCGTTCGCGACGGTCTGCAGAGCTGGCAGCAACACGACATCACAATCGAACGACACGGCCTTGGCTTCCGCCTCGGCGAGGAACTTGGAGGCGTAGCACAATGACTCTTTATATGGGACCGAATACCGGCTTGCTGATCAATGGCTTGCCGGGAGAAGGGCATTACAGCGATCTGATTCGGATGTGGCGATGGGATGACTTTCTGAGGCAGCCGGTCGTCAAGGGGCGCGTCGCCACGCTGCCGACCAGCGGCCAGGCCGAGGGTGACACTTACATTTTCACCGGGGACGGGGCGAACCAGAACCGCCTGGCCCGCTGGTGGGCGACTGGCGCGACCACGCCTATTTGGGAGTACATGCCGCCCAGGTTGGGCTGGCGGGTGCAGGTTGCGAACGAGACGACGCCGAGCGGCCAGGTCAAGACGTATGAGTATTCCGGCAGCGCCTGGACTGAGCTGGTAGGCGGGATGGCCGACGCGCCGAGCGACGGAAAGCGCTATGCCCGGCAGAGCAACGCATGGGCAGGCTTGGGGGCCGCTGCCGTCGCCGATATTCTCGGGACGGTCTCTCAGGCTGGCGGTGTGCCAACTGGTGCGATCTACGAGGGAGGCAGTAACGCGAACGGAAGTTACGTCAGGCTCGCAGATGGAACGCAAATTTGCTCCAGCAGCCTTTTAACGTTTACTGCGGAAGCGAGTTCTGTTGGTGCCAGGTGGACGTTCCCGGCCAACTTTGTGTCGCCGTCAATGATGTTTGGCTCAGTTGTCGCATCGGGGGCCGGAGCGGATTACGACCCTGGCATCGCTGCCAGGAACCAGGGGACTGTCTATTTCAATTCCTCAACCAACTATGCAAACCTGGGGTTTCTCTGCATCTCGTCTGCATCGTTCACCCCTGGCGCCCAAACTCGAAATAACCGTGCTATCGCCATTGGGAGGTGGTTCTGATGATCGTTACGTTGTCGCCGTATGTCGCGCTGCCCGGCAGCGATGAACGCTTGATGCTGAGCAGAGTTGGCGATGTACTCACCGTGAACGGCCAGCCGTTCGATTTCACACCGCTCCCGGAGGGCGGCGAGTTGCCGGCCGAGGCTATCGGGTCGGAATGGTTCGCTGGCCCCGTCGTTCGCCGTGAGGGGCGTCTAGAGTTCAGTCTGCGGTTCCCGCTGGCCGACGGCGCCAGCGCTACCGCTCGCTTCCCTGAACCGCTGCTGGTCAAGGCCGATGGCCCGGTGGAGTTGCCACAATGATCGACTGGAGCATGTTGAAGTCACCCGAAGACCAGCAGGTTGAGCAGCGGGAGGCCATCAGAGCGCTGCGCCGCCAGGCCTATTGCACCGAGTCCGACCCGCTGCGCCTGGAGGCTGAGTTTGACGCCATAGCCGCTGGCACCGAGCCGGATCTGGCGGCATGGGTCGCAGCCGTCCAGGCGATCAAGGAGCGCTATCCACTCCCATGAGTGCATCTTGTGAAATTCTTTTGCCGTAGACGAAACAACTGGCCCGCCTAATTTATTGCGCAGACGGACGTCAAATTTCGCGCGGCGCTACATCATCGACCTTAGCCATGGGTCAGCTCCTATCGTTAAGCTGGTCTCTGGTTAGCGGGTCGTAGGTGTTCCTGCACCTGCGGCTCGCGTCTTTTCTGCCCCCAAGAAAACAGATGGACTTGGCGACCCCTCCATCTTCCTCCTACTGGTTTTTTATCCAATTCCTGGGCGTCTGAGAGAGGCTGCGGAAAAGTCTGGGGGAGATGTCCGGCGTTTCCAGGGCATGTCATCCGCCGCTGTCACGGGTATCCGGCGGATAACCGCCAGGCGGTTATTCGCCCTACGGGGTCGAGCCTCAAGCGGGCAGCGCGGGGTCGTTTGTCTGCGCGTAGCGCGGTGGGGGGCTGGGCAACCGGCACGACCCTGCTGACCCTTCCTGACCACCCCGTCAACCCGTAAACTACGCGGTTCCCCTGCCCAGACAAGGACTGCCGTGAACAGCCCCGCCCTGCCCCTTTCCCGTGGCTTGCGCATCCGCGCCGAACTCAAGGAACTGCTGACCCTCGCCGCGCCGATCATGATCGCGCAACTGGCGACCACCGCCATGGGCTTCGTCGATGCGGTGATGGCCGGGCGCGCCAGTCCGCACGACCTGGCAGCGGTGGCGCTGGGCAACTCGATCTGGATCCCGATGTTCCTGCTGATGACCGGCACCCTGCTCGCCACCACGGCCAAGGTCGCCCAGCGCCATGGCGCCGGCGACCAGCCCGGCACCGGGCCGCTGGTGCGCCAGGCGCTGTGGCTGGCGCTGCTGATCGGACCGCTGTCGGGGGCGGTGCTGTGGTGGTTGTCGGAGCCGATCCTCGGCTTGATGAAAGTGCGCCCGGAACTGATCGGGCCGAGCCTGCTGTACCTCAAGGGCATCGCCCTGGGCTTCCCGGCGGCGGCGCTGTACCACGTACTGCGCTGCTACACCAACGGCCTGGGACGGACCCGGCCGAGCATGGTGCTGGGGATCGGCGGGCTGCTGCTGAACATCCCGATCAACTACGCGCTGATCTACGGCCACTTCGGCATGCCGAAGATGGGTGGCCCCGGCTGCGGCTGGGCCACCGGCTCGGTGATGTGGTTCATGTTCCTCGGCATGCTGTTCTGGGTGAACAAGGCCTCGATCTACCGCGCCAGCCAGTTGTTCTCGCGCTGGGAGTGGCCGGATCGCGCGACCATCGGCCCGCTGGTGGCGGTCGGCCTGCCGATCGGCATCGCGGTGTTCGCCGAGTCGAGCATCTTCTCGGTGATCGCCCTGCTGATCGGCGGGCTCGACGAGAACGTGGTGGCCGGCCACCAGATCGCCCTGAACTTCAGCGCGCTGGTGTTCATGATTCCCTATTCGCTGGGGATGGCGGTGACCGTGCGGGTCGGCCACAACCTCGGCGCCGGCCTGCCGCGCGACGCGCGCTTCGCCGCCGGCGTGGGGATGGCCGCGGCGCTGGGCTACGCCTGCGTCTCGGCGAGCCTGATGCTGTTGCTGCGCGAGCAGATCGCCGCGATGTATTCGCCGGACCCGGCGGTGATCGCCATCGCCGCCTCGCTGATCGTGTTCTCCGCGCTGTTCCAGTTCTCCGACGCCCTGCAGGTCACCGCCGCCGGGGCCCTGCGCGGCTACCAGGACACCCGGGTGACGATGATCATGACCCTGTTCGCCTACTGGGGCATCGGCCTGCCGGTGGGCTACAGCCTCGGCCTCACCGACTGGTTCCAGGAACCCACCGGACCGCGCGGCCTGTGGCAAGGCCTGGTGGTGGGCCTGACCGGCGCGGCGATCATGCTCTGCATCCGCCTGGCGCGCAGCGCGCGGCGCTTCATCCGCCAGCACGAGCGCCTGCAGCGGGAGGACGCGGCGGCCGCCTCAGTCCTTGGCCGGTAGCGCCGGGGCGGCGCCACGCGACTTGACGCTGAGGGTAGTGCCGACCGAGGCGAGGATGATCGCGCCGATGGCCAGCCATTGGGTCGGGCTCAGCCGCTCGCCGAGGAACAGCAGCCCGGAGAGCGCGCCGAAGGCCGGCTCGATGCTCATCAGGGTGCCGAAGGTGCGCGCCGGCAGGCGGGTCAGCGCGACCATTTCCAGGGTGTAGGGCAAGGCCGTGGAGAGCACCGCGACGCCCAGCGCCAACGGGATCAGCGCCGGGTCGAGGAGGTCGGCGCCGGCGTGGGCGACGCCGATCGGCACAACCAGGATCGCCGCCACCAGCACCCCCAGCGCGGCGCCCTGGGCGCCATGGTCGGCGCCGGCGCGCTGGCCGAAGAGGATGTACAGCGCCCAGCACACGCCGGCACCGAGGGCATAGGCGGCGCCGACCAGGTCGAGCGGCTCGGCGCTGTTGCCCAGCGGCAGCAACAGCCAGATGCCGAACACCGCCAGGCCGATCCAGAGGAAGTCCAGCAGGCGCCGCGAGGAGAGGATCGCCACCAGCAGCGGCCCGGTGAACTCCAGGGCCACCGCGATGCCCAGCGGCACGGTGCGCACCGAGAGATAGAACAGCAGGTTCATGCCGCCCAGGGCGATGCCGTAGACCACCACCGAGCGCAGCGATTGCAGGCTCAGGCGCTTGCGCCAGGGACGCAGGAGCAGCAGCAGGATCAGCGCGGCGAAGAACAGCCTTAGGGCCGTGGTGCCCTGGGCGCCGACCAGGGGGAACATGCTTTTCGCCAGGGAGGCGCCGCTCTGGATCGAGGCCATGGCGATCAATAGCAGGCCGACCGGCAACAGCGTTCCGGCGAGGCCGCGGGAGGTGGAGGTCATGGAAGAGGTCCGGCAGTGGGAAGCAGCCCGATGGACTGCGGGAAACGGGATGTGCACTATAATGCGCAAAACCGCGACAGTGAGCAATATATTGCCCAACCCTACCGAACGCCCCAGCGTCCTCGAACATGTCTCCGGCAACGTCCGCCGCCTGCGCCTGCAAGCCGGCCTCAGCCAGGAAGCGCTGGCCCGCGCGGCCAGTGTCAGCCGGCGGATGCTGGTGGGCATCGAGAGCGGCGACGTCAATGTCAGTCTGTCGACCCTCGACCGTATCGCCGCCGCCCTCGGCGTGCTGTTCCCCGACCTGGTCCAGGCACCGGCCACCGACCGCTCGCGGATCAATGCGGTGGCCTGGGTCGGCCACCACCCCGAGAGCCGCGCCACCCTCCTCGCCAGCGCACCGGCGCGGCGCGAGGTGGAACTCTGGGCCTGGTCGCTGGGACCGGGCGAGCGCTACGTATCGGAACCCGACGCCGCCGGCTGGCGGGAGATGGTTCTGGTCATCGAAGGTCGCCTGCGCCTGGAACTGGCCGACGGCGAACGGCGCATCGAGACCGGCGACTTCCATGCCTTCGCCAGCGACCAGCCGTACGCCTACGTCAACGACGGCGACGGCGACGAGGTGGTGCGTTTCACCCGCAACGTGGTGAGCTAGGCTCTAGCCTCGAGCCAGCCTTCCAGAGGAGACCGCGATGAGCGCACGCGTACGACCCTTCCTGATGTTCCAGGGGGGCCAGGCCGAGGCGGCCATGAACTTCTACCTGTCGCTGTTCGACGACGCCGAGATCCTCCAGATCCAGCGCTACGGCGCCGAGGGGCCGGGCCCGGAGGGCTCGGTGCTGAAGGCGCTGTTCCGCCTCGGCGACCAGAGCGTGCATTGCATCGACAGCCATGTGCGGCACGCCTTCGATTTCACCCCGGCGTTCTCCTTCTTCGTCGACTGCGAGAGCAACGCGCAGATCGAGCGCCTGGCCGAGGCCCTGAGCGACGGCGGCAAGGCCCTGATGCCGCTCGGCGACTACGGCTTCAGCCAGCGTTTCGCCTGGCTGGCCGACCGCTTCGGGGTGTCCTGGCAGCTCAATCTGGCCTGAGCCCGGCAGTTGCCGTCAGGCTTCCTGGAGGACTTCCTGGCACACATCGACCCACTGCGCATCCACCAGCTCGGCCATCCGTTGCGGGGCGATGCGGACCGCGCTGTGCACCGCCCCGGCGGCCGGAAGCACTTCGTCGAAGGCTTGCAGCGAGACGTCGCAGTACACCGCCAGCGGCGTCGCCAGGCCGAACGGGCAGACTCCGCCGACCGGGTGCCCGGTCAGCTCGACCACGTCCTCGGCGCCGAGCATCTTCGCCTTGCCGCCGAAGGCGGCCTTGATCTTGCGGTTGTCCAGCCGCGCGTCGCCGCGCGCCACTACCAGTACGGTGCGCTCGCCGACCCGCAGCGACAGGGTCTTGGCGATCCGCCCCGGCTCCACGCCATGGGCCTCGGCGGCCAGGGCGACGGTGGCGGTGCTGGTTTCCAGCTCGATGATGCGCAGGTCCGGGGCTTTCTCGGCGAAGAACCGCCGGACGGATTCGAGGCTCATGGGGTGGGCTCCTTGGCGAAAACCCACGAACTTATGCAAGCGCGCCGAGGCTGTCCAGCACCGCGCGCTCAGGCGAAGCGCACGCAGTAGATCGGCGGCAGGTTGGCGGAGAGCTGCTGCCAGTCCTCCCCGCCGTTCTCGCTGAGCCACAGGCCGCCGGTGGTCGAGCCCATGGCCAGGCGCTCGCCGCTGGGGTCGATGTCCAGGCCGTGGCGGTAGACCAGGTCGTAGGCCGGGCCATCGGGCAGGCCGCGCTCGAGGGTCTCGAAGCTGTGGCCACCGTCGCGGGTGCGGGTGACCACGAAACGGGCGTCCCTGGGAATGCGGCATTCGTCCTTGGTCGCCGGGACGAACCAGGCCGTGTCCGGCTGCCGCGGATGCACGGCGACGGCGAAGCCGAAGCTGGACGGCTCGGCGACCACGCCCTGCCAATGCAGGCCGCCGTCGCGGGAACGGAAGATGCCGTTGTGGTGCTGCACCCAGAGGAACTCCGGGCGCGCCTGGCACTGCACCAGGCGGTGCGGGTCCTGGATCGCCGCCTCCTCGCTCTGCTCCGGCGGCATGTAGTCGGCGCGCATGCCTCTGGTGGTGCAGGTCCAGCTGCGGCCGTCGTCGTGGCTCTGCCAGACGCCGCCGCAAGACACCGCGACGGTGAGGTGGCGACTGTCGCGTGGGTCGACGCAGATGGAATGGATGCCGGGATGGTCGTAGCCGCCGCCGAACCACTGGGCGCGTTCGGGTCGTTCCCAGAGTTCGCGGTTGAGGCGCCAGCTGGCGCCACGGTCGTCAGAGCGGAACAGGCCGCCGGGGATGGTCCCGGCCCACAGCGTGCCGGGCCGGTCGGCGCCGCCTGGCTCGAGGATCCACAACTGCTGTAGCGACCAGGGTGGCTCCGCCGCCTGGCCTTCCAGCGGTTCGGCCGCTGGCGGCTGCGGCGGATAGACCGGCACCGCGCATTCCTTCCAGTCCGTCGCGCCGGCGTCGCGACGCCACAGCTTGACGCCGAAATGGCCGAGATTCAGCGCCGCGTAGAGCGCGCCGTCGCGCGGGTCGGCGAGGAGCATGCTCAGCGGCTCGCCGAGGAAGTGGCTGGCCATCGGCAGCCACTGGCCCGCCGCGTTGCGCCGCAGCTCGAACAGGCCCTTGCGGGTGCCGACATAGAGTCGCTCGCTCACCGGATGTCCTCCTCTGTTGGTCAACCGCCGCTCAGCGCCTGCACCACGTAGATCTCGCTATCGTCTTGGAGCGGATCGCCCAATCCCCGGCGATCGCGGACCTGCACGCCATCGACGAACAGCGCCACATGCCGGCGCAGACTGCCCTGGTCGTCGAGCAGGTAGCCGCGCAAGCGCGGCTCGCGGACGAAGGCCGCCTGCAAGGCGGAGGCGACGGTGGCGGCGCCGACGTCCAGCGCGGGCATGGCGACGTGCCGCTGGATGGCCGGGGCGAAGACGATACGGGGCATGCCGAGGCTCGCGGAAATGGCTCTGCCGGAACAGTGTAGAAGCCCTGCAGGCCACGGCTGGCGCGGCCCGCCCAGCGGTCGGCACACTCCGCAGCGACGCTCGTCGGCCATCCCGGCCGCTCGGCGCGGGCCTCCTATACTGCCCCGGCCAGCGAAAAAACCGCCGTCGCCTGTCGATCCGCCGGCCTGCCGTTCGACCAGTTCGGGAGGCGGGCCAGAACGGGCCGTCATTGCGCAGAACAACAAGGAGAACGCAGATGAGATTCATGGTGATCGTCAAGGCCACCCAGGCTTCCGAAGCCGGCGAGATGCCCAGCGAGGAACTGCTCGCGGCGATGGGCCGCTATAACGAGGAACTGGTCAAGGCCGGGGTGATGCTCGCCGGCGAAGGGCTACAGCCCAGCGCCAAGGGCGCCCGGGTGCGTTTCTCCGGCAACGCGCGGACGGTGATCGACGGCCCCTTCGCCGAGACCCGCGAGCTGATCGCCGGTTTCTGGATGTTCCAGGTGGCCTCCCTGGAAGAGGCCATCGAGTGGGTCAAGCGATGCCCGAACCCATTCGACGGCGAATCCGAGATCGAGATCCGCCAGGTCTTCGAGGCCGAGGACTTCGGCGAGGAGTTCACCCCGGAACTGCGCGAGCGCGAGGAGCGCCTGCGCGCCGAGCTGGAAAAACGCAACTGAACCGCCCCGCACTCCGCCAAGAACGAGGAAAGCGCCATGCAAATCGTCCCCTACCTGATCTTCAACGGTAATTGCCGGGAGGCCTTCAGCTGCTACCACCAGCACCTGGGCGGCACCCTGGAGGCCATGCTGCCGTTCGGCGACAGCCCCGAGTGCGGCGACATCCCGGCCGACTGGAAGGACAAGATCATGCACGCACGGCTGGTGGTCGGCAGCTTCGCCCTGATGGCCTCGGACAATCACCCGGCCTATCCCTACGAAGGCATCAAGGGCTGTTCCATCAGCCTTAACGTCGACAGCAAGGCCGAGGCCGAGCGCCTGTTCAACGCCCTCGCCGAGGGCGGCTCGGTCCAGATGCCGCTGGGCCCGACCTTCTGGGCGGCGAGCTTCGGCATGTTCACCGACCGCTTCGGCGTGGCCTGGATGGTCAACTGCGAGCAGGACCGGTAGCGTCCGCTACGCGGGCCCGCCGCCAGGTGAATCAGCGGCGGGCCCGCGTTCCACTGTGCGCGAGTCGCGATCGATAGACGCACTGCTGCGATAATATAGGTTGCATTTTAAAACCAAAATTCCTAGCCTCCGCTTTAGTTTCATATTGAAACCTTACGGAGCGCTTCGCATGCCATCCTCGCCATCCTCCCTCCCCTCCGCGCTGGTGCTGCTGTTCGCCGTCGCCTGCGGTCTCAGCGTGGCCAACGTCTATTACGCCCAGCCGCTGCTGGACGTCCTCGGTGCCGAGTTCGCCATCGGCCAGGCCGGGGTCGGCCTGCTGTTCGGCGCGACCCAGGCCGGTTGCGCCCTGGCGCTGCTGCTGGTGGTGCCGCTGGGCGACCTGCTGGAGCGGCGCCGGCTGATGTTCGTCCAGCTCCTGCTGCTGGTGCTGTCGCTGCTGCTGGTGGGCTTCGCCGGCGATACCCTCGGCCTGGCGCTGGGGCTGCTCGGACTGGGCCTGCTCGGCACCGCCATGACCCAGGGACTGCTGGCCTACGCCGCGGCGCTGGCGGCGCCTGGCGAGCGCGGGCGGGTGGTCGGCGCGGCGCAGGGCGGCGTGGTGATCGGCCTGCTGCTGGCACGCAGCCTGGCCGGGCTGCTCGCCGACCTCGGCGGCTGGCGCAGCGTCTACCTGGTCTCGGCAGCGAGCATGGGCGGGCTCGGCCTGCTGCTCTGGCGGGTACTGCCGGCGGCGCCGAGCAACGAACTGGGGCTGACCTACCGGCAACTGCTCGGCTCGATGTTCGGCCTGCTGGCGAGCCAGCGCGTGCTGCAGGTGCGCGGCCTGCTCGGGCTGTTGATGTTCGCCGCCTTCGGGGTGTTCTGGAGCAGCCTGGTATTGCTGCTCGGCGCGCCGCCGCATTCGCTGTCGCACAGCGCCATCGGCGCCTTCGGCCTGGTCGGCGCGCTCGGCGCGCTGGGCGCGGCGCGGGCCGGCAGCCTGGCCGATCGCGGCCACGCCCAGGCGCTCAGCGGCGGCGCCCTGCTGCTGTTGCTGCTGTCCTGGCTGCCGCTCGCCCTCGGCGCGCATTCGCTGGCGGCGCTGATTCTCGGCGTGCTGCTGCTCGATCTCGCCGGCCAGGCGATCCATGTGCTCAACCAGAGCCTGGTCTTCGCCATCGACCCGCGCGCCCACAGCCGCCTGGTGGGTTGCTACATGCTGTTCTACGCCGCCGGCAGCGGCCTCGGCGCCAGCGCCGGCACCGCCATGTACGCCTGGGCCGGCTGGGACGCGGTGAGCCTGCTCGGCGCGGCGATCAGCCTGGCGGCCCTGGCGTTCTGGTGGTTCACCCGTGGCGTTGGCGGCGAAGCGCGTACGGCCTGCGCCAACGGCGCCTGAGCCGGCTTCAATCGAGTTCGCGCAGGCGCTGCTCGATGAAGCGCCGCTCCGGCTCCTGGCGCGCCAGGGCCAGCGCCGCGCGGTAGGCCTCGCGGGCCTCGCGGCGGCGACCGAGACGGCGGCAGAAGTCGGCACGCGCCGAGTGCGCCAGGTGGTAATCGGCCAGTTCACCTCGCGCCAGCAACGCATCGACCACGGCCAGCCCGACCTCGACGCCATCGCGCATGGCCAAGGCCACGGCGCGGTTGAGTTCGACCACCGGCGACGGCGCCAGGTACAGCAGCGCGTCGTAGAGGGCGACGATCCGTGCCCAGTCGGTGTCCTCGGCGCGCGGCGCCTGGGCATGCACCGCAACGATCGCCGCCTGCAGGGTGTAGGGCCCGACGCGGCGGCTGGCCAGGGCCCGCTCGACCAGGCCGAGCCCCTCGACGATCAGTCCACGATCCCACAGAGCGCGGTCCTGCTCGTCGAGCCGCACCAGTTCGCCGCTGGCCGAGATCCGCGCCTGGCGCCGCGAGTCGTGCAGCAACATCAGGGCGAGCAGGCCGAGGGCCTCGGGGTCGGGCAGCAGCTCGACCAGCAGGCGGCCGACGCGGATCGCCTCGCCGCTGAGATCGGCGCGGGTCAGGCTGGCGCCGGTGGAGGCCGAGTAGCCCTCGTTGAACACCAGGTAGATCACTTGCAGGACGTTGCCCAGCCGCTCGGGGAGTTCCTCCAGGGTCGGTACCTGGTAGGGAATCCGGGCCTCGCGGATCTTGTTCTTGGCCCGCACGATGCGTTGGGCGATGGCGCTGGGCGCGGCGAGGAAGGCGCGGGCGATCTCCTCGGTGCGCAGGTCGCAGACCTCGCGCAGGGTCAGCGCCACCTGTGCCTCGGGGGTCAGCGCCGGGTGGCAGCAGGTGAAGATCAGGCGTAGCCGGTCGTCTTCCACCGCATCGCCCTCCTCCGCCGGCGCCTCGGCCTGCTCTTCCAGTTGCTCGGCGAGCAGTCGCTGCGAGGCGTCGAAACGCGCTCGCCGGCGCAGGTTGTCGATGGCCTTGAAGCGCCCAGCGGAAACCAGCCAGGCGCGCGGGTTGCGCGGGATACCGTCGCGCGGCCACTGCTCGACGGCGGCGATGAAGGCGTCGTGCAAGGCCTCCTCGGCCAGCTCGAAATCGCCGAGCAGGCGGATAAGGGTCGCCAGCACGCGCCGCGACTCCTCGCGGTACAGCGCCTCGATGCGGCTGCGCAACGGCTCGCCGTGCTCCCTCAATGGCTGGCCTGCGCATGGCAGCAGGCGCTTTTCGGCGCCTCGTCGTAGCGGTCGTGGTGACGCAGCCAGTCCATGATCGCGTCCTCGTTGCGCCCCCTGGGCGTCAGGTCGAGGAAGTTGTAGGTGGTGAGCAGGATGTCGAGGCCGCGCGCATAGGCCGAATAGGTGTGGAACACCTCGCCCGCCGGATTGCGCAGGAACACGCTGGCACCCGGCATTTCCTCGCCGGCGTCGGGGGTCGGCTGGTAGTTGTAGTCGACGCTGCCGGCGGCCAGTTGCGCCTTGTCGAAGGACACCCCGAAGTCACGGTTGAAATCGCTGCCGTACGAGGAGTACCAGTCGAAACGCCAGCCCATGCGCCGGCGGAACGCCTGGAACTCTTCCAGGGGCGCGCGCGATACCGCCACCAGGCTGACGTCGTGGTGCGCCAGGTGCCGGTTGGCGCCGTCGATGTGGTCGGCGAGGAACGAACAGCCGACGCAGCCTTCGCTCCAGCCCGGCGCGAACATGAAGTGGTAGACGATTAGCTGGCTATTGCCGCCGAACAACTCGGCCAGCGAACGCTCACCGCGCTCGCCCTGGAAGCGGTAGTCCTTGTCCACCCTGACCCAGGGCAGTTCGCGTCGTTCGGCGGCGACCTGGTCGCGCAGGCGGGTGAGTTGCTTTTCCCGCGCCAGCAGGCGGCGACGGGCGTCCAGCCATTGTTCCCGGTTGCTCACCGGGTGGTCCTGCAAAGAAGGATTCATTGCCGATTCTCCACGGAAATTCTCGGTTTTCCAGCCTGCCCGGGGTCGTTCCGCCAGCGGCGCCGGCGCCCGGTCGCCAGGGCGAAGCCGGCCAGCGAAGCGCCGCCGGCGCACACCAGGGACAGGGATGCGATGCACAGGGGGCACATGCTTCACCTCCGGCGCCGGGCGCCCTCACTCCCATTCCTTGACCGGTCGCACCTCGACGCAGCCGAGCCGTCCCGGCGGAATCTTCGCGGCGATCTGCAGGGCCTGGTTGAGGTCACGCGCCTCGATCAGGTAGAAGCCGCCGAGTTGCTCCTTGGTCTCGGCGAACGGCCCGTCGGTCATCGCCAGCCGCCCGCCCTGGTGGCGCAGGGTGGTGGCGGTCTGCACCGACTGCAGGGCGTGCGAGGCGATGTAGTGGCCGGCCTTGCCCAACTGGTCGGAGTAGGTCATGCACTCGTCGACGATGGCGGCAAGCTCCTCGGCCGGCACGGCGGCCAGCTTCGCTTCGTCGAAATAGATCAGGCAGAGGTATTTCATGGCGGTGGGCTCCTGGTGCGGATCGACGATCCGTTCGTTCGGTAGTCGCCCGGCGAGGGCGCCTTTCGACAGTGGCGGGGAAAAAAGCCCGCGGCGCGGACGAACGGTCGGCGCTCGCCGTGGAACGCCGCCGACCGCAGCACAAGCCTAGACCCGCCCGACCACCGGGCGCGGGCCGTCGGTCAGGGCTGACGCGGTGCGTAGGGATTCAGGCGGGGATCGCGCAGCGGGCTTTCCCGGGTCGGCCCGGGATCGTCCTGGCGCAGGCGGAGACTGCCGTTGCCGATCTTCAAGCCGTCCTTGGTCGTCGCCTCCCCGTCGGCGCTGGCCGCGTCGCTACCCGGCAGGTCCGGCTCGGCGGCCTCCGGTTGCGGCTGTGGCGCGCTGCCCATGGGCAACGGCGCGACCGGCGGCGCGGCGGGCAACGCTGCCGGCAGCTCGTCCGGCAGGGGCGCGGCGAGGGTCGGTTGGCCCAGGCCGGCGAGCACCATGGCCAGGAGCAGGAAAAGCACACGCGACATGACAAAGCCTCGATAGGCCTCGGGACTTCCACCATAGCCGCGCAACGGCCCCGGCGAGCGAAGTACGGACCGGTGGCATCGCGCATTGGAAAAAGGGAATTCCTGGAATTGTTCGATAGGACCCTGGCCACCTCCGTCAGCTGTCAATCGACTTTTCGAACAACGCGCCCGCCCCTATTAGAACAGCGCAAAAAAACTCGATCAAAAGTACAGCCTGGGCATGAGGTCGCGGATATAACCTGAAATCGAATTGCGCCCCGGCGTAGTTGCTCCGGTAACACTTCGCAGACGCAGGAGTCGAACGCCACCGAAAAGAAGATAGCACTTGCCAGAGAAACTTCCGCAGGTCCCAACGAACATCCCGGCACGCACTCGCCTCGCCATCTTTCTTCCATTCAAAGACCCGCCCACATGTAAATGAGTGGAGTAGCCAATGACGCTATTGGATATCGAAAAGCTGCTGGACATGACTCACCACATGTCGGTGCACATTCCCATCGAACTGATCATTTCCTGGGAGCAGAGCGAAGAGGCCTGGAGTGTGAAAGACAACTGTCTCAACTTCGTCTATGTCAATCGTCGCTATACCGAACTGATCACCCCGCGGTTCGGCCAGAAGAACTCCCTGCTGTCCCCCTTCAGTGCCAGCATCGAAGAGCACGACAAGCTGGTCATCCAGACCGGCAAGCGCATCGAGGCCCTGGCGCTGCTCAGGCCGGACGACCATCCGGCGCCCTGCTGCCTGTACTTCGAGCGCATGCCGCTGTATGACCGGCGCGGCAACCGCACCGGGGTGATCGCCCATGCCAAGACCCTGACCTCGGTCGCCCCGCGCGGCTTCATCGCCACCGACGGCATCGGTACCTTCACCTTCACGCCCCCCTCGGAGTTGTTCACCTCGCGCGAATGGGACGTGATCTACCTGCTGCTTTCCGGTCTCTCGGAAAAAGAAATAGCCGAACAGATCAGCCGCTCCCTGAGTACCGTCAAGTTTCACAAGAGCAACATCTTCCAGAAGGTCGGTTGCAGTTGCATCGGCGCCTTCAAGGCACTCGCCCGGCAAAAGAAGTGGAACTTCTATATCCCGCCGACCTTCGCCAGCGCCAAGTACATCATCAATCACTAGTCGCGCCTCGCGAGAGCCTTCGGCGTGCCGGGCGACGCTTTTGCCGGCGAAACCGAGCGGTTCGAATGGACAAGGACAACAGCATGTCTCGAAACAATCCTTCGCGTCATTCAATACTCGTCACTTCCAACATAAACGCGGCCAATGATGCGAATCGTCTTTCCGAGCTTTGTCGACAACTGGAAATACGCGGCTATCGGCTCTTCCAGGCGCCAAGCCGCAAGGTCGCCCTGGATTTTCTCGGCAACGCCGCGCACCCCACCGGCATCCTCCTGCTCGTCGCGGAGCCGACAGGCGAGAACGAAGCCGCACAATTGGCGGCGCTCGATGAACTCCGCCAGGTCGCGCCGTCCATCCCGCTGTTCCTGTTGTTTCGTCAACTGCGCATCGAGCAGTTGTCCAGCCAGCTACTGGACGAGGTCCAGGGATGCTTCAACCTGGCCGCCGGCCCCGCACGCTTCATCGCCGAGCGCATCGACAGCGACCTGCGCGAATGGCGCGCCCCGGCAGGCCCCAGGCGGCTGCGCGACTATGCCCCGCCGGTCCCGCGCACGCCGGTGAGCGCCCGCTACAACGGCCGCGCACGCCTCGACCTGGCGCCGGCCAAGCAGTGGCGGATCGGCTCGGGGAGCACCGCGGAGCGCCTGGCGACACCGCTGAACGACCTCTCCACGGCCTACCGCAAGACGTCCGCAGGAGCCCCGGCGGCGCACGCCGGCGACATCGCCGAGGCCTTTCGCCGGGCGCTCTGGGAGGCCGCCGCGCGGCTCGCCAGGGAGGATGGCGATACGTGGTTCTTCGAGATACTGCGGGGCAACCCGGGGCCTGGCATCGAGGCCGGCCGGGAGACGCCGGCGAAGCGCTGGCACGGGCTCGCCGAGACACTCGACAGCAGTCCTCGGCTGGACCCGCTGCGCGTCGCCCTGAGCGCCCCCGGCCTCGATTCGCGCGGTCGCCCGGCCAGCTTCGGAGTACCCGCCGCGGTGGTCTGCCGCTACCTGCGCCGGCACGGCATCGCCCCGTTGCGCACCGGCGACTATCGCTTCCTGCTGCTGTTTCCCCAGGGCGCCAGGGCGGAACACGCGCAGCCGCTGGTGGACAGGCTGTGCGAATTCAAACGCCGGCACGACGACGATGCGCCGCTGAAGCAGGTGTTGCCGGAGTTGCTCGACAGCTCGCCGCTGTACCGCTACATCGGCCTGCGCGAACTCTGCGCGATGATCCACGAAGCCAGCCTGCGGCTGCACCTGACCGCCCTCGCCGACGCCGCCGCCAGGGCTGCCGGCCACGCCGCGCTGGCGCCGGCCACGGTCTATGGGCACCTGGTCAGGGACGAAACCGAAGCGGTGGCGATCGACAGGCTCGGCGGCCGTGTGGTCGCCAGCCTGGTCGGCGTCCATCCGGCGGCCACGCCGCTGCTGTTGCCCGGCGAACGGGTGGCCGAGGAATCACCGGCGCTGATCGACTACCTGCTGGCCTTGCAGGCCTTCGGCGAGCACTTTCCCGGTTTCGCTCCCGAGTTGCAGGGCATCGAGATCGATGAGCGCGGCCGCTACCGGGTCCGTTGCGTCAGGCCGGCAGCCCTCGCCCGCGGCTCCGGCCTGCGCCTGGCCACGCGCCGGCCGGACTGAGGCGCGCCGTTCAGCGCAGCGCCTTGCTCAACTGGCCACGGTGCTTGAGTTCCAGGCGCTGGACGAAGGCCTGGAGGATGCGCCGGTAGAGTTCGTCGCCGAGCTGGCCGTCCTCGACGCCGGCATCGATATTCGGGTTGTCGTTGACCTCGATGACCAGCACCTTGTCGCCGGCCTGCTTCAGGTCCACCCCGTAGAGGCCGTCGCCGATCCGCCCGGCGGCCTCCAGGGCCAGCTCCAGCACCGCCGGCGGCACCTGCTCCAGCGGCACGGCGCGGCACTCGCCGTTGACGTCCTGGCCGTCGGCCTTGTGGTTGTAGATCTGCCAGTGGCCGCGCGACATGAAGTACTGGCAGGCGTACAGCGGTTGGCGGTCGAGCACGCCGATGCGCCAGTCGTACTCGGTGTAGAAGAACTCCTGGGCCAGCAACAGGACCGAGCGCTCGAACAGCTCGCTCGCCGCCGCCAGCAGTTCGCTGTCGTCGTTGACCTTGACCACGCCACGGGAGAAGCAGCCATCGGGAATCTTCAGCACCAGCGGGAAGCCCAGGCGCCGGGCCACCCGCTGCCAGTCCTGCGGGCGTTCCTTGTAGAGGATCTCGGTGAGCGGCATGCCCAGTTGCCGGCAACCAAGCAGGTCGGCCAGGTAGACCTTGTTGGTGCAGCGCAGGATCGATGCCGGGTCGTCCATCACCACCAGGCCTTCGCGCTCGGCCTTCTCGGCGAAGCGATAGGTATGGTGGTCGACCCGGGTGGTCTCGCGGATCAGCAGGGCGTCGAACTCGGCCAGGCGCGCGTAGTCCTTGCGTCCGATCAGTTCGACGTCGATGCCGAGGCTGGCGCCGACCCGTACGAAGTTGGCCAGCGCCTGCGGGTTGGACGGCGGCAGCGCTTCGTCGGGATCGTGGAGGATCGCCATGTCGTAGCGCGCCACCCGCCGCGAACGCGGCATGCGCCAGGCGCGCCGGCTGAAACCGTCGAGAGCATCGGCGAAAACGTCCTCCTGGTCGCTGCGCAGGCGGTTCAGCACGCCAGGGCGCACGCCCTCGATATGCCAGCCCTGCTGGCGACGGAACTCCACCAGCAGGATCGGACAGGGAAAGGCTTCGAACAACTGGCGGGCGAGGTCGGCCAGTGGCTCGAACTCGGTATGGCCGAAATACAGGGTCAGGGTGAAGCCGTCGGTGGCGCCATAGGGCGTACGGCACAGCGCCTTGTCCAGGGCCTTGTCGAGGCCACCCAGGGCCAGCCCGTACACCGACTTGCGAGCCAGTTCGCTGATGCAGCGCAGCGACGGGATCACCCGGTGGCCACGGGCCTCGGCCAGCAGCGAACAGTAGTAGCCGAGGCCGAGGTACTTGTAGCCGCGGCACAGGTTGATCACCTGCACGCGGCGGCCGCCGTGGTCGCGCGCCGATTGCTCGAGGTATTCCTGGGCGGTGAGTACTTCCTCGCTGGGCAGGTAGGAGGCCCAGTCCTCGCGTCGCTCGACGACGATCATCAGGCGGCTGCCGAGGTCGGCGAGAGCCGGCGGTCGGGGTTGCTCGACGGGGGTCATGCGGAGCGACCCGTCGAGGGTGGCTAACGAGGCTGCTGACATGAGTGGCGGTATCCTCTGAATGACGGTACCTGCCGTTCTAGACCTGCCGGCGCCTCCTGTCGCGCCTCGTTACGCAAGCTTTACGAGCGCCGCCGCCAGACGCCGGCGCGGCAACCGGCCAGGGCCGCCGGGCACCGCGCCGCGAGTGCCGAGGAGCATTTTTACGCTGGCGTTGCGCGCTCGTCAGGCCAGGCTGTCGAGCACCCCGCCGTCGACCCGCAGGGCCGCGCCGGTGGTCGCCGAGGCCTGGGTCGAGCAGGTGTAGACCACCAGGTTGGCGACTTCCTCGGGCGTCGCCAGGCGCTGGATGATCGAACTGGAACGGTGCTGCCGGACAAAGGCGGTGCCGGCCTCTTCTATGCTCTGCCCGGCCTTCTGCGCATCCTCGCGGAGCATCTCGGCGACGCCTTCGGTGAGGGTCGGTCCGGGCAGCACCGCATTCACCGTCACCCCGGTGCCGGCCAGGCGCTTGGCCAGGCCGCGCGACACCGAGAGGTTGGCGGTCTTGCTGAAGCCGTAGTGGATCATGTCCGCCGGGATGTTCAACGCCGATTCCGAAGACAGGAACACCACTCGCCCCCAACCGCGCTCGACCATTCCCGGGACGTAGGCGCGGGCCAGGCGCACCCCGGACATCACGTTGACCTCGAAGAAGCGGCTCCACTCGGCGTCCTCGATGTCGAAGAAGTCCTTCAGCTCGAAGATGCCCAGGTTGTTGACCAGGATGTCCGCCTTCGGCTCGGCCGCAACGAAAGCCGCGCAGCCTTCCGCCGTGCCCAGGTCGCCGGCGACGCCGCGCACCCTGGCATCCGGCTGGCCGTTCCGGATCGCCGCGATCGCACGGTCCACCGCCGCCTGGCTGCGTCCGTTGACCACCACGGTGGCGCCGGCGGCGGCGAGGCCGCTGGCGATGGCGAAGCCGATGCCGGCGGTGGAACCGCTGACGATTGCCAGTTTGTCGCTCAGATCGATCTGCATGGGAGTCTCCTGTCGAGTGACGAACCGCTCAGGAACGCGGCTCGGGGAACAGACGACAGCCTAGACCAGCCAGCGTTCCGTGCCCGTTCCTGGCCTCAGAGACGCAGGCCGAGGTTGATCATCGCCGCCGAATTGCCGAGCAGCACCAGCTCGCTGCCCAGCGGGCCGAAGCGAACGCCCACCGAGGGGATGATCGCCGGCGCGACGCCGAAGCGGTTCAGCGGGATCTTGTCGCGGTATTCGCCGCGATAGCCCTGCAACAGGCCGCCGGTGAGCTTCAGGTAGACCGGGTAGCTGTCACTGTCGAAACGCTTGCCCAGGTAGGCGTAGTTGGAGCGCTGGCTGAACGAGTTGCGGAAGGTCGCACCGCCGGCCAGCACGCCATCGGCGCGGTTGTATTCGAGGCCGAGCAGGTCCTGGTGATTGTTGTGTTCAGGGTCCGGGTTGAAATGCCGGGTGTAGACGCTGGTCTGCAGGTACCAGAAGTCGCCGTCGTCGGCAGCCCAGGCAGGTGCGGCGAGCACGGCCAGCAGGCTGAGGATGAGATAGCGCATGTGGACTCCAGGCGGCCGTCGCCAGGGAAGGAAGGCAAGACGTGACGGCTTGCGCCTCGCAGCGTGAATTCTGCTGAACCCGGCCTGAATCGGGCCTGAACGAAGCCTGAACAATTTCTGAACGAACCGTCAGAAAACCCCGGAATGGCTCAAGAACGGACCTCGGCGAAACGTTCGGAAAACCGAACGCCATGCCCCGAAAATATTCGGAAGAGCGGACGAAAGGCCATTTCGGGGCATTTTCATCCAAATTTAATTTCTTTTACTTTCAAACGGTTAGGCTAAAAAAAACCGGATTTCATAAGCTGGCATGCATCCTGCCACTACACTGTTCGGCAAGCACGATACTCTCGTGGCTTCCCCCGCCGGGGAAAACCGCGAAACACCCTGTCCCGGAGAGGCCAGGCGCTCGCGGCTCAATAAAAATCAAAACAAGTCGAGGAAGAAATTCATGCGTATCGCTCCCAGTCTGCTGAGCACCGCCATCGTGGCCGCTCTGTTGTCCGCTCCGGTCGTCGCTGACGAGCTCACCGGCACGCTGAAGAAGATCAAGGAAACCGGCACCATCACCCTCGGTCACCGTGACGCTTCGATTCCCTTCTCCTACCTCGGCACCGAGCCGGGCAAGCCGATCGGCTACTCCCACGACCTGCAACTGAAAGTGGTCGAGGCGGTGAAGAAGGAACTCAACCTCCCCGAGCTGAAGGTCCGCTATAACCTGGTCACCTCGCAGACCCGCATCCCGCTGGTGCAGAACGGCACCGTGGACATCGAGTGCGGCTCCACCACCAACAACGAAGAGCGCCAGAAGCAGGTCGACTTCTCCGTCGGCATCTTCGAGGTCGGCACCCGCCTGCTGTCGAAGAAGACCGCCAACATCAAGGACTTCGACGACCTCAAGGGCAAGAACGTGGTGACCACCGCCGGCACCACCTCCGAGCGCCTGCTCAAGGCCATGAACGCGGACAAGAAGATGGGCATGAACATCATCTCCGCCAAGGACCACGGCGAGTCCTTCATGATGCTCGAATCCGGCCGCGCGGTGGCCTTCATGATGGACGACGCGCTGCTCTACGGCGAAATGGCCAAGGCCAAGAAGCCGGACGACTGGGTCGTCGGCGGCACCCCGCAGTCCTTCGAGATCTACGGCTGCATGGTGCGCAAGGGCGACGCGGCGTTCAAGAAAGTGGTCGACAAGGCCATCACCGATACCTACGCCTCCGGCGAGGTCAACAAGATCTACGACAAGTGGTTCACCCAGCCGATCCCGCCGAAGGGCCTGAACCTCAACTTCCCCATGAGCGAAGAGCTGAAGAAGCTGATCGCCAGCCCGACCGACAAGGCCGCCGAGCAGATGTAACGAGCGCCTGGCGTTCCTCCCGGAGCGCCAGCGCTTCGCGCGTCGCCCCCGCCTCGCAGCGGGGCCTCGGGGACGCGGGAGGGGCCTGCCCCTCCCCAGCCGTCTCCCCCGGAAGAGCAGCGCCGCCGGCCCGCACGGCCGCGCCGGCGCCTGCCTTCCCCGACAGTGTCTGCAACCGATTGAACCGAGGGGAAACCCCAACATGAATTACAACTGGGACTGGGGCGTGTTCTTCAAGTCCACCGGGATCGGCAGCGAAACCTACCTCGACTGGTACATCGCCGGTCTGGGCTGGACCATCGCCATCGCCCTGGTCGGCTGGATCATCGCCCTGGCGCTGGGCTCGCTGCTCGGCGTCATGCGCACCGTGCCGAACCGCCTGGTATCGGGGATCGCCACCGCCTACGTGGAAATCTTCCGCAACGTGCCGCTGCTGGTGCAGCTGTTCATCTGGTACTTCCTGGTACCCGACCTGCTGCCCGAGGGCCTGCAGACCTGGTTCAAGCAGGACCTCAACCCGACTACCTCGGCCTACCTCAGCGTGGTCGTCTGCCTCGGCCTGTTCACCGCCGCGCGGGTCTGCGAGCAGGTGCGCACCGGCATCCAGGCGCTGCCCTACGGGCAGACCTCGGCGGCCCGCGCGATGGGCTTCCGCCTGCCGCAGATCTACCGCCACGTGCTGCTGCCGCAGGCCTTCCGGATCATCATCCCGCCGCTGACCTCGGAGTTCCTCAACATCTTCAAGAACTCCTCGGTGGCGTCGCTGATCGGCCTGATGGAGCTGCTGGCGCAGACCAAGCAGACTGCCGAGTTCTCCGCCAACCTGTTCGAGGCCTTCACCCTGGCCACGCTGATCTACTTCACGCTGAACATGAGCCTGATGCTGATCATGCGCCTGGTGGAGAGAAAGGTCGCCGTACCGGGCCTGATCTCCGTAGGAGGTAAATGATGGACTTCAGTGGAATCGTTCCCGCCCTGCCGAGCCTCTGGGAAGGCATGCTGATGACCCTCAAGCTGATGGTCCTCGGCGTCCTCGGCGGCGTCGCGCTGGGTACCGTGCTGGCGCTGATGCGGCTGTCGCACAGCAAGTTGCTGTCGAACATCGCCGGCTTCTACGTCAACTACTTCCGCTCGATCCCGCTGCTGCTGGTGATCACCTGGTTCTACTTCGCGGTGCCCTTCATCCTGCGCTGGATCACCGGCGAGGACACCCCGGTGGGGGCGTTCACCTCCTGCCTGGTGGCCTTCATGATGTTCGAGGCGGCCTACTACTGCGAGATCGTCCGCGCCGGCATCCAGGCCATCCCGAAAGGCCAGATGGGCGCCGCCCAGGCACTGGGCATGACCTACGGGCAGACCATGCGCCTGGTGATCCTGCCGCAGGCGTTCCGCAAGATGACCCCGCTGCTGCTGCAACAGAGCATCATCCTGTTCCAGGACACCTCGCTGGTCTATACCGTCGGCCTGATGGACTTCCTCAATTCGGCCCGTTCGCGCGGCGACATCATCGGCCAGGCCAACGAGTTCCTGATTTTCGCCGGCCTGGTCTACTTCGTCGTAAGCTTCACCGCCTCGTTCGCCGTCAAACGTCTGCAGAAAAGGTTAACCGTATGATTTCCATCAAGAATGTCAGCAAGTGGTATGGCGACTTCCAGGTCCTGACCGACTGCTCCACCGAGGTTGCGAAAGGCGAAGTGGTGGTGGTCTGCGGGCCGTCGGGCTCGGGCAAGTCGACCCTGATCAAGTGCGTCAACGCACTGGAACCCTTCCAGAAGGGCGACATCGTCGTCGACGGCACCTCCATCGCCGATCCGAAGACCAACCTGCCCAAGCTGCGCTCGCGGGTCGGCATGGTGTTCCAGCATTTCGAGCTGTTTCCCCACCTGAGCATCACCGAGAACCTGACCATCGCGCAGATCAAGGTACTCGGCCGCAGCAAGGAAGAAGCCACCAAGAAGGGCCTGGCCCTGCTCGAGCGCGTCGGTCTCAAGGAGCACGCGCACAAGCACCCCGGCCAGCTCTCCGGCGGCCAGCAGCAGCGCGTGGCGATCGCCCGCGCGCTGGCGATGGACCCGGTGGTGATGCTGTTCGACGAGCCGACCTCGGCGCTCGACCCGGAAATGGTCAACGAAGTGCTCGACGTGATGGTCCAGCTGGCCCACGAAGGCATGACCATGATGTGCGTGACCCACGAGATGGGCTTCGCGCGCAAGGTCGCCAACCGGGTGATCTTCATGGACCGCGGGCAGATCGTGGAAGACTGCGAGAAGGAGGAGTTCTTCGGCGACGTCAGCGCCCGCTCCGAACGTGCCCAGCAGTTCCTCGCCAAGATCCTCCCGCACTGATGTACCCGCCCTCGCCGGCCCGCCCGGCGGGGGCCTGCTCCACCCTCGCCTGCGATAACAATAAATAGGGAAAGCCCATGCAACCTGTGCTCTTCAGAACCCTGTCCCTCGGCGTCGCCATTGCCGCCGCATCCTCCTCGGCCTTCGCCGCCACGCTCGACGGCGGCGCCGTCGCCGCGCCCGACGAGTACGGCGCCAAGGTCGCCGCGCAGATCCTCAAGGCCGGCGGCAACGCGGTGGACGCCGCGGTGGCCACCGCCTTCACCCTGGCGGTCACCTACCCCGAGGCCGGCAACATCGGCGGCGGCGGCTTCATGACCCTGTACATGGACGGCAAGCCGTACTTCCTCGACTACCGCGAGGTGGCGCCGAAGGCCGCGAGCAAGACCATGTACCTGGACGACAAGGGCGAGGTGATCGAGAACCTCAGCCTGGTCGGCGCCAAGGCCGCCGGCGTGCCGGGCACCGTGATGGGCCTCTGGGAAGCCCACAAGCGGTTCGGCAAGCTGCCCTGGAGCGAGCTGCTGACCCCGGCCATCGGCTACGCGCAAAAGGGCTTCAAGGTCGCCGACAAGCAGTTCCAGTACCGCCAGGACGCCGTCGCCCTGTTCAACGGCAAGACCAACTTCGGCGACTACTTCGGCCACATGAAGGCCGGCGAGGCGTTCCTCCAGCCGGACCTGGCGAAGACCCTGGAGCGTATCGCCGACAAGGGCCCGGACGAGTTCTACAAAGGCCATACCGCCGACCTGCTGGTGGCACAGATGCAGCAGGACAAGGGACTGATCACCCACCAGGACCTCGCCGACTACAAGGTCAGGTGGCGCGAACCGATGCGCGTCGACTGGCAGGGCAACACGCTCTATACCGCGCCGCTGCCAAGCTCCGGCGGGATCGCCCTGGCCCAGTTGCTGGGCATCAAGGAAAACCGTGCCGCCGACTTCAAGGGCGTCGAGCTGAACTCCGCGCGCTACATCCACCTGCTGGCGGAGATCGAGAAACGCGTGTTCGCCGACCGCGCCGACTACCTCGGCGACCCGGACTTCTCCAAGGTCCCGGTGGCGCGCCTGACCGATCCGGCATACCTGAAGCAGCGTGCCGCCGAGGTCAATCCGACGGCGATCTCGCCGACCGAGAAGGTCCGTCCCGGCCTGGAGCCGCACCAGACCACGCACTTCTCCATCGTCGACGCCGACGGCAACGCGGTGAGCAACACCTACACCCTCAACTGGGACTTCGGCAGCGGCGTGGTGGTCAAGGGCGCTGGCTTCCTGCTCAACGACGAGATGGACGACTTCAGCGCCAAACCGGGCGTGGCCAACGCCTTCGGCGTGGTCGGCAGCGACGCCAATGCCATCGAGCCGGGCAAGCGCATGCTCTCCTCGATGAGCCCGAGCATCGTCACCCGCGACGGCAAGGTCAGCCTGGTGGTCGGCACTCCCGGCGGCTCGCGGATCTTCACCTCGATCTTCCAGGTGCTGAACAATATCTACGACTTCCACCTGCCGCTGGAGAAGGCCGTGGCCGCGCAGCGCGTGCACCACCAGTTGCTGCCCAAGGACACGATCTACTACGACGCCTACGCGCCGCTCGCCGGCAAGGTCGCCGAGGAGCTGAAGGCGATGGGCTACACCCTGGAGGACCAGGGCTGGAACATGGGCGATATCCAGGCCATCCGCGTCGACGGCAAGGCCCTGGAGACCGCCTCCGATCCCCGTGGCCGCGGCGTCGGCCTGGTGGTGAAACCCTGACAGGACGGCGGGCGGCCGACGCCGCCCGCGCCTGATTGCGTGCAACGACGATAACCCTACCAACCTACCGACACGAGATATCGCCATGAAGCCATTGCTCCACGCGTTCGCCCCCGGTGTTATGGCCCTGATGCTCCTGCTGCCGCAGGCCGCCCAGGCCAAGGAAGTCGCACCGCAACAGAAACTGTCCAACGTGGTCATCCTGGCCACCGGCGGCACCATCGCCGGCGCCGGCGCCAGCGCCGCCAACAGCGCCACCTACACCGCCGCCAAGGTGCCGGTCGACCAGTTGCTGGCCAGCGTGCCGCAGCTCAAGGACATCGCCAACGTCCGCGGCGAACAGGTGTTCCAGATCGCCTCGGAAAGCTTCACCAACGAGAACCTGCTGGAACTGGGCAAGACCGTCGCCAAGCTGGCCGATAGCGACGACGTCGACGGCATCGTGATCACCCACGGTACCGACACCCTGGAAGAGACCGCCTACTTCCTGACCCTGGTCGAGCACACCGAGAAGCCTATCGTGGTGGTCGGCTCGATGCGCCCGGGCACCGCGATGTCCGCCGACGGCATGCTCAACCTGTACAACGCCGTGGCGGTGGCCGGCGACAAGTCGGCACGCGGCAAGGGCGTGCTGATCACCATGAACGACGAGATCCTCTCCGGCCGCGACGCGAGCAAGATGGTCAACATCAAGACCGAAGCGTTCAAGAGCCCGTGGGGCCCGCTGGGCATGGTGGTCGAGGGCAAGAGCTACTGGTTCCGCGCACCGGTGAAGCGGCACACGGTGAACTCCGAGTTCGACATCAAGCAGATCTCCGCGCTGGCTCCGGTGGAAATCGCCTACAGCTACGGCAACGTCAGCGACACCGCCTACAAGGCCCTGGCCCAGGCGGGCGCCAAGGCGATCATCCATGCCGGCACCGGCAACGGCTCGGTGCCCGCGCGCGTGGTGCCGACCCTGCAGGAACTGCGCAAGCAGGGCGTGCAGATCATCCGCTCCTCGCACGTCAATGCCGGCGGCTTCGTCCTGCGCAACGCCGAGCAGCCGGACGACAAGAACGACTGGATCGTCGCCCACGACCTGAACCCGCAGAAGGCGCGCATCCTGGCCGCGGTCGCGATGACCAAGACCCAGGACAGCAAGGAGCTGCAACGGATCTTCTGGGAATACTGAGTGAACCCTTCCGGCGCCGCCTGCCGGCCGTGCCGGAAAACCGCCCGCTCCGCCGCCCATCGTGGCGGCGGGCTGGCCTAGCCGCGACGACTGTGATGGAATCCCCCGACCCGCCCTGCAGCGTACCTCCGTCACTGACCGTGAAGCCCCGCCTCGTCCGCCAGTTGCTGCTCCCCATTCCCCTGCTCCTGCTGATGCTCGGCTTCGGCTACGGCGGCTACCGGATCAGCGAGAGCGCCGGCATCCGTGCCCTCGCCGAGAATGGCGAACGCCAGCTGGAGCTGCATGCACGGACGGTCGAGAGCGAGATCAGCAAGTACACCTACCTGCCCAGCCTGCTGGAGCTGGAGCGCAGCGTCAGTCACCTGCTCACCGACCCGACGCCATACCGGCGCAACCAGGTCAACGCCTACCTCGAAGGCCTCAACCGCCGCGCCGGCAGCCGCGCGGTGTACCTGCTGGACACCAACGGCCGGGTCCTGGCCACCAGCAACTGGAGCGACCCGGACAGCTACCTCGGCGAGGACCTGTCGTTCCGCGCCTACTGGCAGGACGCGATGAAGGGCAAGCCGGGCCGCTTCTACGGCATCGGCAGCACCCGCGGCGAGCCGGGCTACTACCTGGCCCACGGCCTGGTCCACGGCGGCCGGATCATCGGCGTGGCGGTGGTCAAGGTGAAGATGGACGCCCTCGAGGAACGCTGGGAGAAGGCGCGCCTGGAAGCCTTCGTCAGCGACGAGAACGGCATCATCATCCTCTCCAGCAACCCCGCCCTGCGCCTGAAGGCGGTGCGCTCCCTGAGCGCCGACGACAAGGAGCGCCTGGCGCGCAGCATGCAGTACTACTGGTGGGCGCTGAACGAGTGGCAACCGCTGCAGCGCGAGCCGCTGGCCGCCGGTGTGGAGAAGCTCAGCTTCCCCGCCGATGAGCAGCATCCGCGCGGCGAAGCGGTCACCTACCTGGCGCAGACCCGCGCGCTGAACGACACACCGTGGAACCTGACCCTGCTCAGCCCGCTGGAAGACCTGCGCCGCGACGCGGTGCGCAACGGCATGCTGGCCGCCATCGGTTTCGCCCTCCTGGCATTCCTGCTGATCGCCTGGAACGAGCGGCGCAAGGTACTCGCCACCCGCCTCGCCGCGCGCGAGGCGCTGCAACGGGCCAACGGCGAGCTGGAAGTGAAGATCGCCGAACGTACCGCCGACCTGCAGGCCAGCAACGCACGCCTGACCGCCGAGATCCACGAGCGCCAGCAGGCCGAGGACACCCTGCGCAAGGCCCAGGACGAACTGGTCCAGGCCGGCAAGCTGGCGGTGATCGGGCAGATGTCCACCAGCATCGCCCACGAACTCAACCAACCGCTGGCGGCGCTGCGTACGCTGTCCGGCAACACCGTGCGCTTCCTCCAGCGCGGCAAGCTGGAGACCGCCAGCACCAACCTCGCCACCATCAACGAACTGGTCGACCGCATGGGCCGCATCACCGCCAGCCTGCGTGCCTTCGCCCGGCGCAGCGACGACGCCGGCCAGGCCAGCCTGGCCAAGGCGGTGGACGCGGCGCTGCTGATCCTGCACGGGCGCCTGGAGCAGGACCCGCCGACCCTGCACCGGCATTTCGACGACGTGCGCCTGGGCATCGACCAGACCCGCCTGGAACAGATCCTGGTCAACCTGCTGGCCAACGCCCTCGACGCCATGAGCGGGCAGGCCGACCGCCAGCTCTGGCTGGAAGGCCGGCGCGAGGAGGAGCGCTACGTCCTGCGCGTGCGCGACAACGGCCCCGGTATCCCGCCGGCGGCGCGCGTCCACCTGTTCGAACCCTTCTTCACCACCAAGCCCGGCGAACATGGCCTGGGCCTCGGCCTGACCCTCTCGGCCAGCCTGGCCACCGCCGCCGGCGGCAGCCTCAGCGTGCAGCACCCCGAAAGCGGCGGAACCGCCTTCGAGCTGAGCCTGTCCCTGGTTCCCGATTCCCCGACTGCGAGTCCCGCCCGATGAACGAGCCGCTTTCCGTCCTGATCGTCGAAGACGATCCGCATGTCTTGCTCGGCTGCCAGCAGGCGCTGGAGCTGGAGGACATCCCCTGCATCGGCGTCGGCAGCGCCGAGGAGGCGCTGCAACGGGTCGACCGCGACTTCGCCGGCATCGTCGTCAGCGACATCCGCCTGCCCGGCATCGACGGCCTGACCCTGCTGGAGCGTCTCAAGGCCCTCGACCCGAGCCTGCCGGTGGTGCTGATCACCGGTCACGGCGACATCTCCATGGCGGTACAGGCGATGCACGCCGGCGCCTACGACTTCATGGAGAAGCCCTTCTCTCCGGAACGCCTGGTCGAGGTCGCCCGCCGCGCCCTGGAGCAGCGCGGGCTGGCCCGCGAGGTCAGCGCGCTGCGTCGCCAGTTGGCCGGCCGCCAGGACCTGGCGCAACGGATCATCGGCCGCTCGCCGGCGATCCAGGCGTTGCGCGAGCTGATCGCCAACGTCGGCGACACCTCGGCCAACGTGCTGATCCTCGGCGAGACCGGCACCGGCAAGGAGCTGGTGGCGCGTTGCCTCCACGACTATAGCCGGCGCCACCAGCATGCCTTCGTCGCGCTGAACTGCGGCGGCCTGCCGGAGAACCTGTTCGACAGCGAGATATTCGGCCACGAGGCGCACGCCTTCACCGGTGCCAACAAGCGGCGGATCGGCAAGATCGAGCATGCCAACGGCGGCACGCTGTTCCTCGACGAGATCGAGAGCATGCCGGTCAACCTGCAGATCAAGCTGCTGCGGGTGTTGCAGGAACACACCCTGGAACGCCTCGGCTCGAACCAGTCGATCCCGGTGGACTGCCGGGTGATCGCGGCGACCAAGGCAGACCTCGCCGCCATGGGCAAGAGCGGCCAGTTCCGCAGCGACCTCTACTACCGGCTCAACGTGGTGAGCCTGGAACTGCCGGCGCTGCGCGACCGCCGCGAGGACATCCTGCTGCTCTTCGAACACTTCCTCCAGCAGTCCTCGCTGCGCTTCGACCGCCCCGCGCCGGAACTCGACCGTGCCACCGTGGCCAGCCTGATGGCCCACGACTGGCCGGGCAATGTACGCGAACTGCGCAACGTCGCCGAACGCTTCGCCCTCGGCCTGCCGGTGTTCAACAAGGGCGGCCAGGCCGTACAGACCGGCGGCCCGCGCTTCGCCGAAGCGGTGGAGGCATTCGAGAAGGCCCTGCTCGGCGACGCCCTGGCCCGCCACCACGGCAACCTGACCCAGGCCAGCCAGGACCTGGGCATGGCCAAGACCACACTGTTCGACAAGGTGAAGAAGTACGGCCTGCAATAGGCCGGGGGCCCTCTTCGCCCTGCCCGCCTGGCGCAGGGCGCGATGCTTCATCCGACATTTCTCACCCGCCTGCGATTCCGCTCGGCGGATAACGCCGGGGGCGTTATCCGCCCTACCCGCCTGACGCAGCGCGTCATAGGCCATTCCTCCTCCCTCGGTGCGCCCGCGCTATCCGGGCATTCATGAATTGAACTCAAGTGTCATTTTCCCCGGCAGCGGTTTTTCGCACGAATCGTTCCGCCAATAATGCGCCCACCTTCTTCCAGTACGCCGCGCCGCGGCCGGCCTCACGAGCGAGATCGCCATCATGCTGTTCAGCCCCTATGCCCTTGGCCACCTGACCCTCCCCAATCGCATCGTCATGCCGCCGATGACCCGTTCCCGCGCCGCCAGTGGCGAAGTCGCCACCGCGCTGATGGCCGAGTACTACAGCCAGCGCGCCGGCGCCGGCCTGATCGTTTCCGAAGGCACCCAGATCAGCCGGCAGGGCCAGGGCTACGCCTGGACGCCGGGCATCCACAGCGCCGAGCAGGTCGCCGGCTGGCGCCAGGTCACCGACGCGGTGCACGCCGCCGGCGGGCGCATCTTCGCCCAGCTCTGGCACGTCGGCAGGGTCTCGCACACCTCGCTGCAACCGGGCAACGCCGCCCCGGTGTCCTCCTCGGCGCTGGTGGCCGAAGGCGTGAAGGTCTTCGTCGATCCCCAGGGCCGCGGAGCGCAGGCCGGCGGCGGCGAGATGGTCCAGCACTCGGCGCCGCGCGCACTGGCCGTGGAGGAAATCCGGGAGATCGTCGCCGACTATGCCCAGGCCGCACGCAACGCCCTCGACGCCGGCTTCGACGGGGTCGAACTGCACGGCGCCAACGGCTACCTGATCAACCAGTTCATTGACTCCCAGGCCAATGCGCGCAACGACCAATACGGCGGCTCGCTGGAGAACCGCCTGCGCTTCCTCCGCGAGGTCGCCGAGGCGGTCACCGCGGTGGTCGGCAGGGAGCGCATCGGCGTGCGCCTGGCGCCGCTAACCACCCTGCAGGGCGCGGTCGACGACACCCCGCAAGCCACCTACCTGGCCGCGGCGCGGCTACTGGACGAGATCGGCGTGGCCTACATCCACATCGCCGAGGCCGACTGGGAAGACGCCCCGGCCATGCCGGCGGCGTTCAAGGAAGCGTTGCGCATCGTCTACCGTGGCAGCCTGATCTACTCCGGCATGTACACCAAGGCGCGCGCCGAGGAAGCCCTGGCCAGGGGCTGGGCCGACCTGGTCGGCTTCGGCCGGCCGTTCATCGCCAACCCTGACCTGCCCTACCGCCTGGAGCACGACCTGGCGCTGGCCGACGGCGACCGCTCGACCTACTTCGGTGGCGGCGCCGCCGGCTACACCGACTACCCGAGCCTGCCGCAGGCGGCCGGTTGAACCCCCTAGCCGACCGGACCGCGAGCGCGCGGCCGGTTGGCGAAACATGCCGCCACAACCTCGCCTTTGGTCGACTAGAACCCACGGCTGGCGGGACCTAGACTCAATTCGCCAGATATTCATTATTAATAGGCCTGATTTCCTGGACAGGGGGGACCACCGATAGCATCGAGGAACATTTCGAGGAATCCGCCATGAGCAAGTCCCTGATCGTCTCCCTGGCCGCCAGCCTGGTCGTCCTGACCGGTTGCGCCAACCCGCCGCGCAGCGTCGAACGCCCCTACAGCGACGCCGAAATCAAGTCCTACGCCCTCGACAGCCTGGAACGCAGCGACCTCTCGCCGAAGCGCCTCGACCAGTACCGCAGCGTGCTCGGCACGCCGCACCGGCAGACCCTCTAGCGCCTTCAGACGGGGCGCCGCCAGACGCTCGCCAGCCAGGGCTGCTGCTCGCGCGGCAGGCCCGGCGGCCGGTAGTAGTGCTCCAGCTCGACGAAACCGGCTTCCTCCAGCAGGCGTTTCCAGGCCGGGTAATCGTGGTAGGCACCGTAGCGTTGGCCATTCCAGCCCTCGCGGTTGTCGCCGCGCGGGTTGGAGCTGAACAGCACGCCGCCCGGCCGCAGCGCTTCGAAGAGTTCGCCGAGCACCCGCGGCAAGGCGCTGCCGGGCACATGGAACAGGCTGGCGTTGGCGAAGATGCCGTCGAAGTGCCCGGCCGGCAGTCGCAGCGCCAGGAAATTCTGTTGCCATACCTCGCAACCGCTGTCGGCCCTGGCCATCTCGACGAAGCGCGGCGTGCCTTCGAGTCCCACCGGCTGGTGGCCGAGGCGGCGGAAGGTGGCCAGGTCGCGCCCGGGACCGCAGCCGAAATCGAGGATCCGGTACGGCGGCGACCCGTCGATATGGCGCAGCAGCGCCTCGACGTTCTGGCTCACGTCATGGCCGCGGGTGCCCTCGCGGAAGCCTTCGGCGTTGCGCTGGTAGTCGGCCAGGGTGGTGGCGGTGATCGCGTCGAAATCCTCGGTGCTCATGTCTGCTCGCAGTGGCGGGGTTCCGCCCAGTCTAGCGCCGGCACGGGTTTCGCCTAAGGTTTTGTAATAGTTTCCCGCTGTGGCGAGGGCCCGCGACACAGTAGGATCGACTTCCCTTTGACTCTCAATGGCCATCATGACCACCCTTTCGGAGCCCCCCAGTCGTCCTTCCGGACAACCCTCCCCGCTTCGCCTTCGCCACCTGCGTCCGCCCCTCGACGCCGAATCCCTCGCCTCGTCCCCCTCCGTCACCGCCGGCTGCCGCAGCCGCGCCGTGCAGCGTCGCGCCAGCGCGACGGCCAGCCGGACCGGGAGGTAAGCGCACATGGAATGGATAGCTGACCCGACTGCCTGGCTCGGCCTGGCGACCCTGATCGTGCTGGAGATCGTCCTCGGCATCGACAACCTGGTGTTCATCGCGATCCTCGCCGACAAGCTGCCGCCGCACCTGCGCGACCGCGCCCGGGTCCTCGGCCTGTCGCTGGCGCTGCTGATGCGCCTGGGCCTGCTGGCGAGCATCTCGTGGATGGTGACCCTCACCGAGCCGCTGTTCGAGGTATTCGGCAAGAGCTTCTCCGGCCGCGACCTGATCATGCTGTTCGGTGGCGTGTTCCTGCTGTTCAAGGCCACCATGGAGCTGCACGAACGCCTCGAAGGCCATGTCGCCCAGCACGCCGGCAACAAGACCTACGCGCTGTTCTGGCCGATCGTCGCGCAGATCGTGGTGCTCGACGCGGTGTTCTCGCTCGACGCGGTGATCACCGCGGTGGGCATGGTCGAGCACCTGGAAGTGATGATGATCGCGGTGATCGTCTCCATCGGCCTGATGATCGTCGCCAGCAAGCCGCTGACCCACTTCGTCAATCGTCACCCGACGGTGATCATGCTGTGCCTGGGCTTCCTGATGATGATCGGCTTCAGCCTGACCGCCGAGGGCCTGGGCTTCCATATCCCGAAAGGCTACCTGTACGCGGCCATCGGCTTCTCGATCCTCATCGAGGTGTTCAACCAGGTCGCCCGCAAGCGCCGCAAGAAGAGCCTGCAGGGCCACCGCCCGCTGCGCGCGCGTACCGCCCATGCGGTGCTGCGCCTGCTCGGCGGCCAGCGCCTGGAGGCCGACGAGGTCGGCGAGGAAGTCGCCGACCTGTTCGAGGAGGGCGACGACCAGGTGGTCTTCGACCGCCGCGAGCGGGTGATGATCAGCGGCGTGCTGCAATTGGCCGAGAAGCCCATCCGCAGCCTGATGACGGTACGCGCCGAGGTCGACTGCATCGACCTCGACAGCGGCCGCGAGGCGATCCGCGCGGCGCTGCTCGAATCGTCCTACTCGCGCCTGCCGCTGGTGCGCGACGGGCGCGTCGAGGAGCCGCTGGGCTACGTGCACAAGAAGGAACTGCTCAAGGAGCTGCTCGCCGGCGCCCAGCCGGACCTGGAAAGCCTGGCCCGCCAGCCGCTCAACCTGTTGCAGGACTGCTCGATCCTCAACGCCCTGGAGCAGATGCGCGAGGCCTCGACCCACGTGGCCTTCGTGGTCAACGAGTTCGGCGAGTTCATCGGCCTGCTGACCCTGACCGACATTCTCGAATCCATCGCCGGCGAGCTGCCCGACGCCAGTGAGATCGACGGTCCGGACGTGGTCGAGGAGAACGACGGCTATCTGGTCAGCGGTGCCATGAACCTCAGCCAGGTGCGTCGACGCGTGGGGTTCGACGCGCGCGCCACGGAGGACTACCAGACCCTCGCCGGGCTAGTGATGAGCCTGCTCGACCGCCTGCCGGTGATCGGCGACCGCCTGCAGTGGCAGGACTGGGAACTGCGGGTGGTGGAAGTGGAAGAACGCCGGGTGACCCGGGTCCTGCTGCGCAGGGGCTGAGCGAAGCGGCGGCCGCCGATCCGGCCGCCGTCCTCCCCGGCGCAGCGGCAGACCGCTACAGGCGGCGCTGCCAGACCTGCGCCTGCTCGTCCTTCACCACCTCGACGAAAGCTTCCGGCAACAGGGTGCGGAACGGGCCTTCGTCAGCCTCGGCCAGCTCGACCATCCGCGCGATCATTTCCTCCGGATCGTACTGCTCGAAGGGAAAGCGCACGCCGCTGTGGTCGGTGAAGTGGCGCTGCGGGTCGTACCAGCGTTTCCAGGTTTCCATCATGCGATCGTTGAAGCCGGTCTGGTACGGGCCGGGATTGATGGTGCCAACCTGGATGCCGAACGGCTTCAGTTCGGCATGCAGGGCCTCGGCGAAGGACTCCAGGGCATGCTTGGAGGCGCAGTAGGGGCCGGTATAGGGTCCGGTGATCAGGCCGGCGATGGACGACACGAAGAGCACCTTGCCGCCACGCTTCTGCTCGACCATGCGCCGGACGAAACCCTGGGTCAGTTCCAGGTTGGCGAACACGTTGGTCTCGAACAGCGCGCGCACCAGTTCCAGCGGGATCTCCGCGCTGGCCCCGGCCTCGGCGCTGCCGGCGTTGTTCAGCAGCACGTCGATATCCCATTCCCAGGCGCGTTCGCGATCGGCGGCGACGGTGATGTCGAGGGTTTCCACCCGCAGCGGAACGCCACGCCGCCCGGCCTCTTCGCGCAGGTCGGCGGCCTGCCCGGCGCCGCGCACGCCGGCGATCGTCCGATGGCCGCGGGCGGCCAGGCGCAACGCCACTTCCCGACCGAAGCCGCTGCCGGCCCCGGTCACCAGGATTCGCTTCTGTTTCATCTCGATTACCTCTGGATTGTTGCCATGGCCACGGCGGCCTCGGCGATGGATTGGTCCTGGGCCGCGCTGGCGCCGGAGACGCCGACGCCACCCAGGCAGGAACCGCCGGCATCGCCCAGCGGCATGCCGCCGGCGAAGCAGGCCAGCCCGCCGTTGCTCTGCTCGATGCTCCACAACGGCTGGCCCGGCCCGGCGAGTCGGCCCAGCTCGCCGCTGGGCAGGCGGAACAGCGCGGCGCTGCGCGCCTTGCGCTGGGCCAGGTCGATGGCACCGGGAACGCTGTCGTCCATCCGTACGAACGCCAGCAGGTTGGCATGGGCGTCGACCACCGCGACGCAGACCGCCAGGCGCTGCCGCTGCGCTTCGGCAATGGCCGCCGCGATGCAGCGTTGGGCATGTTGCAGAGACAGGTGGGTAGACATGGCCGGCGTCCTCATCGAGTGCTTGCGGGCCAGTCTAGAAAGGTCGAAGCTTTAACAGAACCGGCCTTCTCCTACGTAGACTTTCAAGTTTTTCTAACAATGAATCGACGCGATCCCCTCGCCGGCCTGCATGTCTTCAGGCAGGTCGCCGACACCGGCAGCTTCACCCGCGCCGCCGCCCTGCTCGGGGTGACGCCGGCAGCGGTGAGCCAGGCGATCAACCAACTGGAAGCCGAGCTGCGTCTCAAGCTGTTCCACCGCACCACCCGCGGGGTCAGCCTGAGCGAGGCCGGGCAGCGCTACCACGAACAGACCGAACAGCCCTACCGCGACCTGGTGCGCGCCCGCGAAGCGCTCGGCGAAAGCCTCGCGGAACCCTCCGGGCAGCTGCGCATCAGCGCCCTGCACCTGGCGAAGAACCTGGTGATCGCACCGATGCTCAACGAGTTCGTGCGACGCTACCCGAAGGTACAACTGGAGATCCGCTACGAGGACCAGTTGGTGGATATCGTCAGGGAACGACTGGATGCCGGCATCCGCCTGGCCGACGCCCTGCAGCCGGGCATGGTCGGGGTGCAACTGACAGCGCCGCTGGCGTGCCTGCTGGTGGCCACTCCGGCCTACCTCGCCGAGTACGGTACGCCGGCCAGCGTCGCCGACCTCGATGGGCATGCCGCCGTGCGCTTCCGTTTCCCGCGCAGCGGCCGCCTGCACAAGTGGCGCTTGCAGGAAGACGGGCGGGAACTGGAAGTGGACCTGCCGGCACGCTTCGTCAGCACCGACACCGAGGCGATCATCGAGGCGGCCCGCGCCGGCGCAGGGATCGCCCAGGCATTCATCCGCGAGCGGGTCGCCGCGGACCTCGCCGCCGGGCGCCTGGTGGAAGTGCTGCCTGGCAGTTGCCTGCCGCTGCCGCCGATGTGGCTGTATTACCTGAACCGCCGCCACGTACCGGCCAAGCTGCGCGCCTTCATCGAACTGCTACGCGAGTGGCGGCAGCCGGCCTGAACCTCAGCGGCCCTTGCCGGCCGGCCCCGGCCGGCTCAGCAGGAGGTCGTCCGGTCCGTCGATCTCGATGAAGCGACCGCTTTCCAGCGCCTCCTCCAGCGGCGTGCCGGCGAGCACGTCGGCCTTGCGCAGGGCGCTGGAGAAACGCAGGTCGGCGCTGGCCTCGACCTTCGCCAACGGCACTTGGTAGGTCTTGAACGCACCGTAGCGGAAGCCTTCGCTGGGCATCATCCCTTCCTGCCCCAGCAGGTAGGCGGACACTCCCAGTTCGCCGCTGTCGGCGTCGATCATCGCCACCACCTTCCAGAACTCCAGCGGCACCTGCACGCCCTGGTAGAGCGGATCGTCGTCGCGGAACACCGGGCCGGTGAACACCGAGATGCGGAAGCCCTCGCTCCTGGCGTTCTGCAGCACGTAGTCCTCCAGCGACAGCCAGCTGCGCTGGTTGAGCTGCGCCACCTGGGGCACCGCGTTGGTGTAGACGAAGGTGTCGTCCTCAGCCTGCCGGGCGACGGCATCGCTGTCGCCCCAGCCGGGATCCTCGCGACGCACCATGTGGCCCTTGTCGAACGAAGCCGGGCCGTAGAAGTCCTTGTGTCCGACCTGCGCGGCCGCCTCGATGCGCGGGTCGAAGCCCCAGGAATCCTTGCGCTTGAGCGAACGCTTGAGCGCGCCGTCGATATTCACCGCGGTGAGGATCGGCAAGCGCCGGCTGGCGCTCATCACCACCGAGAAATGCAGATAGTCCAGGCGCGTGCCCTTGCCCACCGGCAGCACCTGGTGGCTCTTGCCCGGCTTGGGCAAGGCCGCCTTCGGCCCGAGGAAGGCCTCGTCGAAACCCTTGCGCTCGGCCAGGTCGGTGACGCTGCGCTGCTTTTCCTGGAAGCGCGGCACGCCGCGCTTCAGCTCCGCCCCGGCCACCGGCACCCAGGCGCGACGCGCCAGCAGGCTGCGGATCACGCTGGCCTTCACCGCATAGTTGGTCTTGCGGAACTGGCCGCCGAAGTGCAGGCCGACCACCTCGCCGCCGTCGATCGAAAGCACCGCCGAGCCGGAATTGCCGCCCAGGGTCGAGCAGTCGTGGGTCAGGTACCAGGCGTCATGGGGCAATCCCACGACTTCGCCGGGAGCGAAGCGCTTGACGTCGTAGATGTTGCCGAAGATATCTTCCATCGCCCCGGCGTCGTTGCGGCTGTCGCGCGCCGGATAGCCGACCACCGCCACCGCCTGGCGCGGCTCGGCATCCTGGCGCGCGAGGACCAGCGGCGGCGGCAGCAGGTCGCCCTTCACTACCTGGAGGATCGCCATGTCCGGCGCCTCGGAGACGTCCGGGGCGATCCACAGGACCCGCGCGATCACATGCTCGTCGCTTTCCGGCTGGCGGTATTCCTCGCGGAAGTCCACGCGGGTGCGCACCTGCTTGCCGGCCTGGTTGAGACGGAAGCGGAACAGGCTGCCCTGGCGCTCGGCGAACAGGCTGGCGACATGCCGGTTGGTGACGATCAGGTCGTCCTCGATGCGCCAGCCGGTACCGCACCAGTCCATGCTGTCGTGGTCGATCAGTTCCAGCCGACCGACCGAGCGGATCGGCGTGGCCAGCGCGGCGCGATGCTTCTTCAGGCGCTGCTCCAGGCCGGCCAGCGGCGCTTCGTCGAAGATACCGTTCTTCACCAGCAGCACCGGCCGGCTCTTGAGCAGGACGATCGCCTCGCTGAAGCGCCGCGAGTCGAAGAACGAGGCGTCGGATTCCGGCGACACGCTCTTGCCCAGGTGGTCGGCGATCTGCTCGCGGCTGGCGTTGTACGCCGGCACGTTGCTCCACTCACCGCGGGCGGCGAGGTGGGCGAGTTCCTCGCGGGTGCCCTTTTCCTTCAGTACCGAGCAGACCCGCAGTTCTTCCGGCGTGGCCCGCCGGGGGTTGCGCTTGCGCATGGCCATGTCCCTCGCTGGGCGGATATCCCAGGCAGGAGTCTAGCCGAGGGACATGACAGGGCCATGTCCCGCTGGCGCACCGCCGCGCAGCTCAACCGGCGAACAGCCGGTAGGCCGGGTTGTGGGTTTCCTCCCAGTACGGATAGCCGATGGCTTGCAACGCCGCCTCCAGCTCGCCGCGCTCCTCGTCCGGCACCTGCAATCCGGCCAGCACCCGACCGTCGGCGGCGCCGTGGTTGCGGTAGTGGAACAGGCTGATGTTCCAGCGCGAGCCGAGCTTGTCGAGGAAGTTCAGCAAGGCCCCGGGGCGTTCGGGAAACTCGAAGCGGAACAGCCGCTCGCGGCGCACCTCGGTACCGTGGCCGCCGACCATGTGGCGGATGTGCAGCTTGGCCATCTCGTTGTCGGTCAGGTCGAGTACCGGGAAGCCCTGCTCGCGCAGGCCGGCGAGCAGGTCGGCGCGGCTGTCGATGAGCGGATGGGTCTGCACGCCGACGAACAGGTGGGCCTGGCGGTCGCTGTGGTAGCGGTAGTTGAACTCGGTGATCTGGCGCCGGCCCAGCGCCGCGCAGAAGGCCTTGAAGCTGCCCGGCCGCTCGGCCACGGTGACGGCGATGATCGCTTCGCGCTGTTCGCCCAGTTCGGCGCGCTCGGCAACGTGGCGCAGGCGGTCGAAGTTGATGTTGGCACCGGAGTCGATGGCCACCAGGGTCTGCCCCTCGGTGCGTTCGCGGGCCACGTACTTCTTGATCCCCGCTACGGCCAGGGCGCCGGCCGGCTCGGTGATCGAACGGGTGTCGTCGTAGATGTCCTTGATCGCCGCGCAGATTTCGTCGCTGCCGACGGTGATCACCTCGTCGACGTGGTCCTTGCAGACCTCGAAGTTGCAAGCGCCGATCTGCGCCACCGCCACCCCGTCGGCAAACAGCCCGACCTGGCCCAGCACCACCCGCTCGCCGGCGGCCAGCGCTGCCTGCAGGCAGTTGGAATCCTCCGGCTCGACGCCGATCACGCGGATATCCGGACGCAGGTGCTTGACGTAGGCGGCGATCCCGGCGATCAGGCTGCCGCCGCCGACCGGCACGAAGATCGCGTCGAGGCGGCCGCTGTGCTGGCGGAGGATCTCCATCGCCACCGTGCCCTGTCCGGCGATCACGTCCGGATCGTCGTAGGGCGGGACGAAGGTCATGCCTTCGCGCTCGGCCAGTTGCAGGGCATGGGCCAGCGCATCGGGGAAAGCGTCGCCGTGCAGCAACGCCTCGCCGCCGCGCGCCAGCACGCCCTTGACCTTGAGCTCGGGAGTGGTGCGCGGCATCACGATCACCGCCCGCACGCCCAGGCGCTGCGCCGCCAGGGCCAGGCCCTGGGCATGGTTGCCGGCGGAGGCGGTGATCACCCCGCGGGCCTTCTGCTCGTCGCTCAGGCGCGCGACACGAGTGTAGGCGCCGCGGATCTTGAAGGAGAACACCGGCTGCAGGTCCTCGCGCTTGAGCAGCACCCGGTTGCCCAGGCGCTGGGACAACTGCGGCGCGACCTGCAAGGGGGTTTCCACGGCGACGTCGTACACCGGCGCGGCCAGGATGCTTTCCACGTAGCCGGCCAGCAGGGGTTTGCTTGCGCTGAGGGTCGAGGTGCTCATCGGCTGGCCTCCGCGCTCGCCGCCACCGAGGCCAGCAGGTCGGTGCCGTAGGAGTTGTCCACCGCGCAGCGCCACTGGCCATCGGCCTCCTGGCGGAACACGTAGGTGGCCCGACGTTGCAGGCGTCCGGCCTTCGACTCGATCACCGCCTCGGCCATGACCAGCGCCGTATCTCCCGCCTCGATCACCCGCAGGTCGTGCTGGCGCACTCGCAGGCTGTGCTCGAAGTGCCGGGCGATGGCGTCGAACGCCTGGCGGATCTGCGCCTTGCCGCAGGCGTTGAGGCCCGGCTTGACCACCAGGGTGGCGTCGTCGCAGTAGAAATCCATCAGGGCATCGAACTGCCCGGCATTGATCAGGGCGTCGGCCCGGCCAACGAGGTTCTGGAGGGTCTGGTGCTGCATGCTGTTCTCCCGGTTCGGTGGTTTTGGCCCAGGAGACAGAACGAAGAACCCGCCTCGAGGGCGGGTTCGGAGTGGACGCTGGCTAACCCGCCATAGCTGGAATGGCGGTAATAATGCTGCGGCGGGTAAGCAGGGTCGCGAAGGTCATGGGTATCGAAACTACGGCGCAGGCCCGTTGGCTGTCAAGCGGTCCGGCCGCGCCGGCAGGAAAAAGCCCCTGCCGCGATGGCAGGGGCTTGCCGTTTTGGCCGAACACCGCCGGAGGTCAGCGGGTCAGCAGCACCTTCTGCGGCTGCGAGCCGCTCACGGTGACCAGCTTGGTGACGGTGCCGCCCTCGGTGATGGTCTTGCCATCGCTCTGGGCGCTCCAAGTCAGCTCGCTGGAAATGTAGTAGGTGCCGTTGGGGATGTGGTCGAAGTCGAAGCGACCGTTCTGGTCGGTGGTCGCCTCGCGCACGTAGGTGGCGCGTCGCGGGTCGAGCACCGGCGGTTGCACGTCGGGATCGCGCTTGGCGGCATCGAGGTTGCCGAACTTCGCGTAGTAGGCCTTCATGTAGCTGGTCGCAGGCTCCAGGGTGACCTTGGTGTTGGTCCCCTTCTGGATCGCACCCGACGCACTGGTCAGGTACAGGTCGCCGTTGATCACGCCCTCGCCCACCTGCTGGGTCGCCGCGTATTCATGCTCCGGGAAATCCGGCAGGTCGTTGGGGTTGGAGGCGCAGGCCGCCAGGGCCGCGGTCATGGCCAGGAGGCCGAGGTTCTTCTTGATCGAAAGCATGGGCAATTCCTTTTTTCAAGCGAAGGTAACGAGTCCGTTGTGCGGCACCGACCGCGTGCTCAGGAGCGACGCCCGAGCAGGAAGCCGGCGAGCAGGCCCACCGCGGTGGTGATGGCCACGGTCTGCCAGGGATTGGCGCCGATATAGCTTTCCGTCGCATCCACCGCGTGGCGGCTGCGTTCGGCCACGGCGCTACCGCCCTTGCCGAGGGCATCGTTGGCCTTCTCCAGCAGCGCGCCGATCCGCGCACGGGCGCTATCGGCCTTGTCGCCGGCGAAGGCGGCGCTGTCGGCGAGCATGCTGTTGGCTTCGGAGAGCAGTTCCTGCAGCTCGCTGTAGCTCTGGTGCTGGATCTGCTCGAGGTTGTCTTTCACTGCGTTCTTGCGTGCCATCGAAGAGGCTCCCTGAAAAATGACTTGCAAAGGAGTTGATAGGCGCCGCAGTGAAAAAGTTCAGAGGAAATCGCCGGGAAGAACCGACGCCCAGGCAGTGGGCGCCGGCTTCCGTGGCCTGCCTGCCGTCAGAACGCGTAGATCGCCGAAAGAATCGCCGTGCGACCGTCGCCGTACTCGATGGCCGAGGAGCGCGACTGGTTGCCGTACACCTGGCGCACCCGCTCGACGTAGGCCTTGTCGAACAGGTTGTCGAGGTTGAGTTGCAGTTTCAGGTCGCGCGTCGCCTGGTAGCCGAGCATCATGTTGTGCACCCAGTAGGCATCCAGCTTGCCGTTGTCCACCGAGGTGACGTTGCGCTGGCTGACGTAGCGTGCGCCATAGCCCAGGGTCACGCCCTCGGGCAGTTCGTAGGTGCTCCAGAGGCTCAACGAGCGCGGCGGGGTATTGCCCAGGGCCTGTCCCTCACGCTGCGGGTTGCTGGATTTCAGGGTTTCGCTGTCGAGGTAGGTGTAGGTGGCGAAGAGGTCCCAGTGCTCGTTCAGCTTGCCGCTGGCGCTCAGCTCCAGGCCACGCACGCGCTGTTCGCCGGCAAGCACGTAGCTGCCGTCGGCCAGGCGTTCGCGAGCGTCCTCCTTCTTCACCTGGAACAGCGCCGCGTCCAGCTCCAGGCGCCGTCCGAGGAACTCCCACTTGGTGCCCAGCTCGTAGGTGCTGTTCTTCTCCGGCGCCAGGCCTCCGGTCGCCTCGGTCACGCCCGAGCCGGTGGTGACCAGGTGTTCCGCCGAGGGGTTGAAGGAGGTGCCGTAGGAGAAGTACACCCGCCCGTTCTCCAGCGGCTTGAATACCAGCCCCGCCCGTGTGCTCAGCTTGCCGTCGGAACTGTCGGCGCGCACCGTCGGCTTGCCTGAGGGCGTGCTCCGCGAGGTGCCGTCGATCCAGTCGTAGCGCAGGCCCAGGCTGAGGTCCCAGCGCTCGTCCAGGGCGATGGTGTCGAAGGCGTACAGCGCCTTGACCTCCAGTTCGGTCCGGTTGCGCGCGCTGTCGCGCTTGTCGGTGGGGCCGTTCCAGTAGCCCGGCGGGTTGTGCAGGTCGAAGCCGTTGGCCGGGTAGAACTTGCCCAGGTTGTAGGAGTAGGTGGTGCGGTCGTAGGTCTCGCGGGACAGCTCGAAGCCGCCGATCAGCGTATGCGCCAGGCCGAAGGTGTCGAAGCGGCCGGTGAGGTTGGTCTGGTTGATCCACATCCGCGTCTTCGAATCGCGCCCATAGGCTTGCGGTCCCGCCGGCAGGTAGCGACCCGGCGGCAGGCCCTTCTGGTTGACGTGGGAGGCGGAGATCACCGTGTCCCGATGCAGGTGGGAATAGCGGATGAGGTTCTGCAACTGGAAGTCGTCGCTGAAATCGTGTTCGAGCTTGAGGGTGGCGACGTCGTTGTCGATCCGTTCCTCGTCCAGGTTGCGCCAGCCAAAATAATCGTGGCGGCTGACGCCGTCCAGCTTGCGCCCGTTCAGCGCCGGCACGCCATAGTCGGGAAGGTTGTCGTCGCGCTGGTGGAAGTAGCTCAGGGTCAGGCGGGTCGGGGTGTCCAGGCCGAAGGTCAGGGATGGCGCGATGCCCCAGCGCTGCTTGTCGATCTGTTCGCGCCCGGCGACGTCGTTGTGGTGGGCCATGAGGTTGAGGCGGAAGGCGGTCGATTCGCCAAGCCCTTCCAGCGGCTGGTTGGTGTCCAGGGTCAGGCGCCGGTAGCGGTCCGTGCCCAGTCCGGCGCCCAGGTGGGTGAAGGCTTCGGCCTTGGGCTGCTTGCTGACCATGTTGATGCTGCCGCCGCTGGTGCCGGCGCCGCCGAACACCGAGTTCGGTCCCTTGATCACTTCCACCGCCTCCAGGTTGAACAGGTCGCTGCGGCTGGTCTGGGCGCTGTCGCGCAGCCCGTCCACCTGCATGTTGGCGTTGGCGCTGAAGCCGCGGATGTTGATGCTGTCGCCGGAACCGCCGCCGCCCTCGCCGGCGTTGAAGGTGATGCCGGAGACGTTGGACAGCACCTGGCGCAGGCTCAGGGCGTTCTGCTCCTGGATCACCTTTTGCGGCACCACCGTGACGGTCTGCGGGGTATCCAGCAGCGGCACGGCGTACTTGGCCGAGGCCGAGCGTTCGACCCTGGACGACGCCTGCTCGCCGGTGACCGTGTCGGCTCCCAGTTCCAGGGGATCGTCCTTGCGCGCCGCGTCCTCGGCCAGGGCCGGCGAGGAGCAGGCGGCCATCAACAGCATCAGCGGCGCCAGCGGGCGTTTGGTGGGCAAGGGGGACGGCTCGTTGCGACGATCCATGAAGTACTCCATCTTGGTTATTGAGAATCATTGGCATTTGATTGATGGAGGGTTTTTTTCACAAGCCGGACAGCTCCGAAAAAGCTCCCGGAAAAATCTGATAACCAACGGCAGAGTCCCGGAACAGAGGGCTCGCCGCGCGGCCCTTCTGCCAGGCGGCGACCGCATCCCTGCCATCGCGCAGACAAAAAAAAGCCCCGCCAATCGACCGGCGGGGCTTTCCCTAAAGCGTGTCGCCTCAGAACAGCGAGGCGACCAGATGGGTGGCGGGCGCCACCTGGAAGTCGATGGACATCATCACGCTCAGCGCGGTGATGGCGACGATGGAGAAGGCGAACAGCTTGCGCGCCCAGACCCGGTCGTCGGCGGTCCAGTAGCCGGTCAGGGCGATGGCCAGCCACCACAGGCTCACCGCCACCGCCACCAGCAGATAGCCGTAGCCGGCGTAGCCGCCCAGGCACAAGGCGAGGGTCGCCGCCATGAAGGCGAGGATGTAGAGCACGATGTGGATCTTGGTCACCGCGATGCCGCGCGCCACCGGCAGCACCGGGATGCCAGCCGCCTCGTAGTCCTTCAGGCGGAAGATGGCGATGGCATAGGAGTGCGGCATCTGCCACAGGCAGAAGATCGCCAGCAGCGAGGCGGCGCCGGCGTCGAACTGGCCGCTCACCGCGCAGTAGCCGACCACCGGCGGCATCGCCCCGGAGAGGCTGCCGACCAGCGTGCCGTACTGCGAACGACGCTTGAACCACAGGCTGTACAGGCCGACGTAGACGAAGTAGCCGAAGCCGGCCAGCGCGGTGGTCAGCGGGTTGGTCCGCCACCACAGCAGGCCGAAGCCGGCGACCCCGAGGACCAGGCCGTGGGCCAGGGCAGCCTTCAGCGAGATCTGCCCGGTCACGGTGACTCGCCCGCGGGTCCGCTCCATGTGCCGGTCGATGTCGCGGTCGATGCAGTTGTTCAGCACGCACCCACTGGCGACCACCAGCGACAGGCCGATGACCGTGGCCAGCAACAGCATCGGCTCGACGCTGCCGCGGGCGGCGAGGAAGTATCCCCCCGCCACCGCGATCAGGTTGCCGAAGATGATTCCCGGCTTGGCCACCAGGAGATAGCGTTTCAGCTTCACGTCATGGCCCTCAGGGCATCGGCATCATCAGCATGTCGGCGCTGAAGATGATCCACAGCGAGAGACCGACCACCAGCAGGATGACGATCACCGTGAAGATGAACGCCATCACGTTCCAGCGCCCTTCCGACGACATGTTCATGTGCAGGAAGCAGATCAGGTGCACCACCACCTGCACCAGGCCGAGGACGACCATGGTGAGGATGGTCGCGTGGCGCGAGAAGCCGCCGTCCATGACCATGTAGAACGGGATCGCGGTGAGGATCACCGAGAGCACGAAGCCGATCGCGTAGGAACCCAGGCTGCCGTGGCCGGCGCCGTGGTTGTCGTGTGCAGCGCTGCTCATTACAGGGCCCCCATCAGGTAGACGACGGTGAAGACGCAGATCCAGACGATGTCGAGGAAGTGCCAGAACAGGCTCAGGCACATCATCCGGGTGTTGTTCTGCGCGGTGAGGCCGCGGGTCCAGATCTGCGCCATCAGCACCAGCATCCACAGCAGACCGGCGCTGACGTGCAGGCCGTGCATGCCGACCAGGGTGAAGAAGGACGACAGGAAGGCGCTTCGGCTCGGGCCGAAACCTTCGGCGATCAGGTGGTGGAACTCGTTGATCTCCATCCCGATGAACGCGGCGCCGAGCAGGAAGGTGACCCCGAGCCAGGCGATCGCCTGGCCCTTGGCGCCCTTGTGCGCAGAGAGCATGGCCAGGCCGTAGGTGCAGCTGGAAACCAGCAGGATGGCGGTTTCCACCAGCACGTAGGGCAGCTCGAAGATGTCCTTGCCGCTGGGGCCGCCGGCGGTGTGGTGAACCAGCACCGCGTAGGTGGCGAAGACGCTGGCGAACAGCACGCAGTCGGTCATCAGGTAGAGCCAGAAACCGAATACGGTGTTGCCGCCGCTATCGTGTGCATGATCGTGGTCGTGGCCCACTTCGTGGGCGTCGGCCAGATGCTTGTTCAATACTGCCGTCGACATGGTTCAGACCTGCTTGGCGAGTTGCTGGAAACGGGCGCTTTCGATCTTCTCGATCTCTTCGGGCTGGACGTAGTAGTCGACGTCCTGGTTGTAGCTGCGCACGATGAAGGAGCCGATCATGCCGACGAAGCCGACCGCCATGAGCCACCAGATATGCCAGATGGCGGCGAAGCCGAAGACGAAGGCGAACACGGCGATGGAGAAGCCCGCGGCGGTGTTCTTCGGCATGTGGATCGGCTGGTAGGCCGGCAGCTTGCGGTAGGCGGTACCGGCCTTCTTCATGTCGTGGAAGGCATCCACGTCCTGTACCTTCGGCAGCTCGGCGAAGTTGTAGAACGGCGGCGGCGAGGAAGTGGCCCATTCCAGGGTGCGGCCTTCCCACGGGTCGCCATTGACGTCGGCCAGTTGCTTGCGGTTGCGGACCGAGACGAACAGCTGGATCAGTTGGCAGGCGATGCCGCAGAAGATCAGCACGGCGCCGAAGAACGCGACCACCAGGTAGGGCTTCCACAGCGGGTTGTCGTAGTGGTTCAGGCGACGGGTCATGCCCATGAAGCCGAGGATGTAGAGCGGCATGAAGGCCATGTAGAAGCCCACCAGCCAGCACCAGAAGGAACGCTTGCCCCACTTCTCGTCGAGGGTGAAGCCGAACGCTTTCGGGAACCAGAAGGCGAAGCCGGCCAGGTAGCCGAATACCGCGCCGCCGATGATGGTGTTGTGGAAGTGGGCGATCAGGAACAGGCTGTTGTGCAGCAGGAAGTCCGCGCCCGGGATGGCCAGCAGGACGCCGGTCATGCCGCCGATGGTGAAGGTCACCATGAAGCCCAGGGTCCACAGGATCGGCGTGCTGAAGCGCAGGCGGCCCTTGTAGATGGTGAACAGCCAGTTGAACAGCTTCACCCCGGTGGGGATCGAGATCAGCATGGTGGCCACGCCGAAGAAGCCGTTGACGTCACCGCCCGAACCCATGGTGAAGAAGTGGTGCAGCCACACGGTGAAGCCGAGGAAGGTGATCGCGGCGCTGGCCCAGACCATCGACTTGTAGCCGAACATGCGCTTGCCGGCGAAGGTCGCGGTGACCTCGGAGAAGATACCGAAGGCCGGCAGGATCAGGATGTACACCTCGGGATGGCCCCAGGCCCAGAAGAGGTTGATGTACATCATGGCGTTGCCGCCGAGCTCGTTGGTGAAGAAGTGCATGTCCAGGTAGCGGTCGAGCGACAGCAGGCCCAGCGCAGCAGTGAGGATCGGGAACGAGGCGACGATCAGGATGTTGGCGAAGGTGCAGGTCCAGGTGAAGATCGGCATCTGCATCAGCTTCATGCCCGGGGCACGCATCTTGAACACGGTGACCAGGAAGTTGATTCCCGTGAGCAACGTGCCCATCCCGGATATCTGTAGCGCCCAGATGTAGTAGTCCACCCCTACCCCGGGGCTATAGGCCAGCTCCGACAGCGGCGGATAGGCCACCCAGCCGGTACGGGCGAATTCGCCCAGGCCCAGCGACACGTTGACCAGCATGGCGCTGACCACGAGCAGCCAGAAGCTCAGCGAGTTGAGGAAGGGGAACGCCACGTCGCGCGCGCCGATCTGCAGCGGCACGGCCAGGTTCATCAGGCCGGTCATGAACGGCATGGCCATGAAGATGATCATGATCACGCCATGCGCGGTGAAGATCTGGTCGTAGTGCTCCGGCGGCAGGTAGCCGTGGTTGGCGCCTTCGGCCAGGGCCAACTGGCCGCGCATCATGATCGCGTCGGCGAAGCCGCGGACCAGCATGACCAGGGCGACGACGATGTACATCACGCCGATCTTCTTGTGGTCGACCGAGGTCAGCCACTCGGTCCACAGGTAGGTCCACTTGCGGTAGTAGGTGATCGCACCGACCACGCCGAGGCCCAGCAGGGCGACGACGGCCAGTGTGACCATGACGATGGGCTCGTGGTAAGGCACGGCCGAGAGTGTCAGTTTCCCGAACATCTGCGCTTACTCCTGGGTACTCGGTTGCATGTGCATGTCCTTCATGTCTTTCATGCCCTGCATGGCTTGCATGTCCATGTCCTGCATGTCGTGACCGGTCATGGCGGCTTCGTGCTCAGCCCCGGCGTGCTCGCCGTGCGCGGCACCCTTGGCGTCGCCGTGGTGCTCGTACTTGGTGAGGATGTGGCCAAACAGTTCCGGGCTGACCGAAGAGAAGTAGGTCGGCGGAACGTTCTCGCTCGGCTTGACCAGTTCCGGATAGGTGCCGATCGACAGGCTGGCCGGTGCCGCCTTGACCTTGGCGACCCAGTCCTGGAAGCCCTGCTCGGAGGTGGCGATGGCCTTGAAGCGCATGCCGGAGAAACCGCCGCCGCTGTAGTTCGCGGAGATACCGTCGAATACGCCTTCTTCGTTGGCGATCAGGTGCAGCTTGGTCATCATCCCGGCCATCGAGTAGATCTGGCTGCCCAGCTGCGGGATGAAGAACGAGTTCATCACCGAATCCGAGGTGATCTGGAAATTCACCGGGGTGTCTTTCGGGAAGGCGATCTCGTTGACCGTGGCGATACCCTGCTCCGGGTAGATGAACAACCACTTCCAGTCCAGCGAAACGGCCTGGATGGTGACCGGCTTGACCTCGGAGTCCAGCGGACGGTACGGGTCGAGCTTGTGGGTGCTTTCCCAGGTGATCCAGCCGAGGATCGCGATGATCACGCAGGGCACCAGCCAGACCACCGCCTCGATGCGGTTGGAGTGGTGCCAGTCCGGCTTGTACTCGGCCTGGGTATTCGAGGCGCGGTACTTCCAGGCGAACGCCAGGGTCATCACGATCACCGGGATGACCACGATCAGCATCAGCAGGGTCGCGGTAATGATCAGGGTGCGCTCGTCCATGCCCACCTGCCCTTTCGGGTTGAACAGGGTCATGTCGCAGCCGCCGAGCAGCAGCGCGGGCGCCAGGGAAAGCCATTTCAATGCGGCAAACGGGTTTGCTTTGGTCATCTTCCGGCCTTAATCGATGGAAGGAGCGAGTGGTCGCTCATGGATGTCTCCTTGCAAGGCTTGTGGCGGAGACCGCTGGCTTCAGCCAGTTCCAGACATGCAGTCGCCGCCGGGGTACGGAACGGCCATTGCCCGGCCACGGGAGAAGGCAAGCGGATACCTTTCCCGATTCCGGTGGCGGACTCGTTCCACGCGCTGAGTCGTTCCTTGATGAACAGCGTTTTCGAAGCTGTGCCGGAAGAGGCCAAGGGCGGCCAAGGCACGTGCATGCCTGGGCGAGAAGGATTGCCCTTCCCGCCGGGTGATCAGGTCGCAGTTATCGGTCGGCTATTTGTTGTGCAACAGGCAAGGCAGGAACCCATTTATCGCGATGCGGAGCAGAGACTCGCGCGACGCTCGTTGGACCGAAACTGAGCGTCAGTTATTACAATTCATTTCAGCTGAGGAGCCTATGACACATCTTGCAATAGACTTTCTCAAACATAGATAAAGTAGGGCTTTTACCTGCCTGCGACAGGTTGTCGCAGGCCATACCCTAGCACAACAGTTGGAATACGCGAATATTCTTCGCTTCGAGCAGCATAACGCAAGGAAATCGCCCCCGCGCCAGCATCGTGACCCGAGAGTCAGCGTCTATCGGCCTGCAACTGTACCCCTGCCGTTCGTCCAGATGCGCCAACTGTATCCGCCGCCGGGCCGGCGCTAACGCGCAGGCGCCAGAGCAGCGCGGCGGCCAGCAGGGCGCTGGCTCCGGCCACCAGCATAGCCAGACGGAAGCCCTCGGCCAGCGCGGCCGGCAGCTCGGCGTCGAGCCCCGCCAGGGAACCAGGCAAGCGATGGGCCGTGATCGCCTGGGTGGCGAGCCGTTGCGCATCGGCAATCCCCAGCTCCTCCAGCCGATCGCCCAGGACGACGATCGCCCGCCCGCTCAGCAGCGCTCCCAGCAACGCGATGCCGACGGCCATGCCGGCCTGGCGCAGGGTATTCATGGTCGCCGAGGCCATCCCGGAACGCTCGCGGGCCACGCTCGCCATGACCGCCAGACCGGTGCCGGGAACGGCCAGGCCCATGCCCAGGCCGAGCGCCACCAGCAACAGGCCGACCCAGGGATACGCGGTTCCCGTACCGCAAGCGGCCAGCGCCAGCATGGCCAGGCCGATCACCAGGTAGCCCAGCACCAGCAGGCGTCGCAGCGGTACGTGCCGCTGCAACCGGCCGAACAGCATGGACAGTGCGCCCATGGCGAGGAACTGCGGCGCCAGGTAGAAGCCGGCCTGCTGCGCCGAGGCACCCTGCACCTGCTGGAAGAACAGGGAGAGGAAGAACAGGCTGGCGTAGCCGGAAAAACCGAGGACGAACGAGGCCAGGTTGCAGACGGCGAACCCGGCCTGGCGGAACAACCCCAGGGGCAGCAGCGGTCGGGCGGTCCGCCGCTCGACGAAGAGGAAGCCAAGCAGGCCGACCCCGGCCAGGAGCAGCGCCGGCCAGGCCGTGGGAGACAACCAGCCGCCCTCTCCCGCGGCGATCAGGGCGTAGGTCAACGCTCCCAGCCAGACCACGCTGAGCAACTGCCCCAGGGGATCGAAGGCGGCGTGCTCGGGGTGCGCGGTTTCCTCGATGCCCCACAGGCCCAGGGCGAGCGCCAGCAGGCCGAGCGGCAGGTTGATCAGGAAGATGCTCTGCCAGCCGGCGTGCTCCACCAGCAGGCCGCCGAGCAGCGGGCCGAGGATCAGCGACAGCGCGCTGAAGGAGGTCCAGCCGCCGATCACCTGGGCGCGCTGGCCGGGATCGTGGAAAGCCTGGGTAAGGATCGACAGCGCGCCGGGTATCAACAGCGCCCCGGCGATGCCCTGGACCGCGCGTCCGAACAGCAGCAGCGGCAGCGAGGTGGCCAGCGCGCAGAGCAGCGAACCGAAGCTGAACAGGCCGACCCCGAGCAGCCAGGTCAGCTTGCGACCGTAGCGGTCGCTCAGCGGTCCGGAAGACAGCATGAAGGCGCTCAGGCACAGCGCATAGGCGTCGACCACCCACTGCAGGCCGGCCAGGTCGGTATCCAGGGCGTACTGCAGCGTCGGCAGGGCGAGGTTGACGATGCTGATGTCGAGCGAGGCGATGAAGGTTCCCAGGTAAATGGCGGCGACCAGGGCGACACGACGCGAAGGGTTCATGGAGTACTCCGATGAGAGGGCGCTGGCCCAGGAATAATCCATTGACCGACGGTCAGTCAATAAATATCGCGAAACATTCTCATCTTCCTGTCATGCCTCGTCTTCCCCTCCACGCTCTTTTACACTGCGGCCAACCCAACCACCGGATCCGCGCTCCATGCCCGATCGCCACGCCGAACAGCCTGCCCGCCAACCGCGCACCAAGCCTGCGGAGGTTCGTCTCGAGGAACTGATGGCGGCGGCGCAGCAACTGTTCCTAGACAAGGGTGTGGACGCCACCACCATCAGCGACATCGTCGCTGCCGCGGGGGTCGCCAAGGGTACCTTCTATCACTACTTCCAAGCCAAGACCGACATCCTCCTGGCCCTGCGCGAGCGCTTCACCCAGGCTTTCCAGCAGCGCATCGCGAATGCCGTCGAGGCCTGTCCGGCGAACGACCATCCCGGCCGTCTGCGCGCCTGGACCGAGAGCGGCCTGGCGGGCTACCTGGAGGGCTACCGGCTGCACGATGTGGTCTACAGCGAGCACCATCACCACCAGCGCGGCAACCAGGAGCGCGACCGCGTGCTGGAGCAATTGGCGGAGCTACTGGAGAACGGCGCGGCGGCCGGCGCCTGGCCGCTGCGCAACCCACGGCTGAACGCCCTGCTGCTCTACTCCGGGCTGCATGGCGCCGCCGACGACGCCATCGCCGGCGGCCGCCTGGATACCCAGCCGCTGGCCGGCGAACTCGCCGATGCCTTCCTGCGCCTGCTCGGTGCCAGCGACTGAGGCAGGCTCAGCCGCAGAAGGTTTCCTGCAGGTGGCGCCAGTACAGCCGCCCTTCGTCGTCACGGTGCAGGACTACGGTGGACAGGCGCTCGCTGCGACCCGCCGCGTCGGACTGGATTTCCCGATAGGCCAGGGTCGCGCCATCCACGCCTGAAGCCAGCAGACTCTCGCCGTCGATCTCGATGCGCAGCCCAGGACGGGTGCCGCCCTTGCTGCGGAACAGCTCGCCCAGAGCAGTCTTGTCCAGGACCACGCCATGCGGCGTGACCATCGAGAAGTCCTCGGCGAAACGCGCCATCAACGCATCCAGCGCGTCAGCCCGTGAGTCGCCGGCCAGCCAGTCGCGGATCGCCACGTGGGCATGGTGGATTTCCCGGCGGTAGGCACAAGTCATGGTGTAGCTCCTTTCAGGTCTGGACCAGGGCGCGAACCCCGGCGGAATCGATACGCCTCACCCACGGCAGAGGCAATAGCGTGAAAGCGGCGGCGAACAGGAAGCAGTGGACGAAGGCCGCGGGGTCGGCCCGCGCCTGCAACAGGTTGAGCAACCCACCGAGCACGGCCATGCCCAGGCAGAACGCCAGTTGCCGATTGATGTTCCACAAGGCGCTGGCATGGCCCATGCGCGCCGCCGGGACGTCGAGCAAGGCCATGCCCTGTGCCGCGCTGCTACACAGGCTGCCGCCGAATCCCATGGTCGCGTAGGCCCCCGCCAGTTGCCAGAAGCCGCTCCCCTCCCCGCTTCGAGCCAGCCACAGCAGGCCGCCGGCCTGTATCGCCATGCCCGCCAGCAGCAAGGATTTCGGCCCCCAGCGATTGAAGCGTCGCCGGGTCAGGCCGATGGCCAGGCCGGCCGCCAGCGCCCAGGGCAGCATCAGCGCACCGGCACGGCTCGCGCTGAGGCCGAGGGGGCCTTGCAGATAGAGCATGGCGACCAGGTTGGCGCCCATGAAGGCTCCCGGCACGCAGAGATAGACCAGCATCGCCGTACGCAGCAATGGCGCCTCCAGCAAGCCAAGGTCGAGCAGCGCGTCGGTACGAGCGCGCCCGTCACGCCAGTAGCAGCAGCCCAGCACGCAGGCCAGCAGCGCCAGGAGCAGGCCACGCCCGCCGCCGCCGGGCGATCCCAGCCAGGCGAGCGCCACCAGCAGCGTGGCCAGCGCCGCCGAGCCGAGCAGCAGGCCGCGCAGGTCCAGGCGCTGCGCCGCATGCTTGTGCCTGGGCAGCCAGCGCATCGCCAGGGCCAGCACCAGCAGCGCCGGCGCCACGCTGGCGAAGAAGATCCCACGCCAGGACAGGCTGTCCACCAGCCAGCCGCCGAGGGCAGGCGCCACGGCGGGAACGATCAGCGCCACCAGCATCACCCGTGCGGTCAGGCCGGCCCGTGCCGACGCCGGGACATTCCGATAGGCCATGGCCTGGCCGAGGGGGATCAGCAACCCGCCGGCCAACCCCTGGCACAGGCGCCAGACGATCAACGTCGCCGCCGATCCAGCCAGGCCGCAACCCAGCGAAGCGCTGGCGAAACCGGCCAGTGCCAGCAGCATCAGTCGCCGTTCTCCCAGGCGCGAAGCGAGCCAGACGCTCAACGGAATCACCAGGGTCAAGCCGAGCAGGTAGGTGTTGCCGATCCACGCCAGGGTCGCCACCGAAGCGCCAAGGGAACGCCCGATGTCCGGGTAGGCGACGCTGGCGATGAAGATGTTCACCAGGTCCAGGGCGAACCCCAGAAGGTACAAAGTGGCCAGGCGGGACGGTTGATTCATGGGCGCTCCGGAGGTTTGCCGGGGAGCATAGCGAGGCGCTCGCGCTATCTGGAGAGGCTAATCGCGCATAGACTGTCAAATCGAATTTGACAATAGGGTCGCCTTCCATGGTCAGCCTCGACCGCTTCGAAACCTTTCGCGCCGTGGTCGACTGCGGTTCCCTCAGCGCCGCCGCCGACACCCTCGGCCAGACGCGTGCGGTAGTCAGCTTCAACCTCAAGCGGCTGGAGGCCGAGCTGGGCGTTTCTCTGCTCAGCCGCAGCACCCGGCGGATGGCCCTGACCGATGCTGGCGAACGCTTCTACCAGCGCTGCGTGAAGGTGCTCGACGAGGCGCGCCTGGCCATCGACGACGCCCGCGCCGAGCATGGCGAACTGCGTGGCAGCCTGCGCGTCACCACCACCCAGGAATACGGCCTGCGCCAACTGGTGCCGGCCCTGCAGGCATTCGCCCGGCTGCACCCGGCGTTGCAGGTACAATTGTCGACCTCATCGCTGCATGCCGACCTGATTGGCGAACGCTTCGACGTCGCCATCCGCCTGGGGCGCCTGGAGGACTCCACCCACCATGCGGTGCAACTGGCCAGCTTCGAGGTCCTGGCGGTGGCCAGCCCGGCCTGCCTGGCGGCGCTCGGCGAACCGCCGCCGACCGACCTGGAGAGTCTGGAGCGCCTGCAGAATCTCGGTCACAGCCGGCTGGCGGACTCCCTGCCCTGGCAAGTACGCGCCCCCGACGGCGCCCTGCGCAGCTACCGCGGACCGCGCCATCCCATGCTGCTGGCCGACAACGCCGCGGCCCTGCGCGCCTTTGCCCTCGACGGCCTGGGTATCGCCGTGCTGCCGGACTGGCTGGTGCAGGCCGACTTGCGCTGCGGCGCACTGCAACGCCTGCTGGCGGACCACGGGTTTCCGCTCCAGGGCGTGCATGCCGTTTATCCGCCGACCCGCCACCTGCCGTCGAAGGTCCGCGCGTTCATCGACTTCCTCAAGACTCGCCTGGGGCACCCGGACGCCGGTTAGAAAACCGAGGCCGCCGCGGTTGCCCGCGGCGGCCTCGGCACAGACGTGGCTCAGTTACCCTGCGGCATCTCGCCGCGCGCCAGGCGCGCATTGATGTCGCGGACCACCGCCGGCAGCTCGGCGATGGTCTCGATCAGGTAGTGCGGACGCGAACCTTCGAACATCTGTTCGATACGCGTCCGCTCGCGCTCCAGTTCGGCCGCCGGCAGCGCCTTGTACTGCTCGTAGGTGAGGCCCAGGGCATTGCCCGAGCAGGTCAGCGCCACCGTCCACATCCCGGCGCGGCGCCCTTCGAGGATACCCGGCCAGGTGTCGTCGACCTTCACGCAGGCCGCCACATCGTCGATCCCCAGGGCGATCACGTTGGCCAGCGCCTGGGCCGGCCATGGCCGGCCGTTGGGCACTTCGTCGGTGGCCACCACGTGGTCGGCGACGTAACCGTTGGTCTCGGCCAGGGCTACCACCTTCTCCATCACCACCGCCGGATAACCGGAACAGGAACCGATCTTCAGGCCCATCCCGCGGAGTTCGGCGATCGCCTGCAGGGCGCCGGGGATCAGCGCCGAATGTTCGGCGATCTTTTCGATCTGCAGCGGCATGAAGCGCTCGTAGATGGCGGTGACATCGTCGTCGCTGGGCAGGCGGCCGAAGACGGCGCGGTAGCGCTCGGCGATCGCCGGGATGTCGCAGAGGGTGCGGATGTGGTCCCACTTGCCCATTCCCATCGGACCGCGCGCTTCCTCCAGGCTGACCTGGACGCCGAATTCGGCGAAAGCCTCGACGAAGATCTGGGTCGGCGCGAAGGAGCCGAAATCGACCACGGTTCCCGCCCAGTCGAGGATGGCGGCCTGGAGGGTGGCTGGCTGGTTGTAATTCATTGTCGTGAACCCTTTTCTGCTCGTTGTCGTTCAGTTCAGATCTCGAGGACTTCCAGTTCGCGCAGCGCCTCGCCGATGGCGGCGACCGCCTGCCGCATCTCCGCGGCGTCGACGTGGCCGATGCAGCCGACGCGGAAGGTTTCCACCTGGGTCAACTTGCCCGGATAGAGGATGAAGCCCTTCTCCCGCACGCGTTGGTAGAAGTCGGCGAAGCGGTAGCGCGGATCGCGCGGCGCGTGGAAGGTAACGATGATCGGCGCCTGGATTTCCGCCGGCAGGAAGCTGCGGAAACCGAGCCGGGCCATCTCGCCGAGCAGCGTTTCGCAATTGCTCGCGTAGCGCCGCTGGCGCGCCGGCAGGCCGCCCTCCTCTTCGTACTGGCTGAGCGCTTCGTGCAGGGCGGCGACCACATGGGTCGGCGGGGTGAAGCGCCACTGCCCGGTCTTGCGCATATAGGCGTGCTGGTCCTGCAGGTCCATGGCCAGGGAGTGGCAGTTGCCGGCGCTGGCTTCCAGAGCGGCGCTGCGGGCGAAGACGAAGCCCATCCCGGGGACGCCCTCCAGGCACTTGCCGGAGGCGGCGATCAAGGCATCGAACGGAACTTTCCGGGCATCGATCCCGATCGCCCCGAAGGAGCTCATGGCATCGACGATCAGGCGCTTGCCGTGACGCTCGACGACCTTGGCGATGGCCTCGAGCGGATTGAGGATGCCGGTGCTGGTCTCGCAGTGGATCAGCGCCACATGGCTGATCGCCGGATCGGCGGCCAGCAGACGCTCGACGTCAGCGGCGGTGGTCGGCACGTTCTCTTCGGTCTCGAAGGTGCTGAAGGGCCGTTGCAGAACCTCGCAGATCTTCGCCAGGCGCTTGCCGTAGGCACCGTTGATCAACACCAGGACCTTGCCGTCGCGCGGCACCAGGGTGCCGATCGCCGCTTCCACGGCGAAGGTGCCGCTGCCCTGCAACGGTACGCAGGTGTGGCTGCCTTCGCCGCCTACGATCTTCAGCAGGCGCTGGCAGACGCTGGCGGTGAGTTCGTTGAAATCGCTGTCCCAGGAGCCCCAGTCGACCATCATCGCCCCACGGGTACGGTAGGAGGTGGTCAGCGGACCGGGGGTCAGCAGGATGGGTGCGCGTTCGGCAGTGCTCATGCTCATTTCCTCTGCGGGAATCGGCCAAAGAAACCGGATCGGGCTTCGCGGTCCGGGCGGTCGTTCCGCGCCGGCGTTCCAGGGAAGCCTGGAGACATAAGGTGAGCGCCGCGCTACTATCGTTCAAATTGTTTGTTCCGATGCCAGCCATAAGCCAGGCCGATACCATGAATCTCTTCCAGCTCCGCGCCTTCGACGCCGTCGCCCGCGAAGGCAGTTTCACCCGCGCCGCCGAGCGCCTGTGCATCAGCCAGCCGGCGGTGACCGGACACGTCAAGGCACTCGAGGAGCACTACCAGGTCACCCTTTTCCGGCGCACCGCCCGGCGCATCGAACTGACCGAGGAGGGCTCGCGCCTGGTGGCGATCACGCGCACCCTGTTCGCCCTGGAGGAAGAAGCCGAGGCCCTGCTCGACGCCAATCGACAATTGGTCTCCGGCCGCCTCGAAGTCGCCGCCGACGGCCCGCACCTGGTGATGCCGATGCTCGCCCGGCTGCGCGCGAGCTATCCGGGAATCACCGTCAACCTGCGTCTGGGCAACGCCCAGGAGACCCTCGCGGCGCTGCTCAGCGAACACGTCGACGTCGCCGTGCTGACCGAGGTCGAGGCGCGTCCCGGGCTGTTCCTGGAGGAGTTGGTGAATTCGCGCATCTGCGCCCTGTTGCCTCGCCAGCATCCCTGGTGCGAACGCAACGAAGGCGTACCGCTGGAAGAGCTCGACCAGCAGATCATGGTGCTGCGCGAACCCGGTTCGATCACCCGCCGCACCTTCGACCGCGCCTGTGCCGAGCAGGGCGTGCAGCCGCGGGTGCTGCTGGAGCTGGACAGCCGGGAAGCGGTGACCGAAGCGGTGGCCGCCGAACTGGGCGTCGGCGTGGTGTCTTCCCTGGAGGTCGGCAACGATCCGCGGGTTCGCGCGGTGCCGCTGGTCGGTCCCGAGCTGACCAACCGCCACCTGATCGGCTGCCTGGAGAAGCGCCGCGGCCTGCGGGTGATCAGGGCATTCCTGGAACTGGCGGCGGCCTGAGTCGCGCCTCAGCTCCAGTGACGCTCGCGGGTGCGGCGGTCTTCGCCGAAGCCGAACAGCGAGGCCAGCGAATACACGATCAGCTCGGCGATCCAGGCGACCAGCAAGGCGCAGCCCAGGCCCCAGGCGATCACCTCGGGCTTGAGCAGGACTTGGTAGCTGTAGCTGGCATAGGTTTCCATCAGCAACTCATGGTTCGGTGCGCGCAGCATGTGCCAGGCGCGGGCGTACCAGGGACCCTGCATGGCCTGCCACTCAGCGTCGAGCATGCGCGCGCGACGCATCAGGCGGTCGAGGTTCTCGCCGTCGCGCTGGAACACCGGATCGCTGTTGCTGCGGTAATGCCTGACCAGTTCCTCCAGGCTACCGTTGAAGAACTGCCCGGCGGTCTGCTGGAAGCCCTGGATGTTCTGCGCGGCCTCCAGGCGATGGGCGTCGACGCGCTTGGCGTAGTCGTCGATGAAACCGGGCACCTGCACCCCGAGCAGCAGGCCCAGGGTGAACAGCAGCAGTCTCAGGTAACTGCGGAACATGCGCTCTCCTCGTTCACGGCGGCGATTCAGACCCGCCCCTTGGCCAACACCTCGCCGCCCCACCAGAGGACCCACTCGCCGCTCTGCTGCAAGGTCCAGTTCTCGTTGTCGGTGAGCGGCTCGGTGGCGATCACCGTGACCACATCGTCCGGCGTGGTTTCCGCATGGAAGTCCACGGTCAGGTCGGCATCCTTCAACCGCGCCGGGCCGAATGGCGCACGGCGGGTAATGTAGGCGAGTTTGCTGGAGCAGAAGGTGAACAGCCAGTCGCCGTCGCTGATCAGGGCATTGAACACACCTTTCTTGCGATATTCGTCACAGGCCGAGATCAGCACCGGCAACAGCACCTCCACCGGCACCGGCTCGGGGAAAGCCCGGCGCACGCGGTTCAGCAGGTCGCAGAAGGCCGCCTCGCTGTCGGTCTCGCCGACCGGGCGGTAGAAACCGGGCTTGGGCTGGAAGTCGGCCAGTTGGCCATTGTGCGCGAAGGTCCAGTAGCGCCCACCGAGTTCGCGGATGAAGGGGTGGGTGTTGCTCAGCCCGACCTTGCCGACGTTGGCCTGGCGGATGTGCCCGATGACCGTCTCGCTCTTGATCGGGAAGCGCTGCACCAGCCGCGCCACCTCCGAATCGACGCTCGCCAGCGGGTCCTGGAACAGCCGCACGCCGCGTCCTTCGTAGAAGGCGATGCCCCAACCGTCGCGGTGCGGGCCGGTACCGCCGCCGCGCTGCATCAGTCCGGTGAAGCTGAAGACGATGTCCGTCGGGACGTTGGCGCTCATGCCCAATAGTTCACACATGGCTCAAACCTCCCTGAGCAAGGCTGTACGTAGTAGTTCTCGTTCCCGCTGCAGACGCGCCTGCAGGCTCGCGCGACCGACCGGCAGGAAACGGGTCAGGGCGCGCCAGAGCAGTCGCGGCAGGTCGCCGCGACGCCGGGGAATCAGGTGCAGATGCAGGTGCGCCACGTGCTGGTTGGCCGCCACGCCATCGTTGAGCAACAGGTTGATGCCTTCCACGCCGAAACCGGCCCGGCGCAATGCGCGACCGATACGCTCGGCGAGCGCCAGGAGGGCGTCGCGGGCGGCGGCGGAAAGATCGCTCAGGTGCGGGGCGTGCTCGCGGGCTACGATCAGCACGTGCGCCGGTCGCAGCGGAAAGATGTCCAGCAGGACGATGAAATGCTCGTCCTCGAAGAGTCTGTGCGCCGGCTCGCGGCCACCCGCTATGGCGCAGAACACGCAATCCATGGGAAATCCCGACATAGGCCTCGCCTCATGCTGAACGCCTGCCGGGCGTAGCGCAAGAATGGATTTCGTCGCGAAAGGCTACAGGCGCGGCTCGATGCGCATGCGCCGGTCGCCGTGCTCGTCGGTGCGGGTGTCGACGTCCGGCATCAACTCGGGCTGCAACATCTGCCGCAGGGTCGGCTCGTCCTCGGCGTCCTGCGACGGATGCCGACGATTCTTCCAGGCCCGCTCCAGCGGCCAGCGGATGGCGGCGATCAGCAGGTACAGGCCGAAACCGAGCAGCGCCACCAGGGCCAGGTCAGAGACCGCGCGCCAGGCGTTGTTGCCGACCTTGAACACGACATCCAGCGCGGTGATGGCGATGGCCGGGGCGTAGAGGTCGTTCTGCGGGTCCACCGGAGTCGGCGTGAACAGCAGGATGAAGACGATCAGCCGCAGGGGTTCGCGCAGCCAGCGCCACATCCAGCCGGTCATCAGCCAGAACACCAGCATCAGACCAAGTCCGGCGATGGCGTAGGCGCCCCAGGCGATCAGATAGTCTTGTTCATTCATGCGGCGTGCGTGGCGATAGCGGTGATGGGGGGCTTATGATAGCCGCTTTTGCATGCCGACGCGCCTACCCACCGATGGCGGGCGCCGCGCCGCCAGTTTTATTCAGATTTCCCGGCCTCGCGCATGGCCGGATCGACGAGGATTCCCGATGCCCCATCCGCAGCCCCCCATCGCCCGCCGCGACGCCGGAAGCGACCCCTACGCCTGGCTGGAGGAGCGCGACGCCCCGGAGGTGCTCGACTACCTGAAGGCCGAGAACGCCTACCTGGATAGCGAACTGGCCGACCAGGCCGGGTTGCGCGAGACCCTGTTCGAGGAGATCAGGGGACGCATCCGCGAGACCGACCTGTCGTTGCCCAGTCCGTGGGGTCCGTGGCTGTACTACCAGCGCACCACCGCCGGCGACGAATACCCGCGCCACTACCGCTGCCCACGTCCGGAGGACGGCAGCCTGGCGGTCGACGAAGGCGCCGAGCAACTGTTGCTCGATCCCAACCAGTTGGCCGACGGCGGCTTCCTCTCCCTCGGCGCCTTCAGCATCAGCCCCGACCAGAGCCTGCTGGCCTACAGCCTGGACACCAGCGGCGACGAGATCTACCGCCTGTTCGTCAAGGATCTCGCCAGCGGCGCGGTGCAGGCCCTGCCCTTCGAGGACTGCGACGGCAGCCTGACCTGGGCCAACGACAACCGCACGCTGTTCTTCGGTGAACTGGATGACACCCACCGCCCGCACAAGCTCTATCGCCACCGCCTGGGCGAGGCCGGCGCCGAGCTGGTGTTCGAGGAAGGCGACGGGCGCTTCTTCCTGCACTGCTACCGCTCCAGCTCGGAACGCCAGCTGATCCTCCTGCTCAACAGCAAGACCACCAGCGAGGCCTGGGTGCTCGACGCCGACCAGCCGCAGGGAACGTTCCGTTGCCTGGCGCCGCGCGAGGAAGGCCACGAGTACTACCCCGACCACGGTCGCCTCGACGGCCGGGGCCTGTGGCTGATCCGCAGCAACCAGGCGGGGATCAACTTCGCCCTCTACCAGGCCGAGGAGTCGCGGCCGACTCGCGAGCACTGGCAACTGCGCGTGGCCCACGACCCGCAGCGGACCCTGGAAGATGTCAGCCTGAACGCCGAGGCGGTGATCCTCGGCCTGCGCGACGGCGGCCTGCCGGTTATCGAGGTGCAACCGCAGGGCCTGCCGGCCTACCGCGTGCAGTTGCCGGACGCCGCCTACAGCCTCTACGTGCAGGACAGCCTGGAATTCGACAGCCCCTGCGTGCGACTGCGCTACGAGGCCCTGAACCGTCCGGCGCAGGTACGCCAGCTGAACCTCGCCGATGGCACGCAGACCGTCCTCAAGCAGACCCCGGTGGAAGGCCCATTCGACGCCGACGCCTACGCCAGCCGGCGCATCTGGGCCAGCAGCGGCGACGGCACGCAGGTGCCGGTCAGCCTGGTGGCGCGCAAGGAAGTCCTCGACGGCATCGCCGCCGGGCGCCCCGCGCCGCTCTATCTCTATGGCTACGGCGCCTACGGGCATAGCCTCGATCCCTGGTTCTCCCACGCCCGCCTGAGCCTGCTCGAACGCGGCTTCGTCTTCGCCATCGCCCATGTCCGTGGCGGCGGCGAACTGGGCGAAGCCTGGTACCGGGCCGGCAAGCTGGAACACAAGCAGAACAGCTTCGACGACTTCATCGCCTGCGCCGAGCACCTGCTCGCCGAGGGCTACTGCCGTCCCGAGGGTCTCGCCATCAGCGGCGGCAGCGCCGGCGGGCTGTTGATCGGAGCGGTGCTCAACCAGCGCCCGCAACTGTTCGGCGCGGCCATCGCCGAGGTGCCGTTCGTCGACGTGCTGAACAGCATGCTCAATCCGGACCTGCCGCTGACCGTCACCGAATACGATGAGTGGGGCAACCCGCAGGAGCCCGAGGTGCATGCGCGGATCGCCGCCTACGCGCCCTACGAGAACGTCAGGGCCCAGGACTACCCGCACCTGCTGGTGGTCGCCGGCTACAACGACAGCCGCGTGCAGTACTGGGAAGCCGCCAAGTGGGTGGCGAAACTGCGGGCGACCAGGACCGACGCCAACCTGCTGCTGCTCAAGACCGACCTCGGCGCCGGCCACGGCGGCATGAGCGGCCGCTACCAGGGGCTGAAGGACGTGGCGCTGGAATACGCCTTCCTGCTCAAGGTCCTCGGCCTGGTATGACCACCGCGGGGGCCGGCGACGCCGGCCTTCCGCCACGAAAAAGGAAACTTCGTGAAACGACGCTTCTGGCCCGCCATGGGCCTGCTCGCCGCGATCATGCTGGCCGTCTACCTGGCGAATCCGTTCGGCACCGCCAGTCTCGACCCGCGCGCGCGGCTCCTCGGCGTGGCGCTGTACAAGATCCCTTCGCGCTCGATGGAACCGACCTTGCAACAGGGCGACTTCATCCTCGCCAACGCCGCGCGCTACGCCTTCGCCGACCCGCAGGTCGGCGACCTGGTGGTGTTCCGCTTCCCGCCGCAGCGCAGCATCGCCTATGTGAAGCGCATCGCCGGAATACCCGGCGATCGCGTGCGGATCGATGGCGGCCGGCTCTACGTCAATGAGCGCCCGGTGACGGAGCCCTACCTGGCGCAACAGGCGCTGCGCCAGCCGGACTCCCTGCGCATGGCCGAGCGGACCGTCCCCGCCGGCCAATACTTCATGCTCGGCGACAACCGCGATAACTCCAACGACAGCCGCTACTGGGGCTACGTACCGCGCGCCGACCTGGTCGGCCGGGTGTTCGCCGTCTGGTATGCCGAGGACACCCGGCGCATCGGTTCGGTGCGCTGACGCCCCTCAGAAGAACTGGGTGACGCTGATCTTGGCGTTGCGTCCCTGGCTGTAGACCAGGTCGCCGCCCAGCGGCTGGCGATAGGAGCGGTTGAACAGGTTGTCCACGGTGAAGTCGATGCGGGTGTCCTTCAGGCCCAGCTTGGCCGGGACCCACTCGGCGAACAGCCGATGAGTGTCGTAGCTGTCGTTGGCCGCGTGATCCCAGTAGATATCGCCGGAACCGGTACCCATCCCGCCGCTGTAGCGATCGCTGGGCAGGCGGTCGGTCTTGCGCACGAACTCGCCCTGCCAGCCGAGCTTGGCATCCCATTCCGGAACCTTCAGGCCGAGCATGGCCACCCACTTCGGCGGCGGGATGTCGCGCGCCCACACGTTCGGTCCCCAGGGATTGCTGTAGGCCCCATCGTGCTTGCCGGTCATCCACGAGTAGGACAGGCTGCCGAACAGCCGCTGGCTGTCGTAGAAGCTCTCGATCTCGAAGCCCTTGATGGTCAGGCCCGGCAGGTTGCGGTAGTTGCTCAGCGGCAGCATGTCGCCGCAGCTACCGCCGATACTGCCGTTGTCGATCGACTGCTGGCGGCAGCCGACGCTGCGGGTGCGGAATATCTCGTCCTTGATGCGGTTCTGGAACAACGTGGTGCGGATCTGCAGGCTGTCGCCGGCGACCAGCAGGTCCGGCAGGTTGATCACGCTGCCGCCACGGATCGCATGGATGCGCTCGGCGTCCAGGTCGCGGCTGCTGCCACCGATGGTCGAACTGTTCTGCACTTCGTACTGCTCGTCGATCACCGGCGCTCGCCAGGTCTCGGTGTAGTCGGCGAAGAACGCCAGGTTCGGCGTCGCGGTCCAGAACACCGACAGCCGCGGCGACCAGCCGGAGTAGGTCTGGGCGCGATAGTCATGGCCGAGCTTGGGATTGTCGTAGATCGGCGCCAGGTTGGCCTGGCCGTCGTTGCGCACGCTGTCGAAGCGCATCGATGGGGTGACGGTCAGGCTGCCGTAGGTGATCGCGTCCTGGATGTAGAAGCTCTGCGTGTCCTGCTTGCCGGCCGGCATGAATGCCGGTTGCAGCCAGCCGTAGTTGTAGCGCGGGGTCTCGTAGGTCTTGCCCGGCATGTGCATGAGGATGTCGCGCTTGTGCTTGTGCAGCGCCGCGCCCAGGGTCAGCTCGTGCTGTAGCGCTCCGGTATCGAAACGGCTGGTGTTGCGCAGCTCCAGGACCTTGTCCTGGTACTCGGTACGCATCCGTTTGCCACCGGTGGCGAGCTGGTAGAAGGCCGTGTCCTCGCGACGGTCGAGTTGCTCGGTGCGGGCGTCGGAATAGCTCAGTTGCAGGTCGATCCAGGGGTTGTCCAGCGGATGGTAGTTGTACTTGCCGGTCCAGGTGGTGTCGGTGGTATCGCGGTGGGCCAGCAGGCGGGTCAGGCCCAGCTCGTAGCCGTAGCGGTCGATGGTCCACTGGCCCGGCGGGGTCGGGTAGCTGCTGGCGGAGAACGGCGTCCAGCGCGAGCTTTTCGAGCGCAGGTAGGTGAAACCCAGGTCGTGCTCCTCGGTGGGGTGCAGGTTGAGCTTGAACAGGCCGGTCTTCTCGTCCTGGGCGCTGTTGGGCAGGCGCTTGGGGTTGATCGGGTAGTCGGTGGGCGACAGCGGCAGGTTGTCGGCCAGCTTCATGTCGCGGCCGTCGCGACCGTTGAGATAGAGCAGGGCATCGACGCGGCGGTCTTCGCTGCGCCCGAACACAGCGCCGGAGTAGATCTTCTGCTGGTCGTTGGAGTGATAGCCGTACTTGAGCATGGCGCCGACGTCGCGGCCTTCGCGCAGCAGGTCCGGCGCGTCCTTGGTCTCCATGTGCACGGTGCCGCCGAAGCCGCCATTGCCGGTGAACACCGAGTGCGGTCCCTTCTCCACCTCGATGCGCTTGATCATTTCCGGTTCGATGAACACGGTGCCCTGCTGGTAGCGCTCGAAGCCGCTCTTCTGCGCGCCGTCCAGGGTATAGGGCACGTCCTCGGCGTCGCCCAGGCCCCAGATGTTGGTGGTCTGTCCGCCCGGCTTGGGCGAGCCGCCCATGGTCACTCCGGGCAGGGTCTGCAGCAGGCTGGGGATGTTGTCCGCCTGCTGGCGTTCGATATCCCGCCGGGTCAGGGTCGAACGGCCGACGTTGCTGGCGTCCACTTCGCGACCGTTGCCGACGATGGTCTGCGCGTCCAGTTGCAGCGCGTTGTCGCTGTAGGCGTCGACCTGGCGCCGGCGCACCACGTAGCCGCCGCCCGCCTCCACCAGCTCCAGCTCGGAACCGACCAGCAACCGCTCCAGCGCCTCGCGCACCCCGTAGCTGCCGCTCAGCGCCGGAGCGCGCAGGCCCCGCAGGAGCGACTCGTCGAACAGCACCTGGACCTGCGCCTGCTGCGCCAGGCGCGACAGCGAGGCGGCCAGCGGCTGCGCCGGCAGGTCGAAGCGTCGTTCGGCAGCGCTGGCGCCGGCGGCCCACAACGCGGCGCCGAGCACGGCGGCGGAACACAGCGGGCGCCAGGCGGCGCGGGTGAAAGGCAAGGTCATGCTGGAACTCTCCCCAAGTGACTGCTGGATGTCGCCGGCAGCGGCGACGGACAGCAGAGAAGACGCAGCAGGGAGAAAAACCCACATATGCGAATGAAAAATATTTTCATTAATGCTGACGACGCGCCTCAGCGCGCCAGGATCAGCACCTCGCCACCAGCCTGCGGCTGCACCCGCACCGGCAATAGCGCCGGCAGGGCGAGGAGAAAATCGTCGGGGCGGGCGATCCGCACCGTACCGGAGACCCGCTTGCCGGCAAGCCGGGGATCTCCCAGGCGGATCGGCGCGGCGCGATAGCGCGACAGTTCCTCCACCAGTTCGCCCAGCGGCTTGTCGCGGAACACCAGTTGCCCATCGCGCCAACTGGCGACCTGCTCCGGCGCCACATGGCCGAGTTCCAGGCGCTGCTCGGCGAGGTCCAGGCGCGCGCTGTCGCCAGCCAGCAGCACATGTTCGGCATCCTTCTCCAGGGACGGCTGCAACGCCACGCGCCCCTGTTTCACCGCCACGGCGAGGGCCTGCGCGTTGCGCCGGACGCTGAACTGGGTACCGAGTACGGTGACCCGGCTGTCGCCGCTGCCGACCCGGAAAGGCCGGGCCGGATCGTGGCTGACCACGAAGAACACCTCGCCTTTCTTCAACAGCACGTCGCGGGTGCGCTCGGCGTAACGCACCTGCACCTGGGTATCGACGTCGAGGAACAGCTTCGATCCGTCCGCCAGGACCACCTCGCGCTGCTCGCCAGGTGCCGTGCCGTAGGCGAGGTTCGGTCCGAGCGACTGGTCGCGCCAGAACAGGGTGGCGACGAGCAGCGCGCAGAACACGAAGAACGCCGCCGCCAGCGCCCGGGGCAGGCGCCAGGCCGGCACCGGCTCGGGAATATCGTCCAGCGCCGGGCGCGGCAGGCCGTCGAACTCGCGCCAGAGCCGCTCCATGCCCTCGAGCGCTTCGCGATGGCGCGGATCGGCGCGTAGCCAATCCTCCAGCTCGGCCCGGCAGGCAGCGCTGAAATGCCCGGAACGACGCCGGCTGAACCAGTAGGCGGCGCGGTGATCGATGTCCTCTTCGGTTTCGTCTGCGAACAGCGGTTCCAGTCGTTCCAGCGGCTTCATCCTTCGCCTCCCTGGCCAAGCCGCCGCTTGCAGTGCAGCAAGGCGCTGGCGATGTGCTTTTCCACCATGCTCAGGGAGATTCCCATGCGCTCGGCCACTTCGACCTGGGACAGGCCGTCGAACTTGTGCAGGACGAACGCTTCGCGCCGCCGCGGCGGCAGCTCGGCCAGCGCGGCCGCCAGGTGGCTGAGGCGCTGCTGCTGTTCGAAACGCTCCCCCGGCCCGGCCGCCTCGCCTTCCAGCGCGGCGGGTTCGTCGTTCGCCGCCGGCCGGTCGAGATCCTGGCCGCGGCTCTGCTGCCGGCGCCAATGGTCGCGCAACAGGTTGCGGGCGATCTGGAAAAGAAATGCGCGCGGCTGCTCGACCGATTGCCGGCCCGGCCATTTCAGCCACTGGGCGAAAGTATCCTGGGCGAGGTCGGCGGCGTCCGCCGAACTGCCCAGGTGCTTGCGCAGGAAGCGCAGCAACTCGCCATGGAACGCCTGATAGGCATGCGAGACGGAACCACGGAAGCGCTCATCCATCCGTGCATCCTCCGGCGGCGCCCCCCGCGCCGTTGACCCGCTGCAACACCTCGCCTCCCCGCTTCCGTCGGATACGGAAGTCCCTTGCAAACATGCGAATGATAATACATATCATTTCACAAGGTAAGGAAGTGCGACGGACGCGAGCTCAGCCGGCGCGGAAGATCAGGTAGTCCTCCCAGTCGTCCTCGGCCACCTGGGTCTCGCTGAGCATGCGCCCGGACTGGGAAATGCGTTCCTTGTGGACCCGCTCCGGGTCGCCGCAGACCAGGTGGTGCCAGAGCGGCAGGTCCTTGCCTTCGGCAACCAGGCGATAGCCGCAGGTCGGCGGCAACCACTGGAACTCGTCGGCCTGCGCCGGGGTGAGCTGGATACAGTCGGGGACGAAACGGATGCGCTCGGCGTAGTTGGTGCAGCGGCAGCTTTGCAGGTCGAGCAGCTTGCAGGCGATACGCGTGTAGTAGACGCTGCCGTCGTCCTCGTCCTCGAGCTTCTGCAGGCAGCACAGGCCGCAACCGTCGCACAGCGACTCCCACTCGTCCTGGTCGAGTTGGGCGAGGGTCTTGCGTTTCCAGAAGGGTTCGACTTTGGCGGCCATGGCATCGGGGGCTGGTGAAAAGGCGCGATAGTCTAGTCCCCCGCCCCCTCCAGGCCAAGCACCGGCCGGCACATGGCTACTTCAGGTAGGAACGCAGCGCGGTCACCACCAGTTCCAGGTCTTCGCGACGCTGCTCCGCGCTCGCCTGCTCGGCGCCGAGGTGTTCGCGGATGTGCCCCTCCAGCACTTCGTTCATCAGGCCGTTCACCGCACCGCGGATCGCCGCGATCTGTTGCAGCACCGCCGCGCATTCGCTGCCCTCTTCCAGCGCCTGCTCCAGCGCCCGGGTCTGCCCGGCGATGCGGCGCACCCGCGCCAGGAGCTTCTTCTTCCCATGGATGGTATGGGCCACCGCTCTCTCCTCAAGGTAATATACTGGGGTATAGTATATTTTCGACGTCTCGACAGGACAGTAGCAAATGCCCGGCACCCCGACTACCCAGCCCCTGCGCCATTCCCATCGGTTCGACCAGGGCAACCCGCTGGCCGAGCGCAACACGCGCTGGGCGGTATTGCTCACCGCCTGCATGATGGTCGCGGAAATCGCCGGCGGCTGGCTGTTCAACTCCATGGCCCTGCTCGCCGACGGCTGGCACATGAGCTCCCATGCCCTGGCCCTGGGTCTTGCGGTACTCGCCTACGGCGCCGCGCGGCGCTATGCCAACGACCCGCGCTTCAGCTTCGGTACCTGGAAGATCGAGGTGCTCGGCAGCTACACCAGCGCCCTGCTGCTTCTGCTGGTGGCCGGGCTGATGCTCTACCAATCGGTCGAACGCCTGCTCGACCCCAGCCCGATCCACTACCAGCAGGCGATGCTGGTCGCCGCGCTCGGCCTGCTGGTCAATCTCGCCTGCGCCTGGCTGCTGCGCGACGGCCATGCCCACCACGGGCACGGCCACTCGCACCACCACCACCACCACCACCACCACCACCACCACCACCACCACGACCATCATGCCCACCGGCACGATCTGAATCTGCGCGCCGCCTACCTGCACGTGCTGGCGGATGCCGCCACCTCGCTGCTGGCGATCGTCGCGCTGGCCGGCGGCCTGCTGTGGAACGCGGCCTGGCTGGACCCGCTGATGGGTATCGTCGGCGCGGTACTGGTCAGTGTCTGGGCATGCGGCCTGATCCGGCAGAGCAGCCGGGTATTGCTGGATGCGCAGATGGACGCGCCGGTGGCTGCGGAAATCCGCGCGGCGATCGCCAGCAGCCCGCTGCCGGCGGAACTGCTCGACCTGCACCTGTGGCAGGTCGGCCAGGGCAAGTACGCCTGCCTGCTGAGTCTGCTGACCACCGAGGAAGGCAGCGCCGACTATTTCAAGCGCCGCCTGGCCGAGCATGAGGAACTGGTGCACATCACCGTCGAGGTGAACCCGCTGCTCCCGCTCGCCGCCTGAGGGAACGCGGCTCAGTAGCCGCGAGCGAAGTCCACCTCGCCGCGCATGGCGGTACCCGCCCAGAAGCGCGCGAGGTTGTCGCGGAACAGTTCGACCATCGCCCCCGGCAGGGTCGGCGCGGCGGTGTGCCCGGTCAGCAAGAGGCGCGGGGTATGCCAGAACAGGTGGTTGGCCGGCAGCGGCTCTTCGCGGCAGACGTCGATCACCGCGCCGGCCAGTTGGTTGTTCTCCAGTGCCGCCACCAGGTCGGCGTCCACCACCGCGACACCACGCCCGGCATTGATAAACAGCGCCGAGGGCTTGAGCCGGGCGAACAGCGCACGGTCGTAGATGTCGTGGGTATCGGGGGTGTCGGGCAGCAGGTTGATCAGGTAGTCGGCCGTCTCCACCAGGCGACCGAGGTCGTCGAGCGACCCCATGCGGTTGAACGGCACCAGCGAACGCGGATTCTTCGCCACCCCGGTCAGGTCCATGCCGAAGCCGGACAGGGTATGCGCCACCGCCTGGCCGATCTCCCCGGTGCCCACGATCACCACCTGCCGGCCACGCAACCCGCCAGGCGTGCGGCTATCCCATTGCGAACCGACCTGGCTGGCCAGGCGACCGAGGAACTGGCGCTCGTGGGCGAGCATGTAGGTCAGCAGGTATTCGCTCATCACCTGGCCGAAGATGCCTACCGCGCGTGTCAGGCTGTAGTCCTTCGGCAGGTCGGCGGCCAGCAGCGGCGTGATGCCCGCCCAGGTCGACTGCACCCAGACCGGATGCACGCCCTGGCGCAGCATCTGCGCCACCAGGTCGGGCTGGCCGAGCCAGATCGAGCACTCGCTGGCGGCGTCGATGAGCTGCAGGGGATCGTCCCCCGCCACCACCTTCAGGCTGGGGTCGGCCGCCATCAGCAGCGCGGCATAGAGAGCGTGGTCACGTTCGAGAATCAGCAAGCGCATGGGTCACACTGCCAAGCCGGACAAGGGCTGGCGATCAGGCCGGAGAATATTGTTCTTTCATGCATCACGGCTCCTGGAGGGAAGCCCTCGAGAGCAGCAGGTTTGGCGCTGGTAGACCACGGTCGCTGCCAGGGGTTCCGCTATCGTGCGACATCTTGCGGACATCATGCACCGAAGGCGCAGCCTTGCACAGAGCGGGTTTCACGTCGTGAAAGTGGCGCCGGGAAGCCGGCGCCAGCGGGGTACGGCTCGCGTCAGAGCGGGTCGTTCATGCGCAGCAACTCTTCCGGGAGATGCTCGATGTACTCTTCTTCGCCCGGCGGCATCTGCAAGTGGAAGCCCTGCTTCTCGATGTTCTCCAGGACCTTGGCGACATCCTCGCGGGCCAGTTGGCGCTCGGGGGTGAGCAGCAGGTCGAAGACATGTTGCGGCGCGCCGAACGGCACCAGCAGGGCCTCGGGTACGCGGCTCAACGCCTCGCGCTTGTCGACGTAGAGGTACATCTCGTTCTTGCGCGGGCTCTTGTAGACGGAACAGATTCGTTTCATGCGCTCTCCAGGGCGTCCAGCAGGGCCTGGCCCATGCGTTCGCGGCGCCAGCCGCGGAGGGAATCGGGCAGTTCGTAGGGACCGTCGGGATAGCCGCTCTTGAGCAGTGCCTCGAGGATCTTCTTGCGCAGCATCAGCTCAGGCGCCATGCCCAGGGTCTCCGCTTCGCGCTGGCCGATGGCGCGCAGGCTCTTGAGCAGCGGGGTGACCTCCGGCGGCAGCGGCTCGGGCAGCGCCTCGGGCCATTCGCTCTGCGGCAGGCGCGAAGCCTGGGCGATCAGTTCGATGAGGAAGTCGCCGTCCTGGCGCACGGTGCGCGGATGCATGTCTTCGATCGCCGCCAGGTCGGTCTTGTTCTTCGGCAGCAGGCGCGCCAGCGGCCACAGGGTACGTTCGCGCAGCACGTGGTTGCGCGGCCGGTTGCGCAGGCGTGCCTGCTCCTCGCGCCAGGCGCAGAGTTCGCGGAGCACCGCCAGTTGCTGCGGACGCAGCCGCCAACCCAGCTTGACCTCGCGGTAGGCCTCGCGCGGATCACTCTCGCGGCAGAGGTTGGCGACCAGTTCGGCGCCGTCCTCCAGCAGCCAGGCGCGTTTCTCCTCGCTCAGCCGCGCATCCAGGGCCAGGTAGACCTGGGCGAGGTGCTGGACGTCGTCGGCGGCGTAGCGCATCTGCATCTCAGTGAGCGGCCGTTGCAACCAGTCGGAACGGGTCTCGTCCTTGGGCAGGTCGATATCCAGCACCTCCTTCACCAGCTTCGAGTAGCCCATCGAATGGGCCATGCCGAGATAGGCGGCGGCCAACTGCGTATCGAACAGCGGCACCGGCAGGCTGCCGGTGAGGCGCAGGAACACCTCGAGGTCTTCGCTGCAGGCATGCAGCACCTTCACCACCCGCTCGTCTTCGAGCAGCTCGGCGAAGGGGCTCCAGTCCTGGATCAGCAGCGGATCGATCAACCACTCCTGCCGGCCATCGCCCACCTGCACCAGACCGGCCGCGGGATAGAAGGTATCGACGCGCATGAACTCGGTATCGAGCGCGAGGTACGGCTGTGTGCGCCATTCCCGGCATTGCTGCGCCAGGCTGGCATCATCGCGGATCCACTGGATTTCGGGCGCGGTCACGAACATCTCCTTGGTCAAGTGCGGCGCATTATATAGAGCCTGGCGCCCTGCGAGCATTCCGCTCGGCACCGCGCTTGCCGATGAGCGTAGCGAATGTCCATACTCCGCCCTTTGTCCGACAATCCGAACAAGGGAACTGCATGAAGAAGCTCAGCGGAATAATCGTCCTCCTGCTGGCTGGCGCGGCTCTTTACCTGGCCCTGAAGACCAGCCCGATCGACCCGCTCGCCTGGGATGCTCCGGCCGCTCCGCAGATGACCGGGGTCCTCGAACCCAACGACACCCTGATGAAGGCCGAGCTGCTTGGCCAGGGCCAGTTGCACGGCCCCGAGGACACCGCCGTGGACAGCCAGGGCCGCGTCTATGCCGGTCTCGCCGACGGCCGCGTGGTACGCCTGGACGCCAGCGGCAAGGTCGAGACCTTCGTCGACACCGGCGGCCGCCCGCTGGGCATGGACTTCGATGCCGCCGGCAACCTGATCCTCGCCGACGCCTGGAAAGGCCTGCTGCGCATCGATCCGCAGGGCAAGGTGGAAACCCTCGCCACCGAGGCCGACGGTGTCCCCTTCGCCTTCACCGACGACCTCGACATCGCCAGCGACGGCCGCATCTACTTCAGCGACGCTTCCAGCAAGTTCCACCAGCCCGACTACATCCTCGACCTGCTCGAGGCCCGACCGCACGGCCGCCTGCTGCGCTACGACCCGTCCACCGGCAAGACCGAGGTGCTGCTCAAGGACCTGTACTTCGCCAATGGCGTGGCACTCTCGGCAAACGAGGACTTCGTACTGGTCAACGAGACCTACCGCTATCGCATCACCCGCTACTGGCTGAAAGGCGAGAAGGCTGGCCAGCACGAGGTGTTCATCGACAACCTGCCGGGCTTGCCGGACAACCTCCAGGGCGACCGCAAGGGTACCTTCTGGGTGGCCCTGCCGACCCCGCGCAAGGCCGACGCCGACTTCCTCCACCGGCATCCCTGGCTGAAGGCGCAGCTGGCCAAGCTGCCGCGCATGTTCCTGCCCAAGCCGACCGCCTACGGGCTGGTCATCGCCATCGACGAACAGGGCAGGATCGTCCGCAGCCTGCACGACACCAGCGGCCACCACCTGCGCATGATCACCTCGGCGAAGCCGGTGGGCGACCAGCTCTACTTCGGCAGCCTGGAAAACGACCGGATCGGCCGCCTGGCGATCCCCTGAAAAAGCCGAGCGTCTAGTCCTGAAGTAGGTTTACACCTTGCTCCATCTAGTTCTCCGGAAAATCGGCATGGGAGGTGTAAACCTTATTCAGGACGGGACAGCGGAAACGAAAAAGCCCCGCATCGCGGGGCTTTTCAATGCTTCGGATCAGGCCGCCGAATCGCTGTCGGCCTTGGCCCGGCGTGGCTTCTTCTTGCCGCCGAGGAGGTGCGAGAACACCGCGTGCAAGTCGCCGGAAGCGTTGTCGCTCTCCAGGTTGAGCTTGCTGTCGATGTGCTCCATGTGGTGCATCATCAGGGTCACCGCGCGCTCCTTGTCGCCCTTCTCGATGGCGTCGAGGATCTCGTTGTGCTCGTCGAACGAGCAGTGCGAGCGACCGCCGCTTTCGTACTGGGCGATGATCAGCGAGGTCTGCGACACCAGGCTGCGCTGGAAACTCACCAGAGGAGCGTTGCGCGCCATCTCGGCAAGCTTCAGGTGGAACTCGCCGGACAGGCGGATGCCGGCGCCCCGGTCGCCACGGGCGAAGCTGGATTGTTCCTGCACCACCATCTCGCGCAACTCGGCCAGGCGCTCGGCGGTGGCGTTGTCGGTGGCCAGTTCGGTGATGGCGCGCTCGACTGTGCGGCGGGCGAAAAGGATCTGCCGGGCCTCGTCGATGCTCGGGCTGGCGACCACCGCGCCCCGGTTCGGCCGTAACAGCACCACCTGCTCGTGGGCCAGGCGCGAGAGGGCGCGGCGAATGATGGTGCGGCTGACACCGAATATCTCGCCGAGCGCCTCCTCGCTCAGCTTGGTGCCGGGGGCCAGGCGTTGTTCGAGGATGGCGTCGAAGATGTGGGCGTAGACGATCTCGTCCTGGGTACCGCTGCGGGCAGCCTTGCCGGTGCGCGGCGGCTTCCTGATGTGTTGCAACTGATCGGTCATCGGTCTCGAACCTTGTGCGTCCGGCTTGTGGCCTGGGCTGATCCTCGCTCACGGGCGTGGGTGAGGCACGCCGGCGGCTGATAGCGAAATAGTGTACACAAGCAGCGGCATCCGACGCACCACCCCTTTCCGCCCCTCGTTCCGAGCGCGCGGCACCGCCCGGAAGGGGGCGTGACGGAAAGCTGATAAAAATGTGGCGAAACACCCTCAAACATTCTTTGACCTTTTTGTATACAAAGGCATAATCGCTCGCACGAGTTCTTGACCCAGAGGTCAGAAAATCGTGCCCTCACATCACCTTCGAGCCGCGTCAGGGACCTGGTAACCAACCGGCCCGCAGGACCTAACAACAAGAGCGATGAGGAGTACCTGCTGTGGAAAGCACCAAACAAGAAGAACAAGGGATCTACGCTGCGACACCGCCCGCCTCCGGCCTGCTCGAACGCCTGTTCAAGCTCCGCCAGCATGGTACGACGGTCAGGACCGAGCTGGCGGCCGGGCTGACCACCTTCATCACCATGGCCTACATCATCTTCGTCAATCCCAACATCATGGCCGACGCCGGCATCGACCACGGCGCGGCGTTCGTCGCCACGTGCCTGGCGGCCGCCCTCGGCTGCTTCCTGATGGGCCTGTACGCCAACTGGCCGGTGGGCCTGGCGCCGGGAATGGGACTGAACGCCTTCTTCACCTACACCGTGGTCGGCACCATGGGCTACAGCTGGCAGATCGCCCTGGGCGCGGTGTTCATCTCCGGGGTGATGTTCATGCTGCTGACCTTCTCCCGGGTCCGCGAATGGCTGCTCAACAGCATCCCCCGCAGCCTCAGGTTCGCCATGGGTGCGGGAGTCGGCCTGTTCCTCGGCCTGATCGGCCTGAAGACCGCCGGCATCGTGGTGGCCAGCCCGGCGACCCTGATCAAGCTCGGCCACCTCACCTCGCCCGGCCCGCTGCTGGCGGCACTGTGCTTCCTGATGATCGCCGTGCTCGAGTACCGCCGGGTGTTCGGCGGCATCCTCATCAGCATCCTCAGCGTCACCCTGGTCGGCTGGGCCCTCGGCCTGGTGCAGTACGGCGGGGTGTTCTCGGCGCCGCCGAGCCTGGCGCCGACCTTCCTGGCGATGGACATCGCCGGCGCGTTCAACGTCACCATGATCAGCGTGATCCTGGCCTTCCTCTTCGTGCACATGTTCGATACCGCCGGCACTCTCATGGGCGTCGCCCAGCGCGCGCACCTGGTGAAGGAGGACGGGCGCATCGAGAACCTGTCGAAAGCGATGAAGGCCGACAGCGCCTCCAGCGTGTTCGGCGGCATGCTCGGTGTCCCGCCGGTGACCAGTTACGTGGAGAGCGCCGCGGGCGTGGCCGCCGGCGGACGTACCGGGCTCACCGCGGTGGTGGTCGGCGTGCTGTTCGTCGCCGCGATGTTCTTCGCCCCGCTGGCCGGGATGATCCCCGCCTTCGCCACCGCCGGCGCGCTGATCTACGTGGCCATGCTGATGATGGGCGGAATGGCGCACATCGACTGGGACGAGCACACCGAGACCATCCCGGCGATCGTCACGGTGATCATGATGCCGCTGACCTTCTCGGTGGCCGACGGTATCGCCCTGGGCTTCATCACCTACGTCGCGATGAAGGTCCTCACCGGCAAGCACCGCGAAGTCTCGGCCAGCCTCTATGCCTTGTTCGTGATATTCGTCGCCAAGTTCATCTTCCTCTGACCCGCCCGGATGGCGGATGGCCGCACGCGGCTATCCGCCTCGAACCTGTCGTTGCCCCGCAGGGCTCGCGACGCGCAGCTTCATCCCCCGCCCATTCGTACCCTGCGCCGCATTTCCCTTCCTGCCCACGAGTGGCGGATAACCGGCAACCCTCGGCGCACTCCCCGCGAACGAAAAAAAGCCCGCTCGATGGCGGGCCAGGGAAAAGGACTCGGAGAGTCAGTGTTTCGTGGCACGCACCTAGCTGCCGCGATAGGTCGAATAGCTGTAGGGCGAGATCAGCAGCGGCACGTGGTAGTGATCGTCGGCGGAGGCGATGCCGAAACGCAGCACCACCTGGTCGAGGAAGGCCGGCTCCGGCAATTGCACGCCGCGGGCGCGATAGTAGTCGCCGGCGTTGAACACCAGTTGATAGACCCCGGGACGGAAGTCCTCGCCTTGCAGCACCGGCTGGTCGCAGCGGCCGTCGTGGTTGGTCAGGGTGGTGGCGATCAGTTCCAGTTGCTGGCCTTCTACCCGGTACAGCTCGATCTTGATGCCATGGCCGGGGCAGCCGTGTGCGGAATCCAGTACATGCGTGGTCAAACGTCCCATGGGTTGCGGGCGCCCGCTGGCGGACACCACTCCTCCTCTTGCCTTCGTTCGATGGGGATCGCTCCGGGACCTGCCCGGCGCCGCTCGCTTGCAGCCCGCCAGGGAGCCGCTTGCGAAGCAATATAAGTTATCTTTCGATGAATTGTATACAAAAAACACCGCCACAACCGAAAATGCGGCAGCCGCCCCGAAATCGGGCATTCCTTCCACAAGCCCCACCCCGCAGGGCCTCATTCTTCGCTAACTGACCAGTCGGGCAGGTTTTTTGCTGGATGAATGGCAGGGATCGGCAAACAGGATTGTATTTACAGACCGCAGGCAAACTTGTATACAATAAATCCATCACGGCATCCCCGGCCCGTCCGGCCCGCCGCCCCATCCACAATAAGGAACACTGCTGTGAGCGCTGACTACCCACGCGACCTGATCGGATACGGCAACAACCCTCCCCACCCTCACTGGCCCGGCGATGCGCGCATCGCCCTGTCCTTCGTGCTCAATTACGAAGAAGGTGGCGAGCGCTGCGTCCTGCATGGCGACAAGGAGTCCGAGGCGTTCCTTTCCGAAATGGTGGCTGCCCAGCCCTTGCAGGGCGTGCGCCACATGAGCATGGAATCGCTCTACGAATACGGCAGCCGCGCCGGGGTCTGGCGCCTGCTCAAGCTGTTCAAGCGACGCAACGTGCCGCTCACCGTGTTCGCCGTGGCCATGGCGGCGCAGCGCAACCCTGAGGTGATCAGGGCGATGGTCGCCGACGGCCACGAAATCTGCAGCCACGGCTACCGCTGGATCGACTACCAGTACATGGACGAGGCCCAGGAGCGCGAGCACATGCTCGAAGCCATCCGCATCCTCACCGAACTCACCGGCCAGCGCCCGGTGGGCTGGTACACCGGACGCACCGGCCCGAACACCCGGCGCCTGGTGATGGAGGAAGGCGGCTTCCTCTATGACTCCGACACCTACGACGACGACCTGCCCTACTGGGACCCGGCCAGCACCGCGGAGAAACCGCACCTGGTGATTCCCTATACCCTGGACACCAACGACATGCGCTTCACCCAGGTGCAGGGCTTCAACAATGGCGAGCAGTTCTTCCAGTACCTGAAGGACGCCTTCGACGTGCTCTACGAAGAAGGCGCGACGGCGCCGAAGATGCTCTCCATCGGCCTGCATTGTCGGTTGATCGGTCGCCCGGCGCGGATGGCCGCCCTGGAGCGCTTCATCCAGTACGCGCAGAGCCACGACAAGGTCTGGTTCGCCCGCCGCGAAGACATCGCCCGCCATTGGCACCGTGAGCATCCTTTCCAGGAGACCGAGGCATGAGCCGTTTCCAGACCCTGACCCCCGCCTCGCTGTCCCGCGAGGCCTTCGTCGAAGCCTTCGCCGACATCTACGAACACTCCCCCTGGGTCGCCGAGAAGGCCTATGACCTGGGTATCGACGACAGCCTCAACGATATCGAGGGCCTGCACCAGCGCATGGCCGACATTCTCCTGTCGGCAAGCCGCGAGGCCCAGCTGGCGCTGATCAACGCCCACCCGGACCTCGCCGGCAAGGCGGCGATCCGTGGCGAACTGACCGCCTCCAGCACCTCCGAGCAGGCCGGCGCCGGGATTCACGAATGCAGCGCCGAGGAGTTCGCCCGCTTCACCGAACTCAACGACGCCTACAAGGCCAGGTTCGGCTTCCCCTTCATCAAGGCGGTGAAGGGCAGCAACCGCCATCAGATCCTGGCGGCCTTCGAGGAACGCATCCAGCACTCCGCCGACGAGGAGTTCGCTACCGCGCTGGCCGAGATCAACAAGATCGCCCTGTTCCGCCTGCAGCAGCTCTGAGGCCTGCGGATACGAGCATGAACGCCGAACACTCGCCCTTCCGCCACTACCTCGACCTCGCCGACGCACGCCTGGGCAGCCAGGTGGTCGCCGTCAGCGACGAATGGTTCGCCCCGGCCAGCCGCATGCTGCAGGCCGGCGAACCGGTGTGGAAGGAAGGCGTATTCGACGACAGCGGCAAGTGGATGGACGGCTGGGAAACCCGCCGCAAGCGCTTCGAGGGCCATGACCAGGCGGTGATCCGCCTGGGTGTGCCGGGCGTGCTGAAGGGCGTCGACATCGACACCCGCTTCTTCACCGGCAACCATCCGCCGGCGGCTTCCCTGGATGGCTGCTTCTGCGCCGAAGGCGACCCGGACGACAGCACGTCCTGGAGCGAAGTGCTGGCGGCGGTGGGGCTGCAGGGCGATAGCCATCACTACCACCCGATAGACGACGAACGTCCCTGGACCCACCTGCGCCTGAACATCTACCCGGACGGCGGTATCGCCCGCCTGCGCCTCTATGGCGTGCCCTACCGCGACTGGAGCAACCAGCCGCCGGGAACGGCGCTCGACCTGGCCGCAGCGGTCAACGGCGGCCGGGCGCTGGCCTGCTCCGACCAGCATTTCGGACGCATGGGCAACCTGCTCAACCCCGGACGTGCCATCAACATGGGCGACGGCTGGGAAACCGGCCGCCGCCGCACGCCGGGCCACGACTGGGTGATCGTCGCCCTCGGCCATCCCGGCAGCATCGAGGCGGCGGTCGTCGATACCTTGCACTTCAAGGGCAACTATCCGGAAAGCTGCAGCATCCAGGCCGCCTTCGTGGAAGGCGGAAACGAGGCCCGGATCGAGGCGCAGAGCCTCTTCTGGCGCGAGCTGCTGCCAGCGCAGAAGCTGGAAATGCACCAGGAACACCGGTTCGAGCGGCACCTCAACGCCCTCGGCCCGATCACCCATGTACGCCTGAACATCTTTCCCGACGGCGGCGTCAGCCGCCTGCGCCTGTTCGGCAGGCCACAATTACCGTGAGACCCGGGCCCCGCGTGCGTCCGGAATACAACAAACAGAATCGACAGGATCAGTATGCGCACTCTCAAGATCGAGCCGTTGACCAAGGAAGCCTTCGCCCCGTTCGGTGACGTGATCGAAACCGCCGGCAGCGACTATTTCATGATCAACAACGGCTCCACCCGCCGTTATCACAAGCTGGCCACGGTCGAGACCGCGCAGCCGGAAGATAACGCGATCATCAGCATCTTCAGCGCCGAGAAGCTGGAAATGCCGTTGCGCATCCGCATGCTGGAACGCCATCCGCTGGGCAGCCAGGCCTTCATCCCGCTGCTCGGCAACCCCTTTCTGGTCGTGGTCGCGCCACTTGGCGATGTACCTGTACCGGGCCTCGTCCGCGCCTTCCTGACCAACGGAAGGCAGGGCGTCAATTACCACCGCGGCGTCTGGCACCATCCGGTGCTGACGATCGAAAAGCGGGATGACTTCCTGGTGGTCGATCGCAGCGGTTCCGGGAACAACTGCGACGAGCATTTCTTCACCGAGGACGAACAGCTCCTCCTCGACCCCCAATCAAACCAATAAGAGAGGTCCTGCCGCCGGTCCGCCGGCCAGGGCAAGAGGTACAAGACTGTGGAAGCACATCTCATCGAATGGCTGAACCTGCTGGTGCGCTGGATTCACATGATCGTCGGGATCGCGTGGATCGGCGCTTCGTTCTATTTCGTCTGGCTGGAGAACAACCTCAACCGCAGCAACCCGCGTGAAGGCCTGTCCGGAGACCTCTGGGCAATCCACGGTGGCGGCATCTACCACCTGGAGAAGTACAAGCTGGCTCCGCCGAAAATGCCGGAGAACCTGCACTGGTTCAAATGGGAGGCCTACTCCACCTGGATGTCCGGGGTGGTGTTGCTGACCATCGTGTTCTACCTGAACCCGACCCTCTACCTGATCGCCCCCGGCAGCGACCTGGCGCCGGCGGCGGCAATCGCCATCGGCATCGGTTCGCTGGTTTGCGGCTGGTTCGTCTACACCGTCCTCTGCGATTCGGCACTGGGCAAGACCCCTGCCCTGCTCGGCCTGGTCCTGTTCGTCCTGCTGGTCGCCGCCGCCTACGGCCTGACCCAGGTGTTCAGCGGCCGCGGCGCCTACCTGCACGTCGGCGCGATCATCGGCACCATCATGGTCGGCAACGTGTTCAGGGTGATCATGCCGGCCCAGCGCGCGCTGGTGAAAGCCATCGAAGAAAACCGCGAGCCCGATCCGGTGCTGCCGGCCAAGGGCCTGCTGCGCTCCCGGCACAACAACTACTTCACCCTGCCGGTGCTGTTCATCATGATCAGCAACCACTTCCCGAGCACCTACGGCAGCCAGTACAACTGGCTGATCCTGGCCGCCATCGCGGTGCTCGCGGTACTGGTACGCCACTACTTCAACACCCGCCACGAAAGCAACCGCTTCGCCTGGGCACTGCCCGCCGGCGCGCTGGGCATGATCGCCCTGGCCTTCGTCACCACGCCGAACTACCAGCAGGCTTCCGCACCGCTGGCCAGCACCCCGGCGGCGGCACCGGCACAACCGGCGACCGGCGGCGACGCACCAGCCGCGCCCGCCGCGACCCAGGCCTCCAATGCCGGGGCCGCGAGCGGAGCCGACTTCGACAAGGTCCATCACGTGATCCAGGAGCGCTGCACCGTCTGCCACTCGGCGAAACCGACCAGCCAGCTGTTCAGCACCGCGCCAGGCGGGATCATGCTCGACACCCCGCAGCAGATCCAGCAACTGGCACCGAAAATCCAGGCCCAGGCCGTGGCCTCGCAGATCATGCCGCTGGGCAACATCACGCAGATGACCCAGGAAGAACGCAACCTGATCGGCAGCTGGATCGCCAAGGGCGCACAGATCAACTGAGCCTTGGCCGAAAGGCTAAGAACCGCACCTCCGGTTCCCCGCAGCAGAACAACCCTGCTGGCCCTACCCCAAAAGCCCTCTCCATAGAGGGCTTTTGGCCATAACTGGCCATATCTTTCAGCCCCCAATCTCTCCGATAACTCACTTTCCTTCACCCTGGGCCGATGGAACGAAACCGTGCGGCGCTCCACCATTGAAAGCGACCAACCAACCATCGCTATCCGCAGGTACGTGTCGTCTCGTATTTGCCCAGCAAACTTCGCTCGGGTGATCTGTGTGGCCGGGGGACCTGTGCTGCGTCGTGTGATAGTGCGCGCCCCCATCTTCGGCTGCCTTGCCAATGAAGAACTGTGCAACTTTTTGGTTGATAACGTTGTGGATAGAACGCTAGGGAACAAATACCCAAAGGGTTCGGAGAGAATGCGCAACTTTTTGCAAGCGGTGCGCAAAAAGTTGCACAATTTTCAGTGTTCTTCCCATGAGAATCGCCAGAGAATTTTTGGTTTCCTCCAATAACGCCTTGATGGAAAAGAGTTTCAAGACCAGTGGCACAGTTCTTGTCTAGCACTGGTGCCCCCGGCATGTCGCCTGGGCACTTTCAACGACAAGGAACGTATCCATGGCAACCCCCGCCTATATGTCCATCACCGGCACCAAGCAGGGCCTGATCACCGCCGGCGCCTTCACCGAGGACTCGGTCGGCAACACCTACCAGG
>NZ_JAEMVM010000063.1:0-784 GCF_016463925.1 Pseudomonas sp. P20 | reverse complement strand
TCGACATCAAGGACTACATGCATAACTGCCAGGACCCGGGCAACGCCCACTTCACCCACCTGGAAGACGTGCACTTCACCTACCGCAAGATCACCTGGACCCACGAAGTCTCCGGCACCTCCGGCTCCGACGACTGGCGCTCGCCGGTCGCAGGGTGAGTTGACAGGCACACCGGTCGTACACCTGTACGGCCGGTTCTCCGTCGAGCCGAAAATGTCCGCGACTTCGCGAAATCGACACAGAGCCAAGACTTTCGGCAGCGGCTGAGCAAGAGTAACGTGGGGCTCGCTTCTCCAACGGATGGGGGAGGAACCGCCCGCCAGGAACAAGGAACGATCCATGCGTCAAAGGGACCTGAAATTCACCTTCGTCGTCGGCGAAGGGAAACTCGCGTTCGATGTCGTCGAGTTCGAACTGGAAGAAGCGCTCTGCGAGCCTTTCCGCCTGAGCCTGAAGCTGGCCAGCGACAAGAACGCCATCGATTTCAAGCAGGTACTCGACCAGCCGGGCACCTTCACCCTCTGGCAGGACGGCCGTCCGGCCCGCTATGTCCATGGCATCGTCAGCCACTTCACCCAGGGCAGCTCGGGTTTTCGCCGGACCCGCTACGAACTGCTGCTGGAACCGCAGTTGGCGCGCCTGGAGCTGTGCTGCAACTGGCGGATATTCCAGGAGAAGAGTGTTCCGGAGATTCTCCAGGCGCTGCTCAAGGAGCACCGGGTGCTCGACTACGAACAGCGTATCTACCACGAGCACCTGCCACGCGAATACTGCGTGCAGGCCG
>NZ_JAEMVM010000062.1:0-1514 GCF_016463925.1 Pseudomonas sp. P20 | reverse complement strand
ATGACGGACCAGTTGGCCAAGGTCATGCAGCCGGCGGTAAAGGACTGGAGCGAGCAACTCCGCGCTCTGGTCGACAATGCCACCAGCCTCGACGACCTGCAGGAGCAACTGCTGCGACTTGCTCCCGAGCTGAGTCTGGACCAATACGCGGCCGCCATGGCGGTCGGCCTGCAGGCAGCGAACCTGGCTGGGCGTACTGACGTCCAGGACGATCTGGCCGCGCGAGGTAGTGCCTGATGGCTACCGCAGCGACGTATGGCAGCCTCTCGTTTCGCGAGCAGATCGCTTTCTTTGAGGCGAAGAACCCCTCGGTCAACTACGCCACGGTGCGCGGCGCCGCCCACGATCAGTCGTTTGTGAGCGCAGGTGCCCATCGTGCGGACCTGGTCGCAGATCTCTATGCCGTGGTGCGTCAGGCGATCCGCGATGGCTTAACCCTGGAGGAGTTCCAGAAGGACTACTACGCCGTTCTGGACAACTACGGCTGGGAGCCGGCCGGCGGTCGCGCTTGGCGTGCCCAGGTGATCTACCGCACCAACCTGCGTACCAGCTACGCAGCCGGCCGCTACGCCCAGCTGCAGGCAGTGAAGGCGACCCGACCGTACTGGGGTTATCACCACAGCGATGCCGTCGAGCATCCGCGTGAGCTGCACCTGGCCTGGGACGGCCTGGTGATCCACGCCGACAACCCCTGGTGGCAGACGCACTATCCGCCCAGTGGATTCGGCTGCGAGTGCTACGTCACGGCCTACAGCCTGGATGAGCTGCAGGCGATGGGGAAGTCGGGACCAGACGAACCACCGCCTGGCCGCATGCGCAACATCGTTTTCCACGGCGAGGTGGTCCAGGTGCCGGAGGGCATCGATCCGGGCTGGAACTACGCGCCCGGTCGAGCCGCTTTCGAGAACCAGGTGCAGCTGACCCTGGAGAAGACCGCGCCGCTGCCGGCCGAACCGGCGGCACGCATGAACAGGCAACTGCTGGACGAGCAGCGTGTCGAGGAGGCGCTGCAGCGCTCCTGGACAAGCTGGCTGGATGAGGTCGTGGCCGAACCGGTGGTGCGTGGCAGCGCTCGCAACGTGGGCACGCTGAGCCCCGAGACGGTCGTGGGCATGCAGCGGGCGGGCGTCACGCCACAGACCGCGTTGATCAGCATGCGCGACGAGCAATTGGTGCCACTGGTCAAGGCCGCGCCGGCCGAGCCAGAGGTAGACGACGCGCTCGCTAGACTGACGCTGGCCGACCTGCGGCAACTGCCGCAGGCGCTCGCCCAGCCGCAGGCTGTTCTCCTGGATGCATCATCCAATGCTCTGGTCTACGTGTTCGACTCTGGCCGACGCGGAGGCTGGCTCTCCTTGATCGTCAACTATCTCCTGCAGGGCAGCTCGCGCAGCAATGCCGTCCAGTCCGGCAGCGTGGTCAACGTCGAGCAGCTCGGGCAGCAGTTGGCCAACGGACGTTTGGTTCTGGTGGAGGGTGGACTATGAGCGGTGCACGTATCGAGCTGGAGTTCG
>NZ_JAEMVM010000061.1:0-15611 GCF_016463925.1 Pseudomonas sp. P20 | reverse complement strand
CGGCGCCAGGCACCTGGTGCTGCGGATCCGTCCGGCGCGGCCGGTGAGCAGCTGGTGGGGCACGTCAACCTCGATCACGCCCTGCAGGTGGCCATCAACGTCGTGGACCTGATTCCATAGATCCGGCTGTCGCGGGAAGGCGTCCAGGATTCCGCGTATGAGTCGTAAGCTCCACCCCGTCCGCTCCCTTTCCACTCGATCGTTTCAGTCACCCAAGAGACAGAGAGGGCGCCTGAAGGCAGATTCTAGGCCTCGCCGACCCCATCACCTGTTCAGCATCGGAGCGTAGCGACGGCCGAAGGCAGCGCGCTGAAGGAGCGAAAAGCCGTTGCACTGGATTCCAGTGGGATGAGGGCTTCGTCGGCTTGCAGCGACTGGAAGGGCGCTAGATTTTGCCCTTTGAGGGGATGGTTGGGATTTGGTGGGGCCCCCTCGCGCTTTAGCGCGACGATGGGGAGCATTCTTTGCTCTTGCAGGGGGTTACCCCTGCATGAACAGCATCTCGGCTTGCCGAGGCATTATTGGTGCTGCTAGGCAGCACCCTCTTCTGTCTCTTTTAAACCACCTGGTTAATGGTCGACACTTAAATTCTTTAGTCCCGACACTTAACTACTCCTATTGCCGAAGTAGGCTTGCTAAAGCCTGTCGCAGGCCTGCGAGGAAGAGGAAAAGGGAGGGGAGGGTAAGACTTTATTGATCAAGAAGTGATCAGTTGCGGAGTAAGGGCGAGGGGCGGCCTGCCGGGACCGGCCTAGGCGCGAATGGACTTGGTTAATCGTTCTTGGAGGATCCGCTCAGCTTCTGCGTACAGATCATCCTTAGGCATGCCCGGGTGCCTAGTCATCAGGTCGAGGAGCAGTTGATTCCGTGCAGATGCGTAGGTCGCAGGGTCCATTCCATGCGACACCCGAGGCCCATCTGCAGCCGGGGAACGGAATGCACGGCCTGGCTTCTTGCCTAATCCGCCGACCAGCAGTGCGACGTTACGCGCCCAGCCAGTGAGTGTCCCCCCACGGACGGCGACTTTCTTCGCGAGTCGCTTCGATGCTCGATCGCGCTCACGGCCTAAACGGCGGCCAAGGCCGAACGCGGTGAACAGGTGCTTGTTAACAGCCTTCACAGCAGCAAGCCCACGCCAGGAGCCATCTTCGTTCAGCTGTCGAGGCTGATTGACTGTGAGCAGATTCGCACGCTTCAGATCAGCCATAGCGCGCTCAGCTCGGCGGGGATGCAATCCAGTCCATCGCGTGAGGTAGTCAAGCGTCAACGACAAGAAGCCGCTGGACGTAGGAACGCCGCAACGCAGCGAGACGAGATCCGTATGTTCAAGGATCGAGCTTAGGAGCAACAAGCAGGCCTCCCGGCGCTCGCTGCGTTGCTGTCGACCTTTGCGGCTACGGTTGGCATTGCGAAGAGTCGGGATGACGGTAGGGGAGCTGTAGTAGCGGCGAACTCGTTCCTGGAGCTGCCGCAGGATTCCAGGTCTGTTTTTGTCGGTGGTTGGACGGATGAGGTCCAGCCTCGGCGCGTCTGGCTGGTGGCCACAGAAATTGCCACCATGATTTGTTCGCTGAACATATGGTCGTGCCACTGATTCCGTTCTCCCCAAAGCAGCAGGGGAGCCGATGGCCGGCACTTTCCCGTGCTTGCACGGGTCCGTGGCGCCGTCCATAATGACGGTTCCCCAATACCAATACGGATTTCCCAATCCAATCCCCTTTCTCCGGCTCCCCAGCCAAGAAAGTTGTTTTCCAAAGCCCTGGTTTGCAGACCGGGGCTTTGTCGTTTCTGAAGGCTTAAATCACTGTATGCACCTCACCTATGAATGCATCGCGCAGCAGCCATTGACATGCAGGCTGGACATTGCAGCGCACGCTATCACCAAAGATCATAAATCAGCAAGAAAAACCCGCTTAAAACGCGCTTAAGAAACGCAGCTATTAGTCCTTGAAAGTGCCATTTCAAGCGGGTTGTGTGGTAACTTATGTAATGCGAATAACTTACATAAGTTAAACAACTTCGGTCAGTTTCATAACTGAAAATCTAGAAAACCGTTCGCACAGGCTTTAAACCTACTCCTCATCGACCATCGTTTCGGAAAGCTCGGCCGACTCTCCTTTAACGGCTCTTTCGAGCACAGCGAGGAGAACCGCTCTATCCATTTCCATCAGGGCGAGAACTCCAGCCCGCACGACCTGAGACTTGTTGATCGCAAATGTCCTCGGGACCCGCGACAGCTTCAGAATGTCTTTTTCAACACTCTCCGACAGCGAGAAAGTCAGACGCTTGTAAGTTGCCTTTGGTTTGCGCTTCCTCTTCACGCTCTTAGCTGTTGTGACCGGTGCTCCAGCGATGAACGCCTGGATCTGCGCCTCCTTGTCCTCGCCATCAGGCGGAATTGGAGCTGATTGCTTGCGCAGGTCCTTCAGTCCCATTTGAAGTTCCCCCACAGTTCGGTGGCCACAGCCTCTATCTCTTCGACGGCCTTCATGTCAGATCCCGATTCGAGAACCGAGCGGCCGTTTTCGTCGGCGTCATCGTAGATGTTCCGAGCAGTGGTGATAGCCTCCAGCGGTTGAATGCCAAAGGACGCGCAGGCCTCTTTTGCATCTAGGATTCGCTGGACTTGGCTGGGAAGGGCAGGGCACTGCGTAATGACCGCTCGCACTACCAAACCAGGGTTTACAGCCGTGGCCAGCCTCGCGAGATTCTCGACCTTCGGCAAGGTCTTCAAGTCACGGCGCTTCGGCCTGAACGGGATGAGCATGTGTGTCGCCACTGTCATCGCGGACCGCAGCGCTTCAGAATCGGCACCGCCGGCATCTACAACAATCTGCCGATAGCGCTTCTGCAGGTCGGTCAGCGTAGACCGAATCTGACCTTGCGCTTGTACAACCGGTATTGCCTTCAGGTCGCTTTGCTCAGAGCGCTCCTCGGCCCAGTCCGCCGTAGTGCCCTGCGGGTCGGCGTCGAGCAACAGCACATCGCCACCGCGGGCCTGGATCCATACAGCCAGGTTCTGCGCCAAGCAGCTCTTCCCGCTACCGCCTTTCTCACCACCGAGTAGTAGTATCATGGGATTAATCGCCTCACTTATCGTTATGAAACTTATGTAAGTTAAGCAATTGCGTAAGTGAAGCGCAACCCCATCCCCGAAAAATAAGCCGCTCCAGTTATGTAACTGGCGCGGCTTACGCAACTTACGTCAGTCAGGCTCGGGGCCAGTCTCCTCGATCTCCAGCACCTCCACCTCGGCAGGAGCACTTGCGGACAGATCCTGATCGCGCTCGGTCTCTCCTGCCTTCCACTCTCTGAACTCCGCCCGTTTCTCCTTCGAAGACAACTGCTCGAAACGTTCTGGGTCAGCGGCCAACTGCTCCTTGGACCACTGCTTGAACTCGCGCTCGTTCGCGCGCCTGGCGATGTTCTTGTCGTGCTTCGCCTGCAGGTCCGGTAGAACCTCCGGGCTCGCCTGCTGCTCTGCTGCGCGTTCCTTCGGCGTGAGCGCTGATTGCCGCTCTTCGTCACGGGTAACAGGCGTAGGGGAGGGCGCTTCGCTGGCCATCTGTGCTTCGAACGCTCGGTCCTGGGCTTCGATCGCTGCAATCGCAGCATCCACATCGATCCAGTCGGTTTCCTGGCGCTGCCGCTCTTGGTCCTCCAGCTGAGCCTTCTGTGCTTCCTGCACAGCGTCCGGGACTGCACCATAGCGCTGCTCCGCCTGCTCTATGAGCGACCGGGCCAGTGCGTAGCCAGGCGAGACCAGCAGCTCTTCGCGCAACACCGGGTTCAGGCGCTCGGTACGGTCACGTACCACCTGTTGGAAGGTTGCCCGGTAAGCCTCATGCTCCATCAAGGATGCCACCCGCTCGCGGCCGGCCTCGCTTCCATCCTCGCCAAAGAGCACCTGCACCGCATGCTCCTCTGCGCGCATGCCCAGCATCGCCGGAGCCGTGCCCACCTCGGCCATCGATAGCCCACTGTTTCGCTCCCAGCGCGCCTCGCGCGCCAGGATCGCAGAGCCTTCCCCAGCATCCACGGCATGTGCGGCTTCCGGCGTGACCACCTTCCCGGGCTCCCGCTCGACCTGGCCCGCCTCTGCGGCCACCTCTGGCGCCGAACGCGCCACCGGCTCCGCCGCCCATCCTCGCCGCTGCACCTCGCGCTCCAGCTCCAGCCCCGTGCGCTCGTCCCGGGTACGCACCAACACCGGGACAGTGCCCATGTCCTTCAGGCGAATCGCCTGGCCCAGCCTGAAGTCTTGTGCCTCCATCGCGTCCTTCAGGCCGACGCCCCAGTACATCTTCTCGCCGGCCGCCGTCATCAGCCGCACGTAGTAGCTCATGTTCTGCTTCGGATCGTGCTTGTAGGGGGCGTCCCCATGGTCCAGCAGTACACCCTTGATCACGCTGGGGTCGTCCACTTCAGCTTCGGCCGAGGCTGAAGTCTGCTCCGGCCCGACAGGCTCCGGCTGGTCCAAGTCCGCAGCGGTGATAGTCGCCCCCTCCCGTTCGGCCTCGATCTCGGCGCGGCGTTCAGACAGCAGCTGGTTCATACCCTTGTCGGCGAAGTGCACGTCCAACCCGTTCTTCGCAACCGTCTCGACGACCAGGCGCTTGAACTCTTCGCTACCCTTGATCGTCAAGGTGCTGCCGAAGCGTTCCTTGGCCAGCTCCAGGGCGACTTTCACCGCGGATTCGCTCATCGCTTCGCGCCTCAACGTGATCGCCTTGCCGGTGTCGACGAACAACGTCTTGTCGGACTGCTTGTCGAGGTAATGCACGTTCTGGCTGAACCTCGCCCGCTTGGTGTAGAGGTCGGCAGCGCTAAGCTCCCTCGCTCGCTCGCGCTGTTTCTCGGTGCTCACATCTTGCTTCATCCGCTCCATCAGGCGCTGCATGCGCTCCCTTGCCGGGGCTGAACTACGCCCCCCGCTGATGGAGTTCTCCGGCGCGTCGTCGTTCGCGCTCAGCAACGCGCGAATCTCTTTACTACCCATACTGCGGTCCTCTTCTGGTGGTTGAGCCAACGTCGGCTCCTCGATCCGCTGACGCGCCTTCATACGCTCGAACGCCAACACCGCCAGGAGCTGCTGTTTCTCCTGGCGGCTGAAACGTTCGTCGGCAAAAAGGGCGCGGCGGGTTTCATGAAACTGCTGGTCGACCCGCCACAGCGCCCGGCGCTGCGCAGGTCCGATCTGGTTCTCTTCGTGGCGGCGTAGGAAGTACCCCGCCACAGTCGACGCCGCCTTCCCTTGAGCCCTCCAGGTTTGTTTGCCTCCAGCTCGCCGGACTGCCATAGGTAACGGGGCCGATTCCACGCCCGCACTTCCGAACAAGCGGCTCGCGCGCTGCTCCAGCGCCTTGATTGAGGCGCTGCGCAGCGGATTGACGTAGGGGGGAGGGGAGGGGAACCTCAAAGCCAGGCCAGGACCGGGCTTCCACTCGAAGTTCTTTCTGTCTCGGCCGGGTCGGCTGGGCCGTCCACCAGGTGGTCGCCGGCGAGCAGAACTCGCCGTAACGGTAGAACCGGCCCCCGCGCCAGAGGAGAGTTCGGCCGAGCGCTGCTGCAACGCGAGCATCGACGTGTCACGCTCTGGCCCGCCGGTGGAAACGGGAGGAGGAAAGGGGAACGTCAGTCCTCGTCCTGCAGGCGTTCGATCTCGCCCTGGGGCTGTTCCCTCAGTCCGCGAAGGAACGGGGGCAGATCGTCGCTGCGATCCTCCTCGTCCTCCAGTCCTTCCTCCTGCTCTTCCGTGGCGTACAGCATGTCGCAGTCCAGGATCTCCTCCTGGTTCTTGCTGTCCCAGGTGAACGTATGCATCGTGCGGCAGTAGCAGCGAGCGGTCACCTTCTCCGTATCCCTCCCTGTGATCTGCCACATCGCGGCCGGACAGGTCTTGCAGGCCAGCGGCAGATCTGGAAGTGCTTTCTCTTCCAGCTTCAACAGGACTTCGCTGATGACTTCCCGCTCGTTCGGAAGTATGTAAGCCATACTGTTCTCCATGTTTTAAATAGAACTGTGATTCACGCTGCGCCAGTAGGTCGTGACGTTGCGCAGGTGATGCTTGGTTGTAAAGTTTTCTAAATGAAGGGGTGGCCTTGCTTACGTACTTGATTTCTTTGGCTCGCTCCGGCCAGGCTCGCAGGCGCTCGTTAATTACATGTCTCTCCAACGGCGGCTTCTTCAGTTCACGATGGACGATGAAGCTGTCGTGAAAAATAGTGTCCTTCAGATTGGTGAACTTAGCGTCACCGGGTAGCTTTACAGCAAGGTATTCATTCTCCTTTCCTTCATTGCGCACGCGAGTTTCCCCGAACTCAGCCACCAGGTTATGGAACTGCTCGCGAGTGCGCACATCCCGCTCAACGATCAGTGAAACCAGTTTTTCTTTGAAATCTCTGTTTTTGCCGCGAAAGTCATCGCCTTTGTACCTGGACAAGATACTCGAAGCATCCGTTGGATCAATGCGTATGCGATCCCGCGGGGAGGTAAGTTGATACTTCTGGTTTATGTATTCTTGAAAGGCCTCGAAATAAGCAACATGAGAATCGTACATTCCTCTTGGGTTCATTTCCCTGTCAGAAAGTAAATTACGCCGTGGAATGACGACGTGAATATGAGGCTTCCGAACTTCCATTTCGCCCGTCGCCTTGTTCTTTATTTCCTTTAGCCTAGGCAGATGAGCCTCGGCGTAAAAGTTGTATTCCTCCTTTCTGTACGCAACCATTAAGAACGATTCAAACTCTTCAGTTATCGCCTGTAGTGTTTCCCGCGGAATGTCGTCCTCCGCAAAAGACAGGGTGAAAGTCACATAGCGCTCTTGCCCTTCATCTTCAATGGACTGGTATATCCGCTGGGTTAAATCCAGGTCTCCACTAAGAATTACGCGCTCATCCAGTTCTTCGCGCGAATAATCGCGCCCGGCCTTATTCCCTTCCTCTAAATACTCCTTGACTCCGTTGTTATAACCGCTAACCCGAATCAGCATCGTCCACCCCCGATAAAAGTAGGGCATGAATTGCCGCAAGGGAATTCATGAGTTTGAGGTATAATCTTTCGGAGACAATTTCAGACTTGTAGGCCAGGTGAACCCGATGTGCTAATTGGTTAAGGTTGTTGCTCGCCTTGTTATACAGAAAGAGTAACTTAGCATTGTCCTTGGATGGAGCAACGATAGTGACTTGATCCAGCCTCTCTAAGAGCAGCTTCCTAAAGAAATCGGACTTACTGATGCCCAGTTCCTTGAGCTTCTGTTCATAAGGGGCGAACTTTTCGTCCGGCACGCGAAAAGCCACGACCTGGCTACGGGCCGCCTTCTTGTCCGACATGTGATGACTCCGACGATGACTGACTCGACCGACTGGCCGCTTGCTTCGCAGCGTTACGCTGCGCGGGGTTTCAAAGGGGTGTCCCCTTTGGCACGTCGATTGTTGGAAGGGGCTTGCCCCTGTAAACAATCGGTCACGTGCCTCTCTTTTTTGGAAAGCGTTGCGCTACCACATCACTAACGTAGCTTAAATGAAGCACTTGCATAGCACCTTCGTAGCGATATCATTCGATTCCATAGCGAATTCACGCCTTTCAGCAGCGTGAAGAGGGCGGGTCCATAGCAGTTCCATAGCAAGGGAGCATCACACCATGAGCCGATCGAGCCTGCAGGAAACCTTGCGCGATCTCTCTTCCTCCACCGAGCACCGATCTCAAACGGCCCGCCTGAGCGAGGTTTTCAACGATGTTGAGCGGGCCTTGAAAGCTGGTGTCAGCAGGAAGGCCATTTATAAGGCCTTGCTCGATGATGGCTTCACCATGAGTTTCGCCAGCTTCGAGAACGCCCTACACCGCCTTCGTAAGCGCCGGAGAAGCTCAGCTACCGACGCTTTGCCGAAAGAAGCCTCTCGCAAGGCTTCCCCCGCGAGTACAGGATTCCGGTTTGGCCAAGGAAAGGTTGACCCTAATGCACCAATCCGAAGAAACACTTTTGAATGGGACTCGGTACCCGACAAAGAAAAGCTCTACGGTAAAAAGGAATAGCGCCTCCTAGAGGCGCTATCTTCACTTCCTGGATGCCTTATATTGGGTGTACCAGTAGTTGGCGTCCTTCATCGCATCTTTCACCGCGAAGTATGAGTACCCACCAATCCCCAATGTGGTTGAAGCAAAGAAGAAACACAGGGCCATCACGATAGAGAACTTGGTGTGGCTGACGCCTTTGCTCCCCTCCAGGCTTTCCCGAACCACTTTCACCAGTTTCTTGGCCTCGGTATCCCGCACTTCAGCAAGGGCGGTTTTCCCCTCCTCAACCAATCGCTCAACAGTCTGCTCGGCATCTTCGACGGCGCTCGCGATTTTCTCAATGCTGATCCCCATTTCACCAGGTATCTGCTTCACCGCGAGCACCAGCGGCTCCGTCATCCGTTCAAGCACTGCTTCAGTAGCAAACACTACGCTGAATACTGGGTCCTCTCGGGACACCTTTATATTCAGTTCAGCTAGGGCCCGCTTGCGAACCTCGTCCAGCACATCCGTCTGGCGTTTACTCATCATCGATCACCTCCCTGCCGAATACCTTGTCCAACTCGGTGAAAATATCGTTATACACTCGACAAATTCGGCTCTTCGCAATAACTCCGAAGTCCTCGGACTGCTTAACCTCCTGCAACGTCAAATGTGCCTCTAGAACATTACGAATGTCTGCCGTGAAGGCGTCGCTGTTCCTGTCAATGACAGGGCATATTCCTTGGATTATTTCTGAATTGCCCAAGATCAGTTCTGTCTTATCAAGTGGCTTCCCATCAAAAACGGGAACCCCCCAAAACTCATTCTGCCAGACCACCACTTTAGTGTTACTTTGCTCGGCGCGTATCATCTCAATGAGACGCTCCAGGCCATTGAAAGTATCATCCTTCGCTTGGCCAGCCGTAATAACAGTGTGGATATATAGCTGCTTACCTGCGCCCTGAAGCGCCGACAACATACAGTTGTCACTGATGAACTTTAGCATCGGAATGAAAGTAGACGCACCGTTATCAACGATGCAAACATCTTCCGTGGACAAAAGCTCTTCAAACAGCGGATCAAAGAGTTTTTGAGAAATCACACCGCCTTCCATGATTTTTAGCAAGCTGACATTAAGCGCCGCGAATTGGTAGAACGAACTGTTCACCGGATCAGTATCAGCACATGCCACGGTATATCCGCGCTCGATAAAGTACTGCGCCAAAGCGCTAGCGCTAAAAGACTTGCCGACGCCGCCTTTACCTTGAAGAACAAGATGAGAAGTATTTTTCATTGGATAATCCACTATAAATAACGGCGACCTTAGCCGCCGCACAGTTGAAGTCATTCAGTTGTCGCCAAGGTGACCGCTAGAACGGAATGTCGTCGTCGAAGCTGTCGTCCTGCTGCGGGCGCTGCATGGGCTCGCGCGGGGCACGCTGCGAGTCGTCGCCGGAGGGGCGGCCGCCGAGCAACTGCATGTTGCCGTTGATGTCGACCACGATCTCGGTGGTGTAGCGATCCTGACCGTCCTGGCCCTGCCACTTGCGGGTGCGCAGGCTGCCTTCGACGTAGACCTGGGAACCCTTGCGCAGGTACTCGCCGGCGATCTCCGCCAGGCGGCCGAAGAACACCACGCGGTGCCATTCGGTGCGCTCCTGTTGCTGGCCGGTCTGCTTGTCCTTCCAGCTCTCGCTGGTGGCGAGGGTGATGTTGGTCACCGCATTGCCGTTGGGCATGTAGCGGGTTTCCGGGTCACCACCGACGTTGCCAACCAGGATCACTTTGTTAACTCCACGTGCCATCTGTATTACCTCTCTCGTTCAAATCGATAGAAAGGGCGCGCATGGGTCTGTCCTGCATCAGCCCCCAATCGCGCCCAGCTGTCGTCGTTGTTCCACTCGGCCACAACTTCTTCGAGGGAATGGCCGCTCACCATTGCCATGCGACACTCCTGCACCCGGCATTCAATCGAGTGCGTGAGATCTCCTGCGCCGCCAGGCAGAGTCCTGACGGTTGGTCGTTGGTGGCATACCGGGCACCCCTTGATACGGTCCTGTTTCATGGATGAAGTCCCAAAGTCGTAGGGCTCTGCCCTACTACCCGCTCTCGCCGTCGAGGACTCGGGAGCATGGGCGATGAAGCTGCCCTTGCTCCCGGTCGAAGGCTGTTTCTTTCCAGTGGGCGTCAAGTGTTCGCTGCGCCCGTGCCTCCGTTCAGCGGGTCGATGAAGCCGACCCGCCGAGCCGGGGGCGCGGCACCTGACGCGGTTGCTGATGTTTTTGAGGGGGGGAGGGCAGAGCGTTACGCGTAACGCTTCCCGTTGGTCTTGCTGGCCTTGCTGGTCTTCGGAAAATCGAACGCAACCTTTCCTTGGCCATCGAGGCGCAGGGCGGCGTCGAAGGCCTTGCCCTCTTTGTTCTTGAAGCCTTTGATCAAGGTGGTCTTGCCCTTGCTGAGTAGGCTTTCGAGGTGACTGGTGGTCAGCTCTTTCCCAGCGATGCTCGGGTACATGCGAAACTCGCACCCCTTGCACCCCACCACCTTTGCCGTCCTTGCCAGCTCGCCACCGCACATGGGGCAGCGCGCCGCCAGCGGCTCGACCCCAGCACGTCCGGCAATGGGCATGTCGCCGAGATCGATCGTGCTGATCTGCTCACCGATGAAGGCCTCCAGCTCGTCCAGGAAGGCATCGACGGACAGCTCGCCACGCTCGATCATCACCTGCTGCTCATGCCACAGCGCCGTCATGTCGGGGGTCGTTGCGATCCGCGGTAGCGCCTGGATGAAGGCCACTCCGAGGGCCGTCGGAACCAGCTTCTTCTTCTCGATCGTGTAGAAACCGCGCTCCTGCAGCTTGCCCAACATCGCCGCCCGGGTGGCAGGGGTGCCGATGCCGCCACGCTCTCCAGCCTTGCCATCGTCGCGGTCCAGCAGCAGCGCCTTGATGCGAGGATCCTGCACGTATTTGGCCACCTGCTTCAGGTCTTTCAGCAAGGTCGCCTCGGTATACAGCGGTAACGGCTTGGTCTTCGCCTTGGAAACCGATACATCCAGGCAATGGCCTTGCTCCCCTCCAGCGAGAGCCGACAGTTCCTCGAACTGCGTAGCCTCCACCTCGCCCTCGCCCTCATCCTCTTCGCCGGCCTGGCTCGCCTCATCGGCTACCTCGCGCAGCAACTGGGTCCAGCCCGGCGCTGTAGTCTTGGTCGCGCTGGCCTCAAACACATGACCCTGCACATCAAACAGCGCCTTCACGGCCAAATACCGCTTCTCGCTCATGAACTGCACCAGGTACTGCCTGACGATCGCCAGGTAGACCGCTTGCTCGTCGGCGCTCAGCGCCTTCATGTCGACCACTACCGCGGTCGGGATGATCGCGGTATGCGCCGACACCTTCGAATCGTTGAAAGCCCGTCCCTTACGTCCTGGGTCAAGCTGCTCGAAGGTCGTCCGCAGCTCCGGTAGTGCTTGCGATAGCGCCGCCAGCGTTCCCGGCGCCTCGGCATGCTGCTCGGTGGACAAGTAGTTGCAGTCCGAGCGGTTGTACGTGATCGCCTTGTGCTTCTCACGCAGCACTTGGGTGATCGCCAAGGTCTTTTCCGCATTGATCCCATGTTCACGGCTCATCTGCGCCTGCAGGTCCAGCAGCGAAAATGGCAACGGTGCGACCTGCGATTTCTCTTCCTGGACGACCGACACGACTAGGCCCGGCTGGCCGCGACACGCGTTCGCGATGCTGTTGGCATAACTCTCTTCGAGGATCCGCCCCTTTTCGTCAGTCGGAGCGTCATCCGCGACCAGCAGGCGCCCCCAGATCCGCCCCTTAAAGTCCAGCGCTGCCGATACGTTGTAGTAGAAAGAGCCCTTGTGAGCCGTGTGTGCGAGATATCGACTCACGATCAGGCCCAGGATCGGCGTCTGCACCCGCCCCACCGACAACACTCCTCGGCCCCCCCGCGCCTGAACCGCCAGGCTGTACGCCCGCGTCATGTTGAAGCCGTAAAGCTGGTCTGCGATGCTCCGCGCCTGGCCTCGCAACGACAGCCCAAGGAACTCGCTGTTGTCGCGTAGATTACCCAGCGCCTTCCGTGCCGCGGCGGCGTTCAGGTCGTTGATCAGAATCCGCTTCACCGGTCGACTGTTGCCGAAGTAGGCCAACACCTCGTCCACCAGCAACTGTCCCTCTTCATCTGGATCCCCGGCATGCACGATCTCATCGGCCTGGGCGATCAGCTGGCCGACCACATTCAACTGGTCAGCTGTTCCAGGAATTGGCTGATATTTCACCGGCCGCAGCTTCATCGGCAAATCCTCCGCATTCCACTTCGCGTATGCCGGGTTGTGCACTTCCGGCGGGGCCAGTTCGAGCAAGTGCCCAACGCACCAGGTCACCACGTCCTGACCACACTGGATACTGCCGCCTCGACGTTGACCGCCGCCCAGCGCCTCGGCGATGACTTGCCCGAGCTGGGGTTTCTCCGCAATGAACAACCGCATATAACCTCCTTGCCCACCCTTCCGCGCACGACGGACAGCCGCATCCGCGGCAAGCCAACTGGCCCGCCGGCGCGTAAGGAAATGGTTTGTGATGTGAAAAATGCTGATGGAAATCTGAGTTCAGATTTCCGCTACCGCTTGTTCCGCCTGGCTCGCTTCGCTTCCCTCGGCCAGCGCCTCGGCGTAGGCACGCACCAATTGCTTGCCAGCCCGCAAGGCGGCGGTCGATACGCGTCCATGCCGCCCCCCCTCATGCTGATCCCACCGGGCGTGCCCCTTGATGACCCTGAACCCGAGTGTGGAACGCCTGCCGTCCGGCTCCCGTACCGCGTACACCTGGTACGCCCCCTTGGCGCAATGCCCGTCATACGAGCCAACACAGTGGCCCATCTCGTAACCCTCCTCCGCCAAGGCCCGGCTGTTGTTCAGCGGGGTGAACACGATCCCCTCGATGACCGTCTCGCCCAGCAACGACGACCACTGCAAGCCCTTTTCGCCCTCCAGGTGCTCAATAGCGATGCGTTTGTGCCAGTCCTCGGAACGCCGCAACAACGCCGGCCAGGTCGCATTGCGCTCTGGCTGCCCACGATCGAACCCTTCATTCATCAGGTAATCGAGCATGTTCGACACATTGCCGGCCTCGCTGCGCAACCAGCCCCGCACGTAACCGTGGCCTTGCTCCTTCCAGAGCATCGCGCAGTGGATCAGATAGACCCGCAAGAGCTGTTGCAACTGCCCCGGATAGCTGCCGGCATAACGCTCGATGCTTTCCTGACGGCGTTCTGCCGCTCGAAGCACGTGGACATACGCGCACACCGGTACCCGGACACTGACCTTGGCCAGCGCCAAGTGGGTAACGATCGCTCGTCCTCCTCGCCATTCCTTCACCACCACGCTGCTGGCCCGGCTCAACCAGCGCCACGCGGCGCCGTCGTCGAAACTGCATACCCGCCAGTAGTCGTCACCCTCGATACCCGCGCCCCAAGCAGGGCGGACAGGCCGCCGGTCTAGCGCCGTGAATCGGCGCCCCCCGCGCACCCACAGCTTGCGCGAGAACAAGTTGTTTCGCGTCCACTGCTCCGGATTGATGCGACGTAGCAGTGGCAGCAGGTTTCGGTGTTCCCGAGCGACCTTGAGCAGCCCCTCCCGCCACCGCGCATAGCTCAGGTAACGGGTGAAAGAGCAGTTCCGATAGTCGATGACCCGCATCGCCGACAACACCTCGCCATCGAGGATGTGTTCGAAGAAGCCCGCGCGCAACGCCCGGGCACCGGCCTGCATCGATTTCGATTCCAACAGCCCGCCCTTCCACCGGTACACGCCCGTCTTCCCTTTCCCTTTCACTTTCACTTGTTTGCCGATGTAGCGCTCAATCATTCGGTAGGCCATGTGCGCGGCCGACATTTCCTGCTGCCCGGGTGCCGGCACTGGAAACGGCGAACCTTTGACCTCCACCCATCTAGTCACCAGGCGGCGATACTGCGGCAACTCGGCATACCCCGCTGCGTTCAGCGCCTTCCAAATCGCCTTGCGCGCAATCTCCCGCCACCAATCGAGCGTTCGGGTCTCTCGGACCGGAAAGAACGGCACTTCCGGCCAGCCCGCTAAATCCTCCACCTCTACCCACGCGTCATGAACCAGATCGTGTTCCAGGATCCGGATCGCCCCGTCGGCATAACGCTCGATGCGCCATAGATTGCTGATCGTCAGTTGCCGAACGCCCTCCAGCTCCGCATACCGCACCAGGCGGAACAGCTTGTGCGTGATGATGAGGTCCTTCGCCTGGCGGTAAACCTTCGCCAAGTCGGCACGTCCAAACGCTTCACGCGCGGCAGCCTCCACCCTCGGACCACCCCTGACCGCCGCCACCTCCCTTAACAACATTCAGCACCTCCTTCCCCTGGCCGACCAACGCGCAGCCGTCCCCGCGGTACGCCGCGAGGGCTACCGATGAAGCGGTCCAGGGGAGTGAACGACGTAGAACGAATCAGCCGGGGACGCGGCCGTACTTGTTGAGGATCTTCGACTTCGCGGCCGGGTCAGCGCCGAGTGCACGAGCAGCTGCATCGGGGTCAGCCTCGGAACAACCGTTCAGGTACTGCTTGCGCTTCTCGAACGTCGGGTTCGGTTTGAACTTGCCCTTCTTCCTGACCTGGATGCTGAAGAACTTCTTCTCCGCCGCCCGACACTCACTGCCCCCACTGTTGCCGGTCGTCTTGCCGTACATGCACAACGCCACTTCGCAGGCGCTCATCGCCTGGGCCCCCGAGGAGAGTCCCACTGCTCCCGCGAGGGTCAGCGTTACCAGTAACTTTTTCATGGTCACCATCCTTTCACGACGCCGAACGACGCGCCCGACACCGCTTTGCTGGTCCCGATAGCGCCGCGGAACGTGACCACGGTCGAGTCGTTCACGTAGTGGTTCAAGCCGATGGCCATCGCCGACGCGCTCTGCACCGTCCCCATGCCGAAACCGAACTGCGAGCGGCCGAGATCTTTTGGCCCAATGCCTATCGCCGCGGTGGCCATGGCCAGCGCGCCGATCGCACGGTACTCCTGCCGCATCTGCTGGTTCTCTTTGCGGACATAGTTGTAGGCGCCGGCGAGTGCATCGTTGAACGAGTTGTCGAGTGCATCGATGCGCTGGTCGGTGTAGTGATTCGCACTGTTCAGCGTGTTCACGTCGCCGGCGTACATGTCCTGCCGGATTGCCACTTCCCGGCTGTCTGTGTACTGGTTTGCGCTGTTGAGCGTCTGCAAGTCAGCGGCCTGCATCTGCGAGAGATTCACGGCGTCGGTGGCGGCCGTGCCGGCACGAACGTTCGTGATCTGCCGCTCGCCGCCGGCGGCGCCGACAGACACGGTGTTCGCGCGATCGGCAACCGACCCCGCACCGAGCGCAACGGATCCTGCAGCGGTCGCGCTCGATCCTTTGCCTACAGCGACCGAGCCGTCCCCGGCCTCTACTCCGCGCGCGACCGAGTAATCCTCAGTATGGCTCTTGGCGCTGGCCAACGTCGCGGCGTCACCATCCGCCCGCGCCTGGGCCTCGGCATCGACACGCTGGTTGGTATGGTCCTTCGCGCTGGCCAACGTCGCAGCGTCACCATCCG
>NZ_JAEMVM010000060.1:0-3414 GCF_016463925.1 Pseudomonas sp. P20 | reverse complement strand
ATGTTCTGATCGATGTTGCGCAGGCGGCCCTGCAGGTTCTCATTGGCGGCTTTGAGCGAGTCATTCTCCTGGATCACCTTGCTGATCTGGTCCTTGAGCTGCCGGCTTTCCGCCACGATGGTGCGTAGTGTGTCGGCGGGCGTGTCGCCGTCGATGCCCAGGGTTGCCGCTTCTTCCGACGTTACCGTCGGGGTTGCGGCGCCTTGTGACTGCGCACTTTCTTTCTTGCCCATCATGCTCACGCCGATCAGGATGGCGCCGATCACGACGGGGACGACCAGCAATTTCAGGAGGGGATTACCGGTCAGCGCCACGACGGCCTCCTTTGGGATCGATCTGGCTGATGGAGGAGGGCAGGAGCGCGTCGGCAAGGCCGCGGCCGCGCGTCACCAGATACACGGTAGTGGTGTCGGAGGCGTCGCCCCGGGGCCCCAAGTACGGGTGCTGGAAGGTCGCGGCGACGAAATTGCCCATCAGGTCCCTGGGATCCAGGGCCAGGTGCTGGGCGCTGGCGTTCTGCAGCTTCACCGCCGTGATGTAGTAGTCGTCCAGCCGCCAGGCGCCCAAGGCGGTAGCCGTGATGGGTAGGCTGGGGAGCAGGGTGGTCAGGTCGAGCTGTCGCTTGACGCGCACCTGACCGACGCCATCCACCGGTTCCACCGTGCGAAGCGGGGCATAGAGCATCTGCGCCGCATAGCGCGTCAGAACCACGGGGACGGGCGTTTCGCGCGGCACGGCCTTCGGTGCTTCTGCGTGCTCGGTCTGTTTCGCTGCTGCCGATGGCTGGGCTTCCCGGGACTGGCCATAATGCGGAGCCACTGGCTCGCCGGCGACGATCCTGACCGGCTCGCGCGGCTGTTGGTCGGCCGTTGCTTCGGTGGCGGCGATATCGATGAGCATCTGCTCGCCATTGGTCGCGTCCTGTAGGCGCAGGCGCGCTGGAGGAATCGGCTCGTTGGCGAGCAGGTAGAGTGCGCCGCCGGTACTCTGGACGCGCAGCTTGCCCTGCAGATCCCGAGGAACGCCAACTCGCACGTTTCTGTCGACAAAGACAATGCGTTCCTGGCCGACCGTCAATGGAATGGCCAACGGAATGCGCTCCCAGCGCAGAATCTCCACCGCGTGGGCCAGTGTGGGTAGGGCAAGCATTAGCAAGAGCGAGCCTGTCGACTTCCGGATCATAGACCTCCCTCCCGCTTGGTGGGGGCGGCCGGCTCCTCAAGCTCGATACGTTGAGGCGTATCGGAGTAGCAGTCCCACTGCAGGCCGAAGGGATTGGTCTCCGGGTCGACGTCGGCGCGGATGACGTGCAACGGGTAGCGGGCCAGCGCGCGCTTGATCTTTTCGCCGGCGTAATACTCCGTGCTGTCCATGTCCAGGTTGACGGTCCAGTCATTGATCGAGTGTTGGATCACGCGGCCATCGCTCTCGCCAATGCCCCGACCGGGGATTTCCGAGGTGGTGCGCTCTCGCCCCCTGAGCTCGCCGGCGTTACGACGAAACTCGAAGTCCTTCTCCAGGAAGACTTTGCAGGAAGGCGTCAGGTAGGCGGCGTAGCGGAACAGGTTGCTCTTGTAGTCCACCTCGCCGTCCTTGGGCCAACGCTGTACCTGCTGGAAGATGTAGAGGCCGAACGCATAGACACTCTCCGGCGGAATGTCCCACCACAACCGGGTGCTCCCTGAACGCAAGTCGGGCGGAATGTGGATCCAGAGGTCCTTGCGGGCTTCCCAGACGCAGTAGGCCAGCACCACGATGACCATGCACAAGAAGCCGGTGATGAACCGGAAGGTGTTGATGTGAGCCTGCTGTTGCGCGGTGTGTTTTCTGAAACTCATGGGGACTCCGTGCGTCGACTGGTCCAGGCGCCGGAGCGCGTCACCAGGCGACGGTTGCCGAAGACGGGAAAGCGCAGCGAGAGGGCCAGCTCCACCTGGCGGTAGAACCAGGTATCGGGCCGCCCCCGCTTCATCCGCCGCAGGATGCGGCTGCCGATACCCAGGCCGAGGGCGCCTACCAGCAGCGCGCCCAGTGGAATGCAGGCCGCGTTACCTGCGACCAAGGCAGCCGGGATGCCAAGAACGAACCCGGCTGCTCCGCTGGTGAGGACCGTGATCCACATTTCGTCCGCAGTCAGACCGCCGATGACCACCGGTTGCCGGTTCAAACGGGTCGGCAGGAAGCTGAGGGTCCCATCCTGAAACAGATGTTCTTCGGGCATGGGAAGGCCCTTACATGATGGTGGTGGCTTTGGTGACGAGATAAATGATCAAGATCAGCAGGCCGATGCCTACGGCCACGCCCGCTCCGAGATCCGACCACTTCTTTTTCCCATCATGGATGGCGTGATAGGTGCCGTAGGTATGCCAGGAGACTCCCAGAAAGACAGCCACGCAGATGAGTAGCGCGAGGAGCATCGCTCCGTCATAGCCGAAGTTCTGGATGGTTTGCATGATCCCCGATCCTTCCCCGCGGCTAGGCGCCTCGGGCTTGGGGAGTGCAGCCAAGGCGACGCCTGGGAGTACCAAAGAGATGGCAGCCAGGCGCAGGCAGAGGGTGGACAGTTTCTGGAGGGTGAATTTCAGCATGAGTGTCTCCGTATGGGTCAGCTGAGGAGGAAGAAAGAGGTGATGCCGAGGAGGACCAAGATCCGTATCGCGGAAGCGCCGGCAGTGGCGCTGTCGAGGTTGTTGGTGGCCCAGCCGCGCCAGGTGCTGTACATCGCCCAGGCGGACCACAGCAGAAGGAAGGTCATCGCTGCTCCAACGAACAACCCCTCGCCGGCCGATGGGGGAAAGCCAGCGGCGGCTTGGAACGCTGATGTTTGGGCTCCACTCATGCTCACGGCATCGGCCCTCCGCGCAGGGTGTAATTCCCGGACAGGTCGGAAGGGTCACGCGGCTGGGCGCGGCTGGGTGTCATGTAGTCCTGCAGGCCTTGGCGGATGCGCTGCAGGTCAGCGGCCAGGCGCGAGTAGTCGAAGTAGAAGCGCTGTCCGGGCTCATCGGCGCCCTGGGCACTGCGGCGGGCGGTGTCCTCGAGGGCGTTGAGCTGCCGGATCATCACCTCCAGGTTCGCCTGCTCGGAGGCGCTCGCTGCGAAGGCTCCCTGTGCGACCAGCGCACTGCAGGCCAAGGCGGCCAGGCAGCTTCGGCGAAGGGATGGATGTGGAGTGTTCACGGCGAATCTCTTGCAGATCAGGGTGCGATCAGCTTGCCGATCGCCCTGATTCCATTCCGCAAGAAATACTCGGCGCGGGTCCGGGGTATTTTTTTATGAGGTTGCGCGCTTGAAAAACAGCAGGTAGCTGACGGGCAGAGCGATGCCCCAGGCCCAGCCCTGGGCGTTCTGATTGCCGATCTCGGTTACGCCCCGCATGAGTGGCTGAACGCTCACCAGCTCCCAGCCTTCCTG
>NZ_JAEMVM010000059.1:0-28474 GCF_016463925.1 Pseudomonas sp. P20 | reverse complement strand
AGGTATTTCTCACCCTCTCTCAGAAAGTCGTGTTGCAGGTCGAAGTAGCCCAGCTCCCGTCCCCAGCGAGCGGTACCCGCGAGGTAGGCGTCGGCCACGCTCGGCCCTTCGCCGGCCAGCCACTTGCGGTCGCCGAGCAGCTTGTCGATCCGGCCATAGGCTCGCGCCGCGCGCGTCAGCGCCCTTGCCGTCGTGGTTGCGTCGGCGTCCTCCAGATAGAACAGGGCTCCCCAGGCCGAATGGCATTCGGTATGCAGGAGGGCGAGGGCGAAGTTCAGTTCGTCGAACTCGGCGCTGCCCTGCGGATAACCGAGCTTCCTGCACAGGTCGCGCGCCGCCAGGTGCTGGAGAATGGCCAGGCTTTCGCTGAGCGCGCGGCCGTCCTCCAGGAGCAGGGTGGGCGTCTGGCGAGCCGGGTTCAGGCGCACGTAGGTGCGCTCGCCGGTCTCCAGCGGCATCTCGATCCGACACAGGCGATAGGGGCGGCCAAGCCACTCGAGGGCCACGATCGAGCCGAAGGAACAGCCGTGGGGTACGCCATAAAACAGTACAGGTTCCATTTTCCATCTCCGTTCAGGTAACGCACGTTGCGCATCGCAACTGGGCTGAACGCAGGGTAGGGGTGATATAGGCTATATTCGGTCCTGATTTTTTCCGGTGGATCGAAAAATGTCCAAGCCCACGGTGCGCGTGCTCGCCCTGCTCGAACTGCTGCAGAGCAACGGCCAGCTCAGCGGTAGCGAGCTGGCCAGGCGCCTGGAGGTGGATGGACGGACGCTGCGTCGCTATATCGTCGCCCTCGAGGAGCTGGGCATACCCATCTCGGCGGAGCGCGGACGCCATGGCGGTTACCGCCTGGTGGCCGGTTTCAAGCTCCCGCCGCTGATGTTCAGCGCGGAGGAAACCCTGGCCGTGTCCCTCGGCCTGCTGGCGGTGCGCAGTCTCGGCCTGGGCGAAAGCGAGCTGGCCCTGGAAAGTGCGCAGGCCAAGCTGAGCAGGGTGATGCCCGTTGCGCTGCGGCGGCGCCTCGTGGCGCTCCGCGAGACCGCCAGCCTGGACCTGGCCCGCGCCCGGGCGGGAACCAGTGTGGCGGCGCTGGCGACCCTCGCCGAAGCCGCCCAGGTCCGTGCGCGGGTCGAGTTCCGCTATCGCGACCCGCAGGGCGCCGAAACCCTCCGCCAACTCGATCCCTACGGCCTGGTCTATCGCAACGGCTGCTGGTACGTCAGCGGTTTCTGCCACCTGCGCCAGGCGTTGCGCTCGTTCCGTCTCGATCGCCTGGACGCGCCGCGCATGCTGGCGGAGCGCTTCGAGCGACCGGCGGATTTCGATACCCTCCGCCACCTGCGGGAGAGCTTCGCCCGGATGCCGCGCGCCTACCCGGTGGAAATCCTGATGCGGGCTGCGAGGGAGCAGGTGGTCGCGGTGCTCGGCGAGCCCCTCGGTCTGCTCGCCGAGGTCGATGGCGGTACGCTGTTGCGCGCCAGCACCGACGACCTGGACTGGTTCGCCCGGCGCCTGTGCGGCCTGCCGTTCGACTTCGAGGTCAGGCAGCCGCTGGAGTTGCGCGAGCCGTTGAGGCGCCAGGCCGAGCGTGTCCTGCGTAACCTGGGCCAGGAGGAAGCTTCGGATCACAGGTAGGCATTTAGAGGAAAAGTCCTATTAATTGCGCGGCTGCCGCTTTCTAGAATCGGTCCTGGTCAACCCGCACGTTTCCAGGAGGCCACAAGGATGCCTGCAATACCCCTGCGCGCCATGGTGCTGTGCGCCAACCCCGGCCGTCTGCTCAGGTATGGAGCGCTGTTCAACCGCTGCGGCTACTTCCACTTGAGCCTGTGCCTGGACCGACGGGAGCTGCGGCGCTCCCTGGACCAGGGTTACCCGTACGACTATTGCCTCTACGACGGATTCCGCCTGGACCAGGGCTGCAAGGGCACGCTGGCGATGCTGGGACGCAGCGGCAGCATCCGGCGCTTCCTGCTGGTGGGCGAACTCGATTGCCGCGAGAAGCGCCTGTTGTTCGAGTGGAGCAGAGGCCATGGCCTGAGCATCGGCGCGGTGTCCGACCGGCCTTTGGGCCAGGTCGCCCTGGCCGCGTTGATCAAGCGTGATCGCGGCTGCCCCGACCTCCTGCGCGGCATCGCCTGAGGCGGCTTCCGGGAAGATGAGGTAAGGTCGTTTTCCAACCTTCCATGGCGAGACAGCGCATGACCGTCCAGGCCGACATCCTCAAGGCGATCGAAGGCATCGAGCATGGCTTCCAGCAAGCCGGCCAGGCACTCTCCGAGCGGATATTCCATTGCCGGCAGGTGCATGGCGCCGAGATCGTCGACGCGCGCTCGTTGTCGGAATCGGGACGGCATGCCGCCGACGGCGTTTTCAGCGAAGGGCCGCTGGCGGTCGCGGTGGTCACCGCGGACTGCCTGCCGATTCTCATGAGCAGTCGCGACGGTCGGGTGGTGGCCGCCCTGCATGGCGGCTGGCAGGGGCTCGTCGCCGGTATCGTCGGCGCGGCGGTGGCGCGCTTCAATGCGCGCGGCGTCGCCAGCGCGGACATCCGGGTCGCCATCGGTCCCGGGATCAAAGCCTGCTGCTACGAGGTGAGTGCCGGGTTCATCGAGGCGTTGCAGGTCGGCCACGGCCGCCTCTGGGAAGGCGCGGCGCCTCCCTGGAGCCAGCGTCGTCCGCTCCCCGAGCGGCCGCCCCGGTTCGCTCCGCCCGAGCCAAGGCAGGCGGAGCAGGGCGCCTGGCTGGACCTGGTGGCCTTCTGTCGCCAGTTGTTCCAGGCCGCCGGCGTCGGGCCGGCGCAGATCGAAGCCAGCGCCGTCTGCACCTACTGTTCCGGCGATGCGTTCGCCAGTCATCGCCGACGCCAGCGCCTGGGCGAGGAGAAGCGTCAGCAGTACGCCTGGATCGCGCGCAAGCCGTGACCGCGTATCGGTATTGTCCGGAAATCCTGGATAGTCATGACGGTTGTCTGCTGTTTATCCGCCAATACCCGGCTTCTAGACTTTCCCTGTCGATGCGTGGCTGTCGCCACGCTCATTCCAGGAGAGTCCCAGCATGCCTGACATCACCCAAGCCGCCATCGTCACCGGCGCCTCCCGCGGCATCGGTCGCGCCATTGCCCGGCGGTTGGCCGCCGACGGTTTCGCGGTCGCGGTCAACTATGCCGGCAACCAGACCATGGCCGACGAGGTCGTGGCCGAAATCGTCGCCGCCGGCGGCACGGCCATCGCCGTACAGGGCGACGTGGCCAGCCCGGAGGACATGGACAAGCTGTTCGAAGCCACCAGGGGCGCCTTCGGCCGCATCGACGTGGTGGTCAACAGCGCCGGCACGATGCCCTACCTGAAGATCGCCGACGGCGACCTGGAGGGCTTCGACCGGGTGATCCGCACCAACCTGCGCGGCGCCTTCATCGTGCTCGGCCTGGCTGCCCGGCATGTCGAGCGCGGCGGACGGATCATCGCCCTGTCCACCAGCGTGATCGCCCGGGCGCTGCCCAGCTACGGTCCGTACATCGCGTCCAAGTCCGGGGTCGAGGGGCTGGTGCACGTGCTGGCCAACGAGTTGCGCGGCCAGGACATCAGGGTCAACGCGGTGGCGCCCGGCCCGGTGGCCACCGAGCTGTTCTTCAACGGCAAGAGCGCCGAACAGATCGACCAGATCGCCAGGCTGGCGCCGCTGGAGCGTCTCGGCGAGCCGGACGAGATCGCCGCGGCGGTGTCCTTCCTCGCCGGGCCGGACGGGGCCTGGGTCAATTCCCAGGTGCTGCGGGTCAACGGCGGTTTCGCCTGAGCCGTGTGGGCGGGGCACGAAGAAGCCGGCGCGAAGGCCGGCTTTTTCGTGGTCGCCACTGGCGGTCAGCGGTCGTTCTTGGTCGAGGAGCCGATGGCGTTGCTCAAGCCCTTGCTGTTGTGATCGCCGGGGGTGGTGGCGGAGATCGCGCTGGCCTGCGACAGCCCGCGGCTGTCGCGGGAGCTGGCGATGCCGGAGGTGGCTGAACCATGGCCTTTGCTGGAGTGGCCGCCGAGGTTGCCGCCATGGCTGCCGCCCTTGCCGCCGCCATGACCGCCGCCATGACCGCCACCGTTGCCGCCGCCATTTCCGCCCTTGGCATAGGCGGAGCCGACAGGAGAAAGCTCGCCAGGCAGCAGGGTGCTGCCCGCGAACAGCAGGCCGAGAGCAGCTACGGCGAACAGGGTATGTTTTTTCATTTGAGGGATGCCTCCGCAGGCATGTGGTGTGCCGTCTAAAGACCGTTGCGCGAACGACAGGTTCTGTGGAAAGCGACGGATGGCGGGCCCTGCCGGTGGTTCCTCCTTCAGCGGTTGCGCCAGTGTTCGGCGAGCAATCCGTAGAGCGCCGAGTCGGAGACTTCTCCGGAAACGATCCAGCGTTGTGCGAGCAGGCCCTCCTGGCGGAAGCCCAGGCGCTCCAGGCTGGCGGCCGAAGGCCGGTTGCGCGGATCGATCTCCGCCTCCAGGCGGTTCAGGTCGATTTCATCGAAAGCGAACGCCAGCAGCCTGCGCAGCGCCTCGCCCATGTAACCCCGGCCCTGGGCTGCACGTGCCAGGCAGTAGCCGAGTTCGGCGCGGCGCGAGCCTTTCTCGAAATGGAAGAGGATACAACTGCCGAGCAATTGGCCGTCTTCTCGACGCTCGATGGCCAGGTTCAGGTATTCGCCGTCGGCGAGCGCCTGGCTGTCCCGCAGGATCGCCTCGCGGGCCTGCGCAGGGGTCGTCCACGGCGGTGTGTTCCAGTAACGCATGACTTCCGGGTCGGACATCATGGCGAACAGCGGCGCGGCGTCTTCCTCTCGGAAAGTGCGTAGCCGCAGGCGCGGGGTGTCCAACGGGTGGGGAAAGACGAAGTTCATCGGGCGCTCCTTTGCCGAGGTCGGAGGCTGCGCAGCTTAGCGCGCAGCGGCGAGGTCCTGGAGCTGATGTGCGTGCGGATGTTTCGCCGTGCGGGCTGGCTCAGTCGCCGGGACCGCCGAGTAGCAGCATCTGGTTGCCATCCGCGGCGTCCGGCGCGAATCCCTCGGGACACTTGCCTTTCAGGTGCCAGGCGAAGGCGATGATCTCGGCGATGGTGCGATACAGCGCTTCCGGAATGGCGTCGCCGAGTTCCAGGCGGGCGAGCAGGCGGACCAGCTCGGCGTTCTCGTAGATCGGTACCTCGTAGTCGCGGGCGATGGCCAGGATCGCCTCGGCCAGTTCGGCGTCGCCCTTGGCGGAAAGGGTCGGCGCGGCCTGGCCGTCGTAGCTCAGGGCGATGGCCTGGCGCGGGGCGGGTGATTGCTTTCTGTTCATGCGGTTTCGTCTACCCAGCGTTGTTCGATGGTCGCTCGCGGGCCCTGGGGCGGGCGGCCGCGTTGGCAGGTGATCTCGCCAACGGTCAGGCCGGCGTCGCGCAGGCGTTGGCGCAGGTGGCCGAGTTCATGCTCGACCAGCCGCGCGGTCGCGTCGCGCTCGGCCCAAAGCTGGCTGGACAGGCTGCCGCGTAGCAGGGTCGCCTGGGCGTGCAGCGGTCCCAGCGGCTCCAGGTCGAAGGCCAGTTCGACGCGCCAGAGGCTTTCGCGGGCCTCTTCGCCGGTCTTGCGCTGTTCTTCCTGGAACTTCACCTGCAACGGTACCACCGAGTGCTGATGGCGCATGGGCACCTCCATCTGCCAGGTCGCCAGTTGGGTGCCATCCGGCAGGGTGCTGGTCTGCGCCAGGCTCGACAGCTGATGGGTCTGCAGGCGGGAGATCGCCGCGGCGGCAAGGCGCAGCAGCGACTCCAGTTCCATGTCCTCGTCGAACAGTTGGAGAACCTTGCTCGGCAGGGGAAAGTTCAGTGCCTGGGTCTTGTTGGCGCTCTGTCCCAGGTTGCCCAGGGCGTTGCGGACAAAGGCCGGCAGCGCCTGGGCCAGGTTCGCCGTGTTGCCGGCGAACATGCCCGGCGCCTGGGCGCCGGTCGGCGGCAGCGGCGACAGCTGGGCGAACAGGCGCAACAGGTTGGCCTTCAGGTCCTGGCCGAGATGATCGGTGGCGCCCTGCATCAGGCGCGCCTCGAGGAACAGGCCGCTCTGCTGCAGGGCCTGGCCGAGCAGCTTGGAATCGCCCATCTTCTGCGCCTCCGGCAGGCCGGCGAAGAGGCGCTCCACGGCCTGGCGCAGGCTGTCCGGCAGGTCGTTGCGGCCGTTCAGCCCCTGCAGGGCGGCGAACAGGCCTTCCAGGGAAGCCTGGCGGGCGCTCTGCCCGGCCAGTTGCTGGCCCAGCGCAAGCTGGTCGAGGCGTCCGCTGAGCGGCAGGAAGTCGATCTGCTGGCTGTTTTTCACCAGCGCCGTGAGCAGGCTGCCGACCGGCAGCGCCTGGGGCGAGTCTAGGCTCAGCTTGCTGCCGGCGAGCGGCGTGTTGAGCAGGTTCAGCAGGACCCGGTAGACCACCTGCTGGGCCTTGTCCGCCGGCAGCGCGGTGCTGGACAGGACCTTGCCCTGGAGCAGGGTGCCGGGCGGCAGTTGCTCCAGGTCGAGGCTGCTCAGCGGGCCAGCGCCGGCCATGCTGTCGAGCAGGGTTGCAACCACGCTGGTGTTGCTGGTGGCGCTGACGTTGAGCAGGTTGCCCGGCACCAGCGGCCGATTGCTCTGCACTTCCACCAGGCTCTGCCCGCTGTTCGCCAGGGTCAGCTTGAGCAGGACCTGGAAATTGTTCGCCAGGCCTTCCTTGACCGCGAGCACCTCGGCCTTGCCCGACTCGCCTTCGCCCAGCAGGCCGGCCAGGGTCTGCACCAGCTTCAGGGTCATCTCGGCGTCGGCCTGGGCGTTGCCCTGCGATTGCGCCGGCGGCAGCGGGCGTGGGGCGGAGACCGGGGGTAGTGGCGGGGAAGCGCCTATCTCGGCTGGCATGGGTAACAACCTGTCTTAAACGACCCTGCGGAGGCTGGGGAAGGGCGTGTATAATGCCGCGCCTGTCAAACAGGCTGGCCGCGTCGTCACCAGTATAGCGGCCGTGTTTATCCCGACTTTAGGGTCTGTTCCGTGAAGGCCTCCGGCGCCGCGACGAGGAGAGACGCTTGGCGATGTTGTTCGATGTCCGATCCTGCTGAAGTCCCCACAGCCAGCCCCTTGCTGGAAACCGTCGGGCTCGCCTGCGAGCGCGATTGGCGCATGCTGTTCGAGCGCCTCGACCTGCGCCTGGCCGCCGGCGAGATGTTGCAGGTGGTGGGTCCCAACGGCAGCGGCAAGACCAGCCTGCTGCGCCTGCTGTCCGGACTGATGCAGCCGACCGCCGGGGAAGTCCGCCTGAACGGCCGGCCGCTCGCCGAACAGCGCGGCGAACTGGCCCGCAGCCTGCTGTGGATCGGCCACGCCGCGGGAATCAAGGGCCTGCTCAGCGCCGAGGAGAACCTCACCTGGCTCTGCGCGCTGCACCAGCCGGCCAGCCGCGAGGTGATCTGGCAGGCCCTGGCCGACGTCGGCCTGCGTGGCTTCGAGGACGTTCCCTGCCACACCCTTTCCGCCGGCCAGCAACGCCGCGTGGCGCTGGCCCGCCTGTACCTGGACGCACCGCCCTTGTGGATCCTCGATGAACCCTTCACCGCCCTCGACAAACAGGGGGTGGCGCAACTGGAAGCGCACCTGGCCGGGCATTGCCAGCGCGGCGGGATGGTAGTGCTGACCACCCACCACAGCCTGCAGCAGGTGCCCGCCGGCTACCGCGAGCTGGACCTCGGTGCGCTCAAGGCGGCCAGCGGCGCGACGGTCGAGCCGGCGCTGGGCGATCCGGCATGAGCAACGTCTTCAGCCTGCTTCTGGCGCGCGAGGCGCGCCTGCTGTTCCGCCGACCGGCGGAGCTGGCCAACCCGCTGGTGTTCTTCGCCATCGTCATCGCCCTGTTCCCCCTGGCGGTCGGGCCGGAAAGCCAATTGCTACAAACCTTGTCGCCCGGCCTGGTCTGGGTGGCGGCGCTATTGGCCGTGCTGCTCTCGCTGGAAGGGCTGTTCCGCAGCGATTTCGAGGACGGTTCTCTGGAGCAGTGGGTCCTTTCGCCGCACCCCCTGGCTCTTCTGGTGCTGGCCAAGGTGCTGGCACACTGGCTGTTTTCCGGGCTGGCCCTGGTCCTGATGTCGCCGCTGTTCGCGCTGATGCTGGGCCTGCCGGCCCGTTGCATACCGGTGCTGCTGCTTTCCCTGTTGCTCGGTACGCCGGTGCTGAGCCTGCTCGGCGCCGTCGGCGCGGCCTTGACCGTGGGCCTCAAGCGCGGCGGCCTGTTGCTGGCGCTGCTGATCCTGCCGCTGTACATCCCGGTGCTGATTCTCGGTAGCGGGGCGCTGCAGGCTTCGCTGCAGGGACTGCCCAGCAGCGGACATTTATTGTGGCTGGCGAGCCTGACGGCGCTAGCATTGACACTCACGCCATTCGCCATCGCTGCCGGCCTGAAGATCAGCGTAGGCGAGTGAGTCCGCCCGCCGAAGGCATCGGCGGGCGTGCGGTACCGGGCGGCTGTGCCGCCCACGCTTGACCCGGGCTGGCAGCGGAAGGTCTGTCCGGTATTTCCAAAGAGCCCTGTAAACAGAGCCTGATGATGAATTGGACATGGTTTCACAAGCTTGGGTCGCCCAAGTGGTTCTACGAGATCAGCGGCCGCTGGCTGCCCTGGTTCGCCGTGGCGGCGGCGCTGCTGATCGTCACCGGCTGCGTCTGGGGGCTGGCCTTCGCGCCGCCGGACTACCAGCAGGGCAATAGCTTCCGCATCATCTATATCCATGTGCCGGCGGCCTTCCTCGCCCAGTCCTGCTACGTCATGCTGGCCGTGGCCGGTGCCGTCGGGCTGATCTGGAAGATGAAGATCGCCGACGTGGCGGTGCAGTGCGCCGCTCCCATCGGCGCCTGGATGACCTTCGTCGCGCTGCTTACCGGGGCCGTATGGGGCAAGCCGACCTGGGGCGCCTGGTGGGTCTGGGACGCGCGCCTGACGGCGATGCTGATCCTGCTTTTCCTCTATTTCGGCATCATCGCCCTCGGCCAGGCGATCAGTAACCGCGACAGCGCGGCCAAGGCCTGTGCCGTACTGGCCATCGTCGGCGTGGTGAACATCCCGATCATCAAATACTCGGTGGAGTGGTGGAACACCCTGCACCAGCCGGCCACCTTCACCATCACCGAGAAACCGGCGATGCCGGTGGAGATGTGGTTGCCGTTGCTGATCATGGTCCTCGGCTTCTATTGCTTCTTCGCGGCCATGCTGCTGGTGCGCATGCGCCTGGAAGTGCTCAAGCGCGAGTCCCGCACCGCCTGGGCGAAAGCCGAGGTGAAGGCCCTGGTGGAGAAGGCACGATGAGCTTCGAATCGTTCGGCGACTTCCTCGCCATGGGCCATCACGGCCCCTACGTCTGGTCGGCCTACGGCATCAGCCTGCTGGTGCTGGCGATCAATGTCGCCGAGCCGCTGCTGGCCCGGCGCCGCTACCTGCAAGAAGAGGCGCGTCGTCTGCGCCGGGAGGCCCAGCAGTGAATCCGGTCCGCAAGAAACGTCTGATCATCGTCCTCGCCATCGTGGCGGGTGTCGGCGCCGCGGTGGGCCTGGCGCTGTCGGCCCTGCAACAGAACATCAACCTGTTCTACACCCCGACCCAGATCGCCAACGGCGAAGCGCCGACCGACACCCGCATACGCGCCGGCGGCCTGGTGGAAAAGGGTTCTCTGCAACGCAGCGAGGATTCGCTGAACGTGCGTTTCGTGGTCACCGACGGCGCCAAGGAAGTGACCATCGCCTACCATGGCATCCTTCCCGACCTGTTCCGCGAGGGGCAGGGCATCGTCGCCCTCGGCAAGCTGGGCGGCGACGGCGTGCTGGTGGCCGATGAAGTGCTGGCCAAGCACGACGAGAACTACATGCCGCCGGAAGTCACCAAGGCGCTCAAGGACAGCGGCCAACTGAAGCACTACGAGAACGGCAAGGCCGCCGGCGAGACCTCGTACAACCAGGAGGGCAAGTAGATGATCCCCGAACTCGGCCACCTGGCCCTGATCCTCGCTCTCTGCCTGGCCCTGGTGCAATCGAGCCTGCCGCTGGTCGGCGCCTGGCGCGGCGACCGCCAGTGGATGAGCCTGGCGCGCCCGGCGGCCTGGGGGCAGTTCGCCTTCCTCGCCTTCGCCTTCGGCTGCCTGACCTGGGCCTTCCTGCGCGACGACTTCTCGGTGGCCTACGTGGCCGGCAACTCCAACAGCGCGCTGCCCTGGTACTACAAGTTCAGCGCCGTCTGGGGCGCCCACGAAGGTTCGCTGCTGCTCTGGGCGCTGATCCTCGGTGGCTGGACCTTCGCCGTGTCGATCTTCTCCCGGCAACTGCCGGAGGTCATGCTGGCCCGCGTGCTGGCGGTGATGGGCATGATCAGCACCGGCTTCCTGCTGTTCCTGATCATCACCTCCAACCCGTTCAGCCGTCTGCTGCCGCAGACCCCGATGGACGGCAACGACCTCAACCCGCTGCTGCAGGACGTCGGCCTGATCGTCCACCCGCCGATGCTCTACATGGGTTACGTCGGATTCTCGGTGGCCTTCGCCTTCGCCATCGCCGCACTGCTCGGCGGCCGCCTGGACGCCGCCTGGGCGCGCTGGTCGCGGCCCTGGACCCTGGTAGCCTGGGCCTTCCTCGGTATCGGTATCGTGCTCGGCTCCTGGTGGGCCTACTACGAGCTGGGCTGGGGGGGCTGGTGGTTCTGGGATCCGGTGGAAAACGCCTCCTTCATGCCCTGGCTGGTCGGCACTGCACTGATCCACTCGCTGGCGGTGACCGAGAAGCGCGGCGTGTTCAAGAGCTGGACCGTGCTTCTGGCGATCGCCGCTTTCTCCCTGAGCCTGCTGGGCACCTTCCTGGTCCGCTCCGGCGTGCTCACCTCGGTGCACGCCTTCGCCTCCGACCCGGAGCGCGGGGTGTTCATCCTCGCCTTCCTGCTGCTGGTGGTCGGCGGCTCGCTGACCCTGTTCGCCCTGCGCGCGCCGGTGGTCAAGAGCCAGGTCGGCTTCGCCCTGTGGTCGCGCGAGACCCTGCTGCTGCTGAACAACCTGGTGCTGGTGGTGGCGGCCTCGATGATCCTCCTCGGGACCCTCTACCCGCTGCTGCTCGATGCCCTCAGCGGCGCCAAGCTGTCGGTCGGCCCGCCGTACTTCAACGCCATGTTCCTGCCGCTGATGGCGGCGCTGATGGCGGCCCTGGCGGTCGGCGTGCTGGTGCGCTGGAAGGACACCCCGAGCCGCTGGCTGCTCGGCATGCTGACCCCGGTGCTGGTGGCCAGCGCGGTCCTGGCGGCGGCCGGTTCGATGTACTTCGGCGATTTCAACTGGGCGGTGCTGGCGGTGTTCCTGCTGTCCGCCTGGGTGGTCCTGGCCGGTTTCCGCGACTTCCTCGACAAGACCCGGCACAAGGGCGTGCTGGCCGGCGCCCGCAGCCTGACCCGCAGCTACTGGGGCATGCAACTGGCGCACCTGGGCATCGCCGTGTGCGCCATCGGCATCGTCCTCAGCAGCCAGTACAGCGCCCAGCGTGACCTGCGCATGTCGCCCGGCGACACCGTCGAACTGGGCGGCTACCACTTCCTCTTCGACGGCGCGAAGCACCACGAAGGGCCGAACTACACCTCGGACAAGGGCAGCATCCACGTCAGCCGCGACGGCAAGGAGATCGCCACCCTGCATCCGGAGAAGCGCCTGTACACCGTGCAGAGTTCGATGATGACCGAGGCAGGGATCGATGCCGGCTTTACCCGCGACCTCTACGTGGCGCTCGGCGAGCCGCTGGAGAACGGTGCCTGGGCGGTGCGCGTGCACGTCAAGCCGTTCGTCCGCTGGATCTGGTTCGGTGGCCTGCTGATGGGCCTCGGCGGCGCCCTGGCGGCGCTCGACCGGCGCTACCGGGTGAAGGTGAAAACACGTGTGCGCGAGGCCCTGGGCCTCGCCGGTCAGGGAGCCTGAGTCTTGAAACGAGCGATTCTGCTGCTGCCGCTGGGGATCTTCCTGATCGTCGCGGTGTTCCTCTTCCGCGGCCTCTGGCTGGACCCCAGCGAGCTGCCCTCGGCGCTGATCGGCAAGCCGTTCCCGGCCTTCGACCTGCCCAGCGTGCAGGACCCGGCCCGGCGCCTGACCGAGGCCGACCTCAAGGGCAAGCCGGCGCTGGTCAACGTCTGGGGCACCTGGTGCCCGTCGTGCCGGGTCGAGCACCCGGAACTGACCCGACTGGCCGAGCAGGGCGTGGTGATCTACGGGATCAACTACAAGGACGACAACGCCGCCGCCATCAAGTGGCTGAACGAGCTGCACAATCCCTACCTGCTGAGCATCAGCGACGCCGACGGCACCCTGGGCCTGGACCTGGGCGTGTACGGTGCGCCGGAAACCTACCTGATCGACAAACAGGGCATCATCCGCCACAAGATCGTCGGGGTGGTCGACCAGAAAGTCTGGCGCGAGCAACTGGCGCCGCTGTACCAGCAACTGCTGGACGAGCCGGAGGCCCGATGAAGCGTTTCCTCGTCACCGCGCTGCTCGGTCTCGCCCTCTGCGGCGTGGCCCGGGCCGCCATCGACACCTACGAGTTCGCCAGCGACGCCGAGCGCGAGCGCTTCCGCAACCTGACCCAGGAACTGCGCTGCCCGAAGTGCCAGAACCAGGACATCGCCGACTCCAACGCACCGATCGCCGCCGACCTGCGCAAGCAGATCTACGGCCAGTTGCAGCAGGGCAAGAGCGACGGCGAGATCGTCGACTACATGGTTGCCCGCTACGGTGATTTCGTTCGCTACAAGCCGCCGGTCAACGAGCGTACCTGGCTGCTCTGGTTCGGTCCGGGCGCCTTGCTGCTGTTCGGCGTGCTGGTGATCGGCGTGATCGTCCTGCGCCGCCGGCGCACCGCTGCCAAGGTGCAAACCACCCTGTCCGCCGAGGAGCAAGCGCGCCTCGCCAACCTGTTGAAGAACGACAAATGATCGATTTCTGGCTCGCTGCCAGCCTGCTGCTGCTGGCGGCCCTGGCATTCCTGCTGATTCCGCTGCTGCGTGGCCGTCGCGCCCAGGCCGAGGAAGACCGTACCGCCCTGAACGTCGCGCTTTATCAGGAGCGGATCGCCGAGCTGGCCGGCCAGCAGGCCGCCGGCACGCTGACCGCCGAGCAACTGGAGAATGGCCGCGCCGAGGCTGCCCGCGAACTGCTCGCCGACACCGAGGGCAGCGGCGAAGAGCGTAGCTCGCGCCTGGGCCGGGCGGTCCCGCTGGTCGCGGCGCTGCTGGTGCCGTTGGTCGCGCTCGGCCTGTACCTGCATTGGGGCGCCAGCGACAAGGTCGAGCTGGCTCGCGAATTCGCCCAGGCGCCGCACTCCATGGAAGAGATGACTGCGCGCCTGGAGCGCGCGGTACAGGCTCAGCCGGATTCCGCCCAGGGCTGGTACTTCCTCGGTCGCACCTACATGACCCAGGAACGCGGCGCCGATGCAGCGCGGGCCTTCGAACGCGCCGCCGAACTCAGCGGGCGGCAGCCGGAAGTGCTCGGCCAGTGGGCGCAGGCACTGTATTTCTCCGGTGGCAAGAAAATGACCGCGCAGATCAAGGCCCTGGCCGACGAGGCGCTGAAGGGCGACCCGGCCGAAGTGACCACCCTTGGCCTGCTCGGCATCGCCGCCTTCGAAGAGCAGCGCTACGCCGACGCCATCGGCTTCTGGGAGCGCCTGGTGTCGGTGTTGCCGAACGAGGACCCGGCACGCTCGGCGATCCAGGGCGGCATCCAGCGCGCCCGCGAGCGCATGACCGAGGCCGGGCAGACTCCGCCGGCGCCGGCCGCGCCCGCTGCCGCCGGGGTGACCCTGACGGTGAAGGTGGATATCAGCGACGCGGTGAAGGGCCAGGTCAAGGCCGACGACAGCGTGTTCGTCTTCGCCCGCGCCGTCGGCGGCCCGCCGATGCCGTTGGCAGTGAAGCGCCTGACCGTCGCCGACCTGCCGGCCGAGGTCAGCCTGAGCGATGCCGACGCCATGATGCCGCAGCTCAAGCTCAGCGGTTTCCCGCAGGTCGAGCTGGTGGCACGGGTATCCCGCGCCGGCAACGCCATCTCCGGCGAGTGGATCGGACGCGGCAAACCGTTGTCTACTGCCCAGTCGTCGGCGCAAGCGCTGACCATCGACGGCCCGGACCAGCCCCAGGCGGCCCGGCCATAATGACAATCGGTTGGGGAGGTGCGGCGGTGAAGGCGAAGTATCTGGGTCTGGCGATTCTCCTGGGCGGTCTCGGCGGGTGCGTGGTGCATCCGCCGCAGACCAGCGAACCGCCGGCCTCGCTGCCGCCGCAGAGCCAGCCGCAGCCCGGTCCGTCCAGCGCGCCCGGCGCCACCCCGCCGCGCATCACCCCGCAACCGCAGACTCCGGCGCAGCCCAGCCGCTCGCGTCCGCAGTTCGCCCCGCCGCCAGGCGGCAAGGGCGTCTGGGACGGCAGCCTGGGGGTCTACGTGATCCGTGGCGAGCGCGATCTCTACTACCGCCAGCGCACCTACTACCGGTGGGACGGCGGCTGGTTCTGGTCCACCAGCCCGCAGGGTCCATGGACCGAGACCGACGCTCGCGGCATCCCGCCCGGTCTCAGCCGGCGCTACGCCAATCCATGATCCCTAGGGGTTCTCCGGGTCGTGCCCGAGCGACTGGATGAACAGCGAGAACAGCTCCGGTTGCGAGGAAATGTCCAGCTTGGCGTACAGGTGGCGCCGATGGACCTTGATCGTCTCCGGCGAGATCGCCAGGCGCTCGGCCATGGCCTTCGACGAGTAGCCGCGAAGGATCAGGCGGGCGATCTCCAGTTCCCGTTCCGATAGCACGCTGGCGCCGAAGTGGCTGAGGGCGTCGCGTATCTGCGTGGCCATCTCTTCCTGCGGTGCAGCCGGCAACAGGCGCTGGCTGCGCTGCTGCCAGTGCTGCTGCATCAGCGCCAGGACCCAGCTCGAGAGCAAGCCGAGCATCCCGCATTCCTCGTCGGCGAACATCCTCTGCATGCCCAGCGACAGCGACAGCGCGCCCTGGCCGGGCACCTGTAGGATGAACTGCACCTCGTCCTCCAGAACGTTGTCGTGGAAGTAGCTGAGGTAGTACTCGCTCTGCCGGAAATGGTCCGGGGCGATCTCCTCGAGGCGGTACAGGCCGCTGGCCAGGCCTTCCCGGCAAGCCTGGTAGAAGGGGTCGAGCAGGTACAGCCCGTTCAGGTAGGCGAGCATCGAGGCCGGCCCGGCGTGCGGTTCGGCGTCGTATTCCTCCAGGGCCACCGGCACGCCGTTGGCGGGGTAGAAGATCGCCAGGGCGTTGTCGAACGGCAGGTGCTGGCGCAGCAGCAGGATCAATTGCTTCCAGAAACGGTTGCCGCCGATCTGTTCGATGGCGCGGCCCAGGCTGGCGTGCATGCCGATGTCCCGGAACAGGGTGTGCATCCGTATTCGCTCCACGGTGGGTTTTCGCAGGCTCCGGTTTGCGGCTTTTCCACCCGCCGCGTCAAGGGGCGTAACCCCAAAGGGTGATTGGCCCGCCGGTTCCGCGCTCCTAGAGTCGGCGCATAACCAGCGCCCCGGCAAGGGGCCGCCGCGAGTCTCCGTTACTGCCTCAACTTCAATAACAATCAGAGGACAACGACATGAGCTCTTCCCCCGCGCCCGAAAGCGCGCTGAAACCCACCCTGGGCGTGTTCGACGTGGTCGCCATCACCGTTTCCGCGGTCACTCCCGCCAGTTCCGTCTTCGTCATCGCCCCCTTCGCCATCCAGCAGGCCGGCACCGGCGCCTTCTGGGCCTTCGCCCTGGCCGGGGTACTGGCGCTGATGTTCGCCTGCTGCTACGCCGAGCTGGGCAGGGCGCACAGCACCGCCGGTGGCGAGTATGTCTACGCCAAGCGGGTGTTCGGCGGCTTGGCCGGCTACGCCACCTTCCTCACGGTGCTGGCGATGCTGCTGTTCATCCCGCCGGTGCTCGCCACCGGCGCGGCGACCTACCTGAACGCCGCCCTCGGCACCCACTTCGATGCGCAGACCGTGGCCCTGGCGATCGTTGCCTTCAGCTACCTGCTGGGCATCCTCAACATCCGCGTCAACGCCTGGGTCACGGGCACCTGCCTGCTGCTGGAAGTAGCGGCGCTGCTGGTGATCGTCGGCCTCGGTTTCGGCCATGCGCAGCAGCCGGCGAGCGTCCTGCTGCAGCCGCAGGTAGTCGGCGACGGCGGGCTGCTGGCGATCGCACCCTGGGCATTGGTGATCGGAGCGGTCGGTACCGCGCTGTTCTCCTACAACGGTTTCGGCGGCGCGGTGCTGCTCGCCGAGGACATGAAGGACGGCGGCCACAGCGTGCATCGTGCGGTGCTCTGGTCGCTGGCGCTGGTAGTACTGATCGAGATCGTCCCGCTCGCCGCGCTGCTGATCGGCGCGCCGTCGCTCCCGGCGATGCTCGCCAGCCCCGATCCGATCGGCTACCTGTTGAACAGCCATGGCAACGAGACGCTGTCGCGCCTGGTCAGCGCCGGGATCTTCCTCTCGGTGTTCAACGCCATCGTCGCCATCGTCATCCAGAGCGCCCGGGTGATCTTCAGCAGCGGTCGCGACGCGCTCTGGATGCCGGCGTTGAACCGTGCCTTCACCCGTATCCATCCGCGCTGGGAATCGCCCTGGCTGGCCACGCTGTTCCTCGCCATTCCCTCGGCGGCGCTGAGCTTCAGCTCCAACCTGGCCGAACTGACCTCGTTCACCGTGCTGCTGATTGTCATGGTCTACCTGATCGTCGCCCTCTGCGCGCTGTTCAGCCGGGTGCTGCGGCGCGACCGCGAGCATCCCTACCGGATGCCGCTGTGGCCGCTGCCGGCGCTGCTGGCGGCGAGCGGGGCGGGATACCTGCTGCTCAACCTGTTCCTGGCGGCCTCGGCCAGGGACGTGATGATCATCGTCGGACTGCTGGCGGTGTCGGTGATTCTCTACTGCACCTACGGCAAGCTCAGTCCGGCGTTCCAGAAGCTTTGAAACAGGAGTCCGCATGCGCGCTCGACAACTTGGCATCACCCTCGGCCTGGGCACTCCCGGCCCGTTCAACGCGATCACCGACGTTCCCGGCGTGCGCGTCGGCCACAGCACCCTGAACCAGCGGATCGACGGCAGGCAGGTTCGCACCGGCGTCACCCTGGTCCAGCCGCGCGCCGGTGCGGCGCGCCTGCAACCCTGCTTCGCCGGCTGCCATGTGCTCAACGGCAACGGCGACGCCACGGGCCTGGAGTGGATCCGCGAGGCCGGCCTGCTGACCACCCCGATCGCCATCACCAATACCCACAGCGTCGGCGCGGTGCGCGACGCGCTGATCGCCGAGGAGCGCGCCGAACTCGGCGACAGCGGGCTGTACTGGTGCATGCCGGTGGTGATGGAGACCTTCGACGGCCTGCTCAACGATATCTGGGGCCAGCACGTCGGCGCCCGCCAGGTCGGCGAGGCGCTGGCCTGCGCCGAGTCCGGACCGGTCCGCGAAGGTTCGGTGGGCGGCGGTACCGGGATGATCTGCCACGAGTTCAAGGGTGGCATCGGTAGCGCATCGCGGCGGCTTCCGGCGGAGCAGGGCGGCTGGACGGTGGGCGCGCTGGTCCAGGCCAACCACGGCCAGCGCCGCGAGCTGCGGGTCGACGGCTATCCTGTCGGCCGCCGGTTGGGCGACATCCCCTCGCCGTTCAGCGAGGAAGGCACCCCGGGTATGGGCTCCATCGTGGTGATCCTGGCCACCGATGCGCCGCTGTTGCCGCACCAGTGCCAGCGCCTGGCGCAGCGCGCCTCGATCGGCATCGCTCGCACCGGCGGTGGCACCGAGGACTCCAGCGGCGACGTGTTCCTCGCCTTCGCCACCGGCAACCAGGACCTGCCGCCAGCCGACTATGCACGCAAGGACCTGCCGCAGAGCACGCCGCTGCGGATGCTCAACAACGACCACATCTCGCCGTTGTTCGCCGCGGCGGCGGAGGCGGTGGAAGAAGCCATCGTCAACGTGCTGCTGGCCGGCGAGGACATGCGCACCGAGGACGGCCGGCTGGTGCCCGCGCTGAAGGGGGAGAGGCTCCTGGCGGCGCTGCGCGAGACCGGCTGGCCGGGACGCTGAAAGCGGCTCAGCGCCAGCCGCGGGTGCGCGCCACCGCTTCGCTGAAACGCACCTGCCAGCGCCGGGCGGTGCCGGCGTCGACCCGCGGCTGGAACTCCGTGCGGGTATTGCGCGGCTCCGCCAGCTCGTAGCCGAGGCCACGCGCGGCAAGGGCGGCGCAACCGAAGGCGGTGAGTTCGTCGAAGCGCTGGGTGACGATGCGCCGTTGCAGGCTGTCGGCGAGGAACTGGGCGAAGTAGGGGCTGCGCGCCAGGCCGCCGTCGATGGACAGGCGGTCGGTGACCTTCAGGTAGCCGTCCATCGCCTGGATCACCTCGGCGCTGCGCAGCACCACGCCTTCGAGCAGGGCCTGGCAGAGGTCCTCGCGGCGGGTGCCGGCGTCCATTCCCAGCCACATCGCGCCGGCGCTGCGGTCCCAGTGCGGGCATGCGAGTCCCGACAGGGCCGGGACGAAGGCCAGGCCGCGCTCGATGGCCGGCGGCCGGTCGAAGCCGGCCAGTTCCGAGAAGTCGCTGAACAGGCCGAGACGCCCGGCCCACTCGACCGCGGCGCTGGCGTCGTAGACCCCGCCGTCCATGGCGTACACCGGTTTGCCATCGATCTGCCAGGCGATGGTGGCGAGCAGGCCTGTCTCCGGCGAGCGGATGATCCGCTCGCCGCTGAGAGTCAGGGCGAAGGCGCCGGTGCCGAAGGTGATCTTCGCATCACCGGGCTGGCGGCAGCCGTGACCGTAGAGCGAGGCCTGCTGGTCGACCACCGAGGCCGTCAGCGGGGTGTTGCCGATCACCCCGAAATGGCCGACGGTATCGCGGATTTCCGGCAGGCACTCGATCGGCACGCCGAACAGGGCGCACAGGTCGGGGTCCCAGCGGCCCTCGGCGAGGTTCATCAATGCGGTACGCGAGGCGGTGGTGACGTCGGTGGCGAAGGTTCCGCACAAGCGGTCGAGAAACCAGGCATCGCTGGTTCCCAGGCGCAGGCGGCCTGCCTTCAAAGCCCTGCGAGCGGCCGGAAGGTGCTCGACGATCCAGCCCAGCTTGCTGGCCGAGAAATAGGCGTCGAGCGGCAGGCCGCTGCGTTCCAGGACCAGCGCCTCGGCGCCGCTGGCGCGTAGACGCTCGATGTGCGGGGTGGTGCGGTTGTCCTGCCAGACGATCAGCGGCGACAACGGCTCGCCGCTGCGGGCGTCCCAGGCCATGCAGCTTTCGCCCTGGTTGGCGAGGCCGATGGCGTCGACCCGGCCGCTGGCCTCCAGGCAGCGTTGCAGGTTGGCCAGCAGTTCCAGCGGATCGTGCTCGACCCAGCCGGACTGCGGATGGTGTTGCTGGTGACGCAGCGCCAACTGAATATCGGCGCTGCCGTCCTGGCTGGCGACCAGCACGCGGGTACTGGTGGTTCCCTGGTCGAGGGCGGCGATTCGCATGGTCGGTTCTCTTCGCGGGTTCAGTGGCCGGAGGTGAGGAAGGCGACTTCCAGGCGCCGGGTGTCCGGCGGTAGGCGCAGGGCGGCCAGCGGCACCAGCAGGCGGCGCTCCGGCAGGCAGGACAGGGCGCGTTCCCACACCGGGCGACCATCGGCCAGTATCCGCAGGCGGCCGCTGGCGGCCTCGCTTACGCGTAGCTGCAGATGCGCCAGGCCGGGTGTCGGATCGTCCAGCAGCCGCTGCGGCACGCACAGCTTGAGCGGACCGCTGCAATCGATGGCGATACCGGGCGCGGCGACCGGCAGTTCGGCCCGCAGGTCGGCGGCCAGCAGGCCGGCGATCCTTCGTCCCTCGCGGAACGACCAGCCGGCGGTCTCGATCGGCCGGAGCAGGTTGCCGGCGGCGAAATAGGCGGGGTCGGAGCAGCGGCCGAACTGATCGATGCGCGGGCCGCCGCTGGCCGGGTCCAGTTCCAGGTGGCTGAGGCGGACCAGGCTCGATTCGGGAACGAAGCGTCCGCTGAGGAGGATGCCGTCGCAGGCGATCCGTTCGACCCGCCCGTCGCCCAGGCGTACCCGCGCCGCCTCGACCCGGCCGCGGCCTTCGATCTCCAGCAGCTCGCTGGAGAAGTGCATCGGTACTCCGCACAGCCTGGGAAACAACGATAGCGGCCAACGCGCAGTGGCCCGTGCGTTGCGTTCGAGCATGGCCACCGGGCGGATGCCGGCACGCCGGCAACTCATCACGGCGGACAGGCTGACCAACTCGGTGCCGACGATCAGCGGCCGTTCGAACGGCTTCAGGCCTTGCAGATAGAGATAGGCTTGCAGCGCGCCGGTATTGATCACGCCCAGTGGCCGGTCGCCGCCCAGCAGGCGTGCCGAGCGCGGCGTCTCGCGTGCGCCGGTGGCCAGCAGCACGCGTGTCGCGCGCAGACTGCGCGGGCCTTCGGGGGTGGCCAGTTGCAGCAGACCGGCGGCGGCGAGAGCGACCACGCTATGGCGCAGGCGGATATCCACCCCGGCCCGTTCAGCCTGTTCGACGTTACGCAGCGCGTAGGCCGGGCCGGTCAACAGGCGGCCGTGCTCGCGCAGGCCGAACGGCGGATGCGCGCAATGCCGGGGTATACCGCCGGCCTCGCCGTCGCGCTCCAGCACGCAGACCCGGGCGACGCCCTGGCGGCGTAGTTCGATGGCGGCCGCCAATCCGGCGGGACCGCTGCCGACGATGGCGACGTCGACCTGTTCAGTGATGCTCATGGCAACTCCCGGTGGCGAGGGGCTGGGCGAGGCGGCCGGCGCTCAGCTCGGCGACCCGCGCGTTGCAGTAGAAACCCTGGCAGCGTCCCATGCAGGCGCGGGTGCGACGCTTCAGGCCGCCGAAGTCGCCGGCTGGCAGCGGGCCTTCCAGGGCGGCGAGGATTTCCCGGCGGGTGACCATCTCGCAGTGGCAGACGATCTCGTCGTAGCCGGGACGCTGCCAGTCGCGCGGCAGGTGTTCGGCGAGGTTCGGTACCTGCGGCCAGAGCGGCTCGCGAACCGCTTCGTGGAAGCGCCCACCTTGGTAGAGACGATAGACGTGGCGTGCGATGCCCAGCGCCGCGGTGAGACCGGTGGAACGGATGCCGCCGACACTGATCCAGTTGCGTCCGTCGACCTGGCGGATGCGGTATTCCTTCTTTTCGCTGGCCGGCCGCAACCCGGCGTAGGTGGCGGTGACCGGCATGCCGCGCAGGCCGGGGATCCGCTCGACGGCGGCGTCGATCAGTCGCTGCAGGGTGTCGCTGTCGACCCGTGCCTGTTCGCGGTCGTCCTGTTCCTCGGCGGTGGGGCCGGCAAGCAGGTTGCCGAAGACAGTACGGGTGAATACCACGCCTTTGGTCCGCTCGTTGGGTACCGGCAGCAGGATGTGCCGCAGCAGCGCCGCGGCGGCCTTGTCGAAGACCACGAACTGGCCCTTGCGCGGATGGATGGCGAAGCTCGCCGCGCCGAGCAGGCGCTGTTCCAGTTGGTCACCGAAGAGTCCGGCGCAGTTGATTACCTGGCGCGCGCGCAGATCGCCGCGGCGGGTATGCAACAGCCATTCGCCGCCGTCGAAGGCGCCGTCCAGCACCTCGACGTTGAAACAGGCCTCGGCGCCATGGGCCTGCGCCTGTTGCAGATAGGCGAGCGGAGCGGACCAGGGGTCGATCAGATGCTCACCGGGGACCCGCACCGCACCGAGCACATTGCCGGCCAACTGCGGCTCCAGCGCCAGGACCTCGTCGCGACCGATCTGGCGGACGTCATCGACACCGTTGCCGTGGGCCTGCTCGACGATGGCCGGCAGGCGCGCCAGATCCTCGTCGCTCCATGCCGCCACCAGGGCGCCGGTTTCCAGCAGCGGCAGGTTGAGGCGCGCATGGATGTCGCGGTATTCGCGATAGCCCTCCTGCATGCAGGCCAGTTCGATGCTGCCGGGCGGCGCGTCGAAACCGGTATGGAGGATCGCGCTGTTGCCCTTGCTGGCACCGGAGAGGATGTCGGTGCTTTTTTCCAGCAGGACCACCCGTGCACCTTCCAGGGCGAAGCGGCGGGCCATGGCGCAACCCACCACGCCAGCGCCGATCACTGCAACGTCGAAGATCGCGGTCTTTGTCGCAAGCGGCTCAGTCATCGTTTCTGCCTGTTTCTTTTGGTATCAGTTTGCTTTTTGACCGTAACACTGATTTTTCACACAGAATTCTATGTGAAATTTGTTGTTTTAATGTGGCAACTGAAAGAGAAACAGTCAATCGATTAATCGACGGGCAGCCACCGGCACAGCCCCGGCCTGTCTCCGGGGCTGCGCGCGAGGGGGGTCAGGCCTGCGGGGTGCGCAGGGGGGCTTCGTGGACTTCCACCCGCGCCTGTTGCAGGGCTTCCCAGAGTTCCCCGGTAGGCTTGCGGTCGACCACCAGGCGGTTGATCCGGCTCAGCGGGAAGACCTGGAACAGGGCGCGCCGGCCGAGCTTCGAGGAGTCGGCGATAACCGTCAGTTGGCGGGCCTGGGCGATCATGGCACGGGCGATCTCGGCTTCCTCGATGGAAAAATCCATGGCGCCATCGCCGTTCAGCGCGCCGACGGTGATCACCGCATGCTCGGCGTTGAACCGGGCGATCTGCTCGATGGCCAGGGCGCCGACGTTCTGTTCGGATTCCGGGCGGTACTCGCCGCCGATCATGAATGCACGGTTGCCGGAGGCGCCGACGCTGCCGGCGATCAACAGCGAGTTGGTGATCACCGTCAGATGGCTCTGGCGCGCCAGTTCGCGGGCGAACAGCAGGGTGGTGGTGCCGGTGTCGATGAAGATGCTGTCACCGGGCCCGAACAGGCCGGCGGCGTAGCGGGCGACTGCGCGTTTTTCCTGGGCGTGCTCGTTCATTCGCGTCTGGAAGGCGTTCTCGTGCTCGCCGCTGGGCGGCAGGGCGGCCCCTCCGTGGAATTTGCTGACCAGGCCTTGTTCGGCCAGCGCGGCGAGGTCGCGGCGAATGGTTTCCTGAGAGGTGGAAAGGGTCCGCGCCAGTTCGTCCACCGAGATCCGCTCGCGCTGGCGCAGCAATTCGAGAATGTGGCGGCGGCGTTCCTCGGGGCGCATCGTGTTCTCCCATGGGCCGCATCCTGGTGCGGCGATTGTTACCGTGAATCGCCCGGTAGCGCCTGGCGGCGCTGGGCGGAAGGGGGCGGGGCGAGGCTTTGCGCAGGCCCGGCGGAAAATCCCACAGGTCCGTAAGGCAGGTACGCTCTTGGATTGGCCGCCTACTTGACCGTATGGGTGACCAATTTAGGTAAAACGAACCTTCAAATCAACACGAAAACCAAATTGTGGCACGCGAAATGCGAGTGTTCGCTTCGGCGGAGCGACCGGCGTGGCCGGCCTCCCGACCAGACAACCAGAAGAACGCATCCCGCTACGGGAGCCTGCCGAGGGGAGAACGACGCAGATGGCCGAGTTCGGAAACTATGTGATTTACCTGATCATGCTGGGTGCGGTACTTGGCGCGCTGGCTTCCATCCTGCGCCCGGAAAGCGGTCTGGGCCGCGAGTTCGTCAACGGCATCCACGCCATCGGTCCGGTGTTCCTCGCCCAGGCCGGCATCATGGTAGCCATTCCCTATCTGTCGAAGGCGATTTCCCATGCCCTCGGCCCGTTCTTCCAGACCCTCGGTTCCGACGTATCCATCGCCGCGCTGTCGATCATCGCGGTGGACATGGGCGGCTACCAGTTGGCCGATGCCCTGACCGCCAACCGCGACATGTGGATTACTGCCATGCTGGTGGGCTACACCTCCGGCGCGACCATCGTCTACCTGATCCCGGTCGGCCTGACCATGCTCGAGCGCAAGGACCACAAGTACCTGGCGCTGGGGGCGATGGCCGGGTTGATCAGCATTCCGTTCGCGGTGCTGGCGGCGTTGCTGCTGATTACCCTCAACCACATCCCGGTGCGCGAACTGGTATCGACCGGTTCGCCGGCCCTGCACTACCTGTCGCTGGACTTCCTCGACATGCTTCGGCTGCTGGCGCCGCTGTTCGTCTTCTGCTTCCTGCTGGCCGCCGGCCTGAAGTACCGGGCGACGGCGATGGTCACCGGGTTCCTGGTATTCGGCAAGGTGATGGACGCGTTCATCAAGATGGCCCTGGCGCTTTCCATCGTCCAGCACTTCACCGGAGTCTTCACCAAGGTCTTCGGCGGCTGGGGCTTCGACCCGATGTTCGCCGACGAGAAAGAGTTGTTCCGCGCCATCGAGATCGCTGGCTACATCGGCATCATGCTGGCCGGGACCTTCCCCATCTGCTACCTGTTCCAGCGCTACTGCAAGCGCCCGATGGCGGTCCTCGGCCGTTACCTGGGGCTGTCCCAGCCGGGCGCCACCGCCTTTGTCATGGTGCTGGCGAACATCATCGCCACCTACCACCTGTTCAAATACATGAATGCTCGCGACAAGGTGCTTTGCGTGGCCCTGGGCGTCTGCGCCCAGGCCACCATCGGCGATCACCTGGCATTCACCGCCAACTTCCAGCCGACGCTGATCCTGCCGATCCTGCTCGGCAAATTGTTCGGCGGCCTGCTGGCGGTATTCATCGCCATCCGCATCTCGGTGCCTGCCGCCGAGCGCTATGCGCGGCAGGAGCAGGAGCATGACGAGGCGGAAAAAAGCGCCCTGCACGCAGCCTGAAACATCCCCCGACGAGCGCCGCGAGCCATCGCGGCGTCGCTTTCCGCAACGAGGTAACCATGCGCAAGATATTCCTAGCCTGTCCCTACAGCCATGCCGACGCCGAGGTGGTCGAGCAGCGCTTCCGTGCCTGCAACGAGGTCGCGGCGACCATCGTCCGCGCCGGCCACGTGGTATTCAGCCAGGTCTCCATGTCCCACCCGATCAACCTGTGCCTGGCCGAGCTCGACCGCGCGGCGATCGGCAGGTTGTGGGCGCCGGTGGACGCCTTCTACATGGATCACCTGGAAGAGCTGATCGTCCTCGACCTGCCGGGCTGGCGAGACAGCGCCGGCATCCGCCGCGAGATGGAGTTCTTCGAGGCCGGCGGACAGCGGGTCAGCCTCTGGTCCGAGGTGGAGCACGAGTTTCGCTGAGGCGGCAGTGGCTGAACTGCAAGCCGAATGAAAAAGCCGGAAGCGCGAGCGCTTCCGGCTTTTTCGTCAAGCGGCGAGGGATCAGTTGGGGCTGTAGATCTGGTCGAATACGCCGCCGTCGATGAAGTGGGTCTTCTGCACGCTGCGCCAGTCGCCGAAGGTCCTCTCCACCGAGAAGAAGTCGACTTTCGGGAAGCGGTCGGCGAACTTGGCGAGGATCTCCGGGTTGCGCGGGCGCAGGTAGTTGTTGGCGGCGATGGTCTGGCCCTCGTCCGACCACAGGTACTTCAGGTAGGCCTCGGCCTGGGCGCGGCTGCCTTTCTTCTCAACCACCTTGTCGACCACCGCCACGGGGGGCTCGGCCTCGGCGGACACGCTCGGGTAGACCACCTCGAAGCCGCCTCGGCCGAATTCGCGGGCGATCATCTCGGCTTCGTTCTCGAAGGTCACCAGTACGTCGCCGATCTGGTTCTGCATGAAGGTAGTGGTGGCGGCGCGGCCGCCGGTGTCGAGCACCGGTACCTGCTTGAACAGCTTGCCGACGAATTCCTTGGCCTTGTTCTCGTCACCGCCGTTCTTCAGCACGTAGCCCCAGGCGGAGAGATAGGTATAGCGGCCGTTGCCGGAGGTCTTGGGGTTCGGCACCACTACCTGGACGCCGTCCTTGAGCAGGTCCGGCCAGTCCTTCAGGGCCTTGGGGTTGCCCTTGCGAACGATGAACACGGTGGCCGAGGTGAACGGCGCGCTGTTGTTCGGCAGGCGGGTCGCCCAGTCCTTCGGCACCAGGCCGCCGTTGTCGGCGAGGGCGTCGATGTCGGTGGCCTGGTTCATGGTGATGACGTCGGCGGGCAGACCGTCGATCACCGAGCGCGCCTGCTTGCTGGAACCGCCATGGGACATCTGGATGGTGATGTTCTCGCCTTTCTCCGCTTTCCAGTATTTCTGGAAGGCCGGGTTGTATTCCTTGTAGAAGTCGCGCATCACGTCGTAGGAGACGTTGAGCAGGGGCTGGGCGGCGTGAGCGGCGCCGCCGAGCGCCAGGCCGGCGGCCAGCAGGGAGGCGCTGAACAGTCGTTTCACAGGGCAGTTCCTTTGGGCATGTTGTAGTGGCTCGACTATAACGTCGGGTTATATGCAGGGTAAATATCAAAAACTGCTTTGCTTATTACCCGCTCGAGCCTATGCCGCGGCCGGCGCTTTGGCCAGCGCTAGTCGAGGCCGCTGACCGCCAGGTCCTTGGGATACTCCACGCTGAACTTCAGGGTGGCGCTGCGTTTCTCGCCGGGTTGCAGGGTCCAGTCCCACTTCAGCTTGCCGTCGTCCTCGCGCTTGATTTCCTGCGCCTTGGGTTCCAGCAAGGTGACCTGGATCTGCTCGTTGCGCGAGACCGGCAACTGGTCCTCGAACTGCACGCGTTCGGCGTTCTTGTGGTTGTTGCGCACGTCGATGCGGAATTCGTAGTTGACCCGCGTGCGGTTGCCGATCAGGCCGCTGCTGTCGGTGTAGCGCTTGACCAGCTTGCGTTCGATGCCGATGCCCTCGTCGGCGCCCAGTGCCAGTTCGAAGCTTTCCCCGGGCATCACCCCGCGCAGATGGCCGCTGGCGACGAAGCTGTTGCCGAGAAAGGTATTCAGGGTGCCGGGGAGCAGCGGGTAGTCGCTGTCGTTGCGGGTTTCCGCCTCCAGGTAGGCGGTTTCGCGCAGGGCCGGGGCCGCCAGGTAGCGCAGCTTGGCCGGCATTTCCAGGCGGGCGATGGTGACCTTCTGCGCGCTGCCGTCGCTGTTCAGGGTCGCCGGCACGGGGATGTGGAAAGAGGCGCTGGCGGCTCCGCTGCTGACCTCCGCGGTGGCGAGCCGCGCCTCGGCCAGCTTCGGCGCCGGGGCCGGCATGGCCATCTTCGCCGAGGTCCTGGCGATGGGCGCGGCTTGCGGCATGGGCGCCGGAGCGTCCTGCATGGCCATCTCGGCACCGTAGTAGGCGTTGGGCGCGTCGATGTCGACGATCCAGGGATTCAGCCGCGGTACGTTGCCGCCCAGGGCCGGACGGGCGGTGGAGAGGGTCAGGTCGATGTCGGTCCAGTCTTCGCCGCTGCTCTGCCGGACCAGGCCCTGGTAGGTCAGTTCGATGGTCTTCGCGCCGTCGCGCAGGCGCGCGTCGTAGGTCGGCTGCCAGGAGGCGTCGCGCAGGGTGTAGTCGAGCTTCACCTCGACCTGTGCTGGTTGCTCCAGGGCGACCCGCAGGACCGCGCGCTTGAAGCGCTTGCCGTCGCCGTTGAGGGTGCCGCGCTGCTCCTGCAACTGCTGCTTGCGCTGTTCCAGTTCGGCGGCGCGGTCGTCCAGCTGGCGCTGCTCGGCGAGCAGGCGTTCGAGGTTGCCTTCGGTCAGTTGCAGCAGGCTCTTCAGCTCGTCGATGCCGGGCATGGGGCGATCCTTGCCGGGCTGGGTGCTGCCGCTCTGGATGTCGGCGAGGAACTTCTTCTGCGCTTCGAGCACGCTGCCGCGGTCATGGATTTCCCGTAGTTGCCGGTCTATCTCGCGCAGTTGCTGGTCGAGCTGCTGCACACGATTGTCGTCCGGGCGCTCGACCCGTTGCGCGGCGCTGCTGACGTCGAGCAGGGTGGCGGCGGCGCTGGCGCCGAGGGACGCGCGCAGGCTGGTGTCGTCGAGCTGGAAGGGCAGTTGCTCCAGGGCGATCTCATGCTGGCCCTTGGGCAATTGCAGGCGGGCGGTGCGGGTGACCACGGCACGGTCGGCGTAGACGGTGACGGCGCTGATGCGGCTGTCGACCGCTTGTGGCGCGGCCAGCAACGGAGCGCTGGCGAACAGGCCGGCGAACAGGAGCGGAGAGGCGGCGAGTCGATTCACGATATCTCTTCCTTGGGCGGATGGAGGGGCGAGGAACCCGTGCGTGCGGTCCCTTCCTGCTGCCTGAGACGCTAGCGCGGCGAAAGACGGGTTAAGCGGCGCGAAGAAATTTTCCCGTGCGGCTCAGGCCGGCTGTTCCAGGCGCTCCAGGGCACCGCGCAGGTTGGCGCGGGCGGCGGCCTCCCAGCGTTGCCGCAGCGGTTCGCAGTGGTACAGCGCCGGTTGCTCCAGCAACTGGCGCAGCAACTTGCCGCGCCCGGCGCGGAACAGCGGTTCCGGCACCCAGGCGTATTCGGCGCGGACGTCCGCCTCGTAGCGCGCGTAGACCGGCGCCGGCGCGGCGAGGATGGCGAGGTCGATATCCACCACCAGGGCTGCGTCGGCGTCTCCCGGCGGCGCCTGGTGACAGGTGGCCATGATCAGTTCGCGCAGGGCCGGCCGCAGCGC
>NZ_JAEMVM010000006.1:0-5884 GCF_016463925.1 Pseudomonas sp. P20 | reverse complement strand
AAAAGCCCAAGCGCGCACGCAAACCCAAGCCGGCCAAGGCGACCGCCAAAGCTGAAACGCCAGTCAGGAAGGAGCTCAAGATGGGTTCCCTCGACCATTTGATTGCACCCAACTCCGAAAGCGAAATGGGGAGGCCCCCTCTCCAGTTAGAGTCCCTGAACGATCATGAGATTGCTCTTTTGCCAGCACCTCCTGGTAGCGCAGTCTCTTGGGAACTCCATCGGCGTACTCAGGAGCAATACCACCAACGCTGGCAGGACTACTTGTCCACCATGACGGATGAACAAGTAGCTGCTCTCGGCCGCTAATAGCCACTGCTACCACTCCCAACCCTGCCGGGAACCATCCCGCAGGGTGGTTTTCCGGCATTTTTCGAGGAAAACCATGAAATCGAAACGTTCTGCATTCGCAGACGATCTCCGAAAAATCGGTACCACTGCCGTTGCGGCGAGCCTGGTGGGCATCTTCCTCAGCGAGCACCGCTTGCTGACGGCATATGCTTTCGTCATGGGTATGGTAATCTAGCTCATAGGTATCGCTCTCACCGAGGAGGAGGAGTGAAATGTCCCAGACCGAGTTCGGCATGATCATCATGACCAGCCTGGTGGTTATCTGCTCCGGCATAGCCCTCTGGTTCAGTTGGCCTCAGGTCAAGACCTGGTGCCAAAAACATCGGATTCTTCCCCGTCATCATTGACCATGAAAGCGCCCAACACTGGGCGCTTTTTTCATTTCATGGGTATTGACATTCATTTTTCCCCTGCCCATCCTTTACCCCGTGAGCTGCTGACGTTGTCGGCAACCCTCCCCCAGTAGTCATGATCTGAAAGACTACGACACGGACTTCCGTGTAGATCGAACCCAAGATCGCACCAGCTTCCGGTAGCGCGATCAATCAACCCACAGGTTGATGGAAGCCCTCTCCCTCTGATTTACCTCCCAATACCGACCCATGCGGGGAATACTTTTCCCTGACGGGCAAGGTGTTTCTCCGCTTTCGCTTACGAAACTGGAGAATCATCATGAGCAACAACACCCAAGCCCAAGAAGCCAAATATTTCGACCTGCACACCACCGGTATCGGCTACCTCAATCGCATCCGCGAGGTACCGATCCGCCGAGGTGAACCATTCCTCGCCGTAACCGTCGCAGCCCTCCATGGCGCGGCAGACAGCGTGGAATACTCCTACATCGACTGCAAAGTGGTCGGCGCCCAGGCTGAAAAGCTTGTCCGCCGTTGCAAGGAAGCAGTCGAGGCCGAGAAGAAGGTGCTGATTTCCTTCCGTATCGGCGACATCTGGGCGGATCCCTTCACCTACGAGAAAGGTGAGAAAAAAGGCCAGTCCGGCGCAAGCCTCAAAGGCCGGCTGCTCTTCATCTCCTGGATCAAAGTGGATGGCACCACCGTCTACGATGCGAAGGAAGAAGCTGAAAAAGCCCAGCAAGGCCAAGGCGAACCGCAAGGTGAGCCCGCAGCTCCTGCTGAGCGCGCTGAACAAGCCGCTGCTTGAGCACGGCTTGATCGAATACCGGCCCTCATCCCGAGGGCCTTTCACTACCTACGCTATGCGCCACTCTTCATCGCATACCCATCCGGGGGGCACCATCTCCCCCAGGGCGTGGTGTTCTCCATTATCTGGAGATCATCATGAGCAATATCCAAATCGTAGATCTGCCCGCTCTGCCGGAAGTTGAAGAGGTTTGCCTCAGCGACGTCGAGGAAGAGCTGCTGCTCAGCAGTCATTTCTGCAACTTCGCCTGGCTGTTCCTGGCCAGCAACAATACTCAGGTATCTGCCCTGGCCTAATCGCCAAACATTTCCCATTTAGGGGGCCACAGTCCCCGTGGGACTGGTGTTTCCTACCGAAAGGAGAATCACCATGCACTACGGAAAGCGGGCACTCGCCCATCTTCGTCTCGAACTGCCGCTGCAGGTTCTTATGTCCAACGCCGGCTTTTATATCGGCACCCTTGATGAAGAAGTACCAGCCTCGCGCGAGTCGGTTGAATATTACCCCTCCCGCGAACTTGCCCAACAGGCATTAGACAACGGCACTTGGACGCAACGGGAATATTAAGAAGACCTATCGCGTTAACTGCAACAACTCCACACCCTCAGGGCGCTTCGGCGCCCCTTACTTCCCCTGGAGGTCCATAGCCTCCAAGGGCATGGGCTTCCGATTTCCGGAGATATCCCATGACTCAACTCAATCCGTTTATCCGCGGCTATAGCAACTTCAGGATCGAACGCACCCTGCAGATAACCTACGAAGATGATTGCGCCCCCTGCTACCGTGCGTTGCACCCGACGCAGCAATCTCTCTCCGATGCACAACTGCAGTGCTTCCCCTGCATCTTCAATGACGACTTCGCGCTAATCACCGAGGGTCAAGAGATCGGTGAGGGGCTTGAGGACCGCTGCCCTAATGATGGCCTGGTCCGCAACGTGATCTACGGCATCTTTGCCGAACAGGCTGGCGGCCAACAAAAGCACATCGGCGATCAATATTCGTTGTCCGAGGCCGAGAGTGTCATTCGCTGCTTGTCGTTTGGCGACGGTCACTGACGATTGAGCAATCCGGCCGGCGGGAAATCCCGCCAGCCCCCGAATTCGAATTGGCTCGCTGTCGTTGACAGCGCCTCCCAAGGAGCCAGGGTTTAAGGCTCCGGCGCGCAAGCGCTAACCCACCCAAGACCGCTACAGCACTCGGCAGCGCGGTCGCATCACGCAAGTGATGGAGTGCATCCTACCCACCCACGCGGGGACCTCATCCCCGCGGGAGAGGCCTGCGTATTCGGAGACCTCTCATGACCTCTCTCAACAACCACTCCAGCGCAGGTCACACTGCTGCGTACCTCAAACTCCCGATCGTTCTCACCAACGCGGCCTGGCTGCGCCTGGTCTATCTCGCCAACCCTGCCAGGGTCGACGAGATGGGCACCCGGCTGGCCAGTGTCGTTCAAACCGCCTGGCAGGAGCTTTCGCTCCAGCCGACCGCGAAGCACATCCAATTCCACCTGTACCACAAGGAGGAAGAGGGGCAGGACCGCGCGCTCGCGCTGCTGGTCCTCTCGATAGTCGAGCCGTCCGATGAGCCTTCCTACCTGCGCATCGAGCTGCAGGAAGAAAGCCTCCAGGGCAACCCGGATACCGAGTAGCTCTCCCCTCACCACGATCCCGCTTCGGCGGGATCATCCTTTTCGCAGGTCACGCCATGATCAACATACCCGGCCAGTTGGCCATTCGAACCATCAATGGTCGCAATGGCGAGTTCAACGTGGGAAAGCTCTCGACCTCGATCGGGGAATTCGTCATCAAGGACGCTCTCCTGGACCAGCACATCGAAGGCAAGTACCGCGGTGATTTCGCCATCACCGAGATCCGTCCCTCCTACTACACCACCGGCGGCCGGCTGGTCGTCGAGATCCGCGCCAAGCTCGACAGCATGACGCTGGACGACGTGGACAACCTCAGCGACGAGGAGGCAGAGCGTCTCTCTGGCAATGAGGTGGATCCGCTCGACGAAGTGCCCGCGATACAGCAACCCACTGCCGCACCGGCGGCACCGCCGAAGTCGCCCCCGAAACCGAAGCCTCTGCGCCCCGCTGCAACAGGGGAGGACGCGCCTTTCGGTATGTCCCCTCCGGCTCCTGCAGAGCAGGCCGCCACTCCGGACACAGACGCAGATGCAGAGCTGTTCGGGACGGTCTGGCCGCTAGGCGAAATCGTCAAGCTGGACACCACGGTCGACCGCAAGCGGCTACGTCAACAGTGCGTGCGGCTCGGCGCGCTGGGCTATGAGCTCGACTTCAAACAACAAGTGTGGACCCGCAAGGAGGCCGCATGAAATCGATCTACAACACCCCAGGCTTCAGCGAGGAGTTGTTGCTGGTTTGCGCCTCGCTGCGCGAGGTCGGACTGGACAATCTGGCTGACCAGTTCCGCGATGCAGTGTTCGACCGATCCGTCGTCGACCAGGCCATCATCGCACTGCGTGAGCGGGTGAAGACCCCTTCGCCGGAGCATGCGGCCGACAACGAGCCATGGCTGTACTGCGACTGGCAGGCCAGGCAAACAGCTTACCGGCTCCTCCAGCGCCTTGAGCGCGCAACACGCTGAAGCATCACCCTACCCACCCCTGCCGGGTTCTCCCGTCAGGGAGACCTGGCCAACCACAGGAGCACACCTATGGGATGGCTTTTCTCACATCAGACGAAGGAAGACCTGCTGCGTGAGCTGCTGGCCCCAACCAGTACTTTCGCAGGCAGCACCAAGGTGCTGGCACACGCAGTCTCCGGCAATGAACTTTGGACTGTCGTAAAACGAACCTTCCACCTTGCCGGATTCTATTTCGGCAAGCCGGCCGGTCACTCGATCACCATGATCGAGCTGCACTTGCTGGACTGCTCGGCCGGGCAATGGGGCTACAAGACCATTCCAGAAAGTGCCGGCCCGTTCTACTACGGCTGTCCGCTGGAGTTCCTGGACCTGGCTCACGATGAGGTCAACCAGGAGTGGCGTGAACGTCTGACGCACGAACACCAAGCCTGACCGCACCAACCACTTCCCTTGAGGGGCGCCCTCGAGGGCGCTCCTCGTCTACCACCAGGAGCGCACCATGAACCCGCTGTTCACCAACCTCACCCAGGAAACCCTCGCTTACCTCGAGGACCAACTGTCCAACAACGACGTCGCCGGCGACGACGAGCTCATCGACCTGTTCATCGAGGAGCTGTCGCTGACCTTGGAGCAGGCGGAAGCGGCTGTCGCGCTACGCGATCAGTACCTCTGCCAGGTCTTCCTGGTCGGCCAAGGGCCGCTGCACCGTCCTGAAGCCGATGGGCTCAGCTTCGACCCTCACACCAAGAGCGTTCGGTGACCACCACGCTCCCCTGCACCAGTTGGACTACACCCCCGAGGGGCTTCACCGCCCCTCGAGGGCGGCGTGGCTCCTCCTTCAAGGAGGTTCCTATGCCCAGTCCCACCCCGCTCTACCAGATCGAAGAATGCCCAGACCTGTACGTTGACGCCTGCGTGTGCGACGAGCAGCGCAACCTGGTCTTTCTTTCGGCCTGGGGCCGCGACACCGTGACACAAGAGTTCCTGGCCAGGCTGACGCTGGACCGGGAAGAAAATGGCATCGACCATTTCCACATTATCGTGGACGGCCGGCGCTTACCTGTCTTCCCAAACCAGGATCTCCTGGAGAAACGCACCACCCGCCAGTTCCGCGGCACGTTGTTCGGCAGCCTGCTCAACCTCTGGCTGTTCGATCGGCGCGCCTCGGCGCCCGACCGAGGCAATCACCTCGCCTTCGCACTCCTGCAGCGCGATGAGGATCCACACCAAAGGCTCTGGCCGCTGGTGATGGAGACCTGTCCGCTCCCCCTCCTGCAGCACTGGCGCGAGCCAGTGATGGAGGTCCTCACCCAGCACCAGATGTTGACCGCCCTGCCAGGGACGATCGGCAACGTCTGCGCCTGGCGACTCGCCCTGCGGGTCGACGTGCTCGAGCCCACCCTCGGTGAGCTGATCCGCGAAAGCATTCTTACCACCGATGCTCAGGCACAAGCCTGAGCCATCCCTCTCAGACTCAAGGAGGCCCCATGGCCCTCATGTTCCCGCGCTTGGCGCGCAACTTTGCACGCAACGGCTACTTCCCTACCGATGAGGTCACCCTCGAACGCGCTCTGCAAGCCCTCGCTCCCGCCCCGTCGGGCAGGATGAGGATCTGTGATCCCTGCGCCGGTGAGGGGGTTGCCCTGGCTGAGGCAGCACACATCCTCGGCCGCGACAAGGTCCAAGCCCTCGCTGTCGAGTACGACCGCGAGCGCGCCGACCATGCTCGAGGCTTGCTTGAGCGAGTGCTGCACAGTGACCTTT
>NZ_JAEMVM010000058.1:0-6084 GCF_016463925.1 Pseudomonas sp. P20 | reverse complement strand
GGTCGGCGCTGCTGACGTCCAGGACGCCCTGGCTGATCAGTTGGCCACCCTCGGCGTTGTCCAGCGCGCCAGTGGCGACGCTCAGGCCGGCGTTGCCGGAGAGCAGGCCCTTGCCGCTGTTGTCCAGGGAGGCGCTGGCGAGCGTCAGGCGGGCGCCGGAAACGGTGCCTTCGGCGTGGTTGTCCAGCGCGCCGTCGACGCGCAGGTCGATGCCGGCGCGGCTGGCCAGGGTGCCCTTGGCGCTGTTGTCCAGGCGAGCGGCCGCGATGTCCAGGCCGGCGGCGCCGGAGATCACCCCGGCCAGGCTGTTGTCCAGGGCCTGGGCGATGCGCAGGGTCAGGCTGGCGGCGCCGATCAGGCGCCCGCCGCGGTTGTCCAGGCTGGCGGCGGCGAGGGTGAAGGCGCGGTCGCTGGAGATTTCCCCGCCGGCGCCGTTGTCCACCGCGCCGAGCTGGCGCAGCAGCAGCGCGCCGGGCGTGGCGATCAGGCCGCCGTCGCGGTTGACCAGCGTGCCGCCATTGAGGTCGAGGGTGACGCCGGTTTCGCTGACCAGGACGCCGCCTCCGCGCTGGTCGAGGCCTTTCAGGTTGGCGTCGAGCAGGCCCTTGGCGCTGACCCGGCCCTGCTGGCCGTTGTCCAGCCGGGCGGCCACCAGGGTGATGCCGGCGTTGCTGCCGATGCCGCCGTTGCGGCTGTTGTCCAGTACGCCGGTGCGGATATCCACCGCGCCCTTGGCGCTGATCACGCCGGAACGGCTGTTGTCGAGGCTGGCGCCCTTCAGCGTCACACCGGCATCGCTGAGCAGCCTGCCGCCCTGGTTGTCCAGCGCGGCCTGGCTGGTCAGCGCCAGCGCACCGGCGCTGGAGAAGGTCCCGCCACGGTTGTCCAGGCGCGCGGCGCGCGCCGTCAGGCTGCCTTCGCTGACCAGCGCGCCGCCCTGGTTGTCCAGCACGCCGCCGAGGCTCACGCTCAGGCCGTTCTGGCTGTCGAGCCGACCGCCGTCGCCGTTGAACAGTTCGCCGCCGTCCAGACTCAGGCCGTCGCGCCCGGCCAGCACCCCCTTGGCCTGGTTCAGCAGGCGCTGCACGGTGAGGCGCAGGCCGCTGTCGCCGATGACCTTGCCGCCGCGGTTGTCCAGTTGCTCGCGGGCGTTCACGGCGACCCTCGAGGTGCTGGAAATCTCGCCGGCGCGGTTGTCGACCTGCCGCGCCTCGATAGCGATGCCGCCATTCGCGGCGATCAGCCCGGACTGGCTGTTGTCGAGCGTGTCGGCGCGAAGGTCCAGGCTCCCCTGGCTGACCAGTTCGCCGCCTTGCTGGAGCAGCGTACCGACCGCCGCCTCCAGCACGCCTCTGGCGGCGATACGGCCTTGGTTGCCGTTGCTCACCTGGTCGGCTACAAGCTCCAGGCGGCCTTCACTCACCAGGCTGCCTTGTTCGGCGTTGTCCAGGCTGGTCACGCTGATACGGGCATCGCCCTTGCTGCCGATGGTTCCCGCACGGTTGTCCAAGACCTGAGACTCGATGGCCAGTCCGTCGGTCGCCAGGACCTGCCCCTTGAGACTGTTGTCCAGTGTCTTGGCGATGCGCAGGGTCAAAGCTTCGCTGCTGATCAGCCGCCCGCCCTGATTGTTCAGTGTGTTGGCGGCGAGGGTGAAAGCACGGTCGCTGGATATCTCTCCGCCGACGCTGTTGTCCACCATGCCGAGTTGGCGCAGCAGGAGCGCGCCAGGCGTTGAAACCAGACCGAGGTCGTGGTTGTCCAGGGTGCCACCGTTGAGGTCGAGGGTGACACCGCGCTCGCCGACCAGCGAGCCTCCCCCCTGCTGAAGCAACCCTTTCAGGTTGGCGTCGAGCGTACCCTTGGTGCTGATCCGTCCTTCCCGGCCGTTGTCGACCAACCCGGCGACCAGGGTGACGCCCGTATTGCCGCCAATGGATCCCTTCTGACTGTTGTTCAGGGCTCCGGTACGAATGGCCACAGCCCCTTTCGCACTGACCAGGCCCGCACGGCTGTTGTCGAAGCCAGTGCTGTTCAGGGTGGCTCCAGCATCGGTCACCAACCTGCCACCCTGGTTGTTCAACTCGCCCCGGCTGGTAACGAGCAGGCTACCCGCACTGGAGAAAGTCCCCGCCTGGTTATTGACCTGGTCGGCCTTCACTGTCAGCGACCCTTCGCTGACCAGTGCACCGCTCCCCTGGTTGTCCAATGCACCACTGAGCGTTACATCCACCAGGCGTTGGCTGCTGAGCAGGCCGCCATCGCCATTGAGCAGTTCAGCGCCGTCCAGGTGCAATCCATCGCGACTGGCGAGCACACCCTTGGCCTGGTTCAGCAGGCGCTGCACGGTTAGGCTCAGCTCACTGTCGCCGATCACCTTGCCCCCCCGGTTGTCCAGTTGTTCCCGGACAGCCAGAGCCACCTTGGCCACGCTGGATATTTCCCCACCGCGGTTATCGATCTGGCGTGCCTCGGCGGTGACCCCGCCATCGGCGCTCACCAGGCCGCCATTGCGGTTATCCAGGCTATCGGCGTCGAGAGTCAGCGTCCCCTGACTGGCCAGTTCTCCACCCTGCTGCTCGAGGGTGCCAACCGTGACCTGCAGATCGCCCTTCGCGGCAATGCGCCCCTTGGCGCTGCTCACCTGCTTGGCGGTCAGATCCAGGGCGCCTTCGCTGACCACGCGGCCTGCCTCGTTCTCCAGGCGGTTCACCCCGATGTGTGTATCGCCCTTGCTAGCAACGATGCCGCTATGGTTGTCGAAGACGAGTGCAGCGACATCCAGCCCTCCGCTTGCGGAAAGAACGCCTTGGAGGCTGTTGTCCAGTGCCTGGGCGATGCGCAGGGTCAGGGAGTCGCCGCTGATCACGCGGCCACCCCGGTTGCTCAGCGCGGTCGCGGCGAGGGTAAAGCTTCGATCGCTGGAGATCTCGCCACCGCCACTGTTGTCCACGACACCCAGTTGCCGCAGCAGCAAGGCTCCAGGCGTGGCGATCAGGCCCTGAGCACGGTTGACCAGTTCTCCCCCGCGCAGATCGAGCGCGATGGCCGTATCGCTGACCAGCCTGCCGCTGCCCTGCTGATCCAGCCCCTTCAGGTTGGCATCGATCGCACCCTTGGCAGTGATCCGGCCGTTCTGGCTGTTGTCCACCAGGTCCGCGACCAGCGCGAGCCCGGCACCGCTGCCTATGCCGCCCTTCTGGCTATTGTTGAGGCTGCCAGTACGGATCTCCGCGGCCCCCTTGGCGCTGACGATGCCGCCCTGGCTATTGTCGAGGCTGGCGCTGCGCAGGACGGCACCGGCGTCGGTGACCACCCTGCCCCCCTGGTTGTTCAACGCACCCTGGCTGGAAAGCGACAAGGTCCCGGCGCTGGAGACTGCACCGCCCTGGTTGTCCAGCCGACCGCTCTTCACGCTCAGGCGTCCCTGGCTGCTCAAGCTGCCCGCCTGATTGCCCAATACGCCGTCCAGAATGACGTCGATGCTTTGCTGGCTGCTGAGCAGGCCGCCGTTGCCATTGAACAGTTCGGCGCCATTCAGGCGCAGCCCATCACGACTGGCGAGTACCCCGCCGTCCTGGTTGAGTACCCGTGGCGCGGCGAGGCGAAGTCCGCTATCGCCGATGGCCTTGCCGCCTCGGTTGTCCAACTGCTCGGCGACGTCCAGTGTCACCTGGCCCGGGCTGGCGATTTCGCCCGCACGGTTGTCGATCCTCCGGGCGGAAACGGTCAGGTTGCCATCAGCACTGACCAGACCGCCGCTGCGGTTGTCGAGGCTATCGGCCTCGAGCATCAGCGCACCCTCGCTGCTCAATTCGCCACCCGCCTGGTTAAAGGCTGTCACGCTGGCGTGCAGGTCACCCCTGGCCGCGATCCGTCCCCTGACACTGTTCGCTCGCTCGGCAGTCAGTTTCAGACGACCTTCGCTAAGCAGGTCGCCGTCATCGTTTTCCAAACGGGACACGTCGATATCGACGGCGCCCTTGCTGCCGATGGAGCCACTGCGGTTGTCCAGGGCAAGCGCCCGGATATCCAGGCCTCCGGTGCCGGAGAGAACACCTTCGAGGCTGTTGTCCAGAGCCTGGGCGATGCGCAACGTCAGTACACCGCCGCTGCGCAGGCGGCCACCCTGGTTGGTCAGCGCGGAGGTGGTGAGTGTGAAGGCTCGGTCGCTGGAAATTTCCCCGCCGCTGTTGTCCACCATGCCGAGTTGGCGCAGGAGCAAGGTTCCAGGCGTGGCGATCAGGCCCTGAGCGCCATTGGCCAGGGTTCCCTCGTTCAGGTCGAGTATGATGCCGGCATTACTGACCAGCCGCCCTTTGCCCTGCTGATCGAGTCCCTTGATATTTGCGTCGATCATGCCTTTGGCAGTGATCCGACCTTCCTGGCTGTTATCCACCTCAGTAGCAATCAGGCCGAGCCCGTCATTACTGCCAAGATTGCCTTTCTGGCTGTTGTTCAGAACCCCGGTATGGATCTCCGCCGCAGCGTTGGCACTGATGATCCCTGATCGGCTGTTGTCCAGGCTGGCGCTGGTCAGGCGCAGGCTGGAGTCCGTCACCAACTTGCCGCCACGGTTGTCCACCGCCTCCTGGCTGCTCAGTCTCAGCGCACCGGCGCTGGACAGAGTGGCGTCCTGGTTGTGTATGCGCCCGGCGCTCACCGTCAGGGTACCGTCGCTGAGCAGCGCGCCCTTGCCCTGATTGTCCAGCACGCCGTCCAGAGTGACCTCTATATGTCTCTGACTGCTGAGCAGTCCGGCATTGCCATTGAACAATTCGGTACCACTCAGGCGCAGCCCATCGCGGCTGGCGAGTACTCCCTTGTCCTGGTTGAGCACGCGTGGCGCGGTGATGCCCAGACCACTGTCACCGACGATCTTGCCGCCACGGTTGTCCAGTTGCTCAGTGAGGTTCAGCGTCGCCACGCCCTGGCTGGCAATCTCGCCGGCACGGTTGTCCACCTGCCGGGCATCGATGACCACACCTCGGTTGCCGGCGATGCGACCAGCGCCGTTGTCGACTTTGTCGGCGTCGAGGGCCAGCGCGCCCTGAGTCGTCAGCTCTCCCCCGTTCTGCACCAGCGCACCGAGTTTGGCACGCAGATCATCCTTGGCGACGATACTCCCCTTGGAATTGTTCGCCTCATCGGCTACCAGCTTCAGGCCGCGTTCGGCGATCAGCGTGCCAGCGTCGTTTTCCAGGCGGGTCACACCGATATCGATGGCGCCCTTGCTGCCGATGGAGCCACTACGGTTGTCCAGGACGAATGCCTGGATATCCAGACCTCCGGCACCGGAGACAAGCCCCTCGAGGCTGTTGTCCAGGGCCTGCGCGATACGCAAGGTCAGGGCTCCGCCGCTGAGCAGGCGTCCCCCCTGGTTGTTCAACGCGGAGGTGGCAAGAGTGAACGCGCGGTCGCTGGAGATTTCCCCACCGCTGTTGTCCACCACGCCGAGTTGGCGCAGGAGCAAAGTGCCAGGCGTGGCGATCAGGCCTTGAGCGCGATTGACCAGGCTTCCCTTGTTCAGATCGAGCGTAATGCCGGTATCGCTGACCAGGTTGCCCCTGTCATGCTGGTCCAACCCTTGGAGATCCGCATTGATCGCACCCTTGGCAGCGATCCGGCCCGCCTGGCTGTTGTCTACCCGAGCGGCGACCAGGGTGAGTCCCGCATCGCTGCCGATACTGGCTTTCCGGCTGTTGTTCAGGTTGCCGGTACGAATCTCCACGGCCCCCTTGCCACTGATCGCACCGGTCTGGCTGTTGTCGAGGCTGGCGCTGCTCAAGCTAAGTCCGGCGTCGCTCGCCAGTCTGCCGCCCTGATTGTTCAGGGCGCCCTGGCTGGTCACTGCCAATGCCCCTGCGCTGGATAGCGTACCGCCCTGGTTGTCGAGCCAGGCTGACTTCACCGTCAGGAAGCCCCGGCTGTCCAGGCCGCCGGCCTGGTTATCGAACGCACCGGCCAGGGAGACGTCGATACCCTTCTGGCTGGACAGCAGGCCCCCCGCGCCGTTGAACAACTCCGTAGCACTCAGGCGCAGCCCATCGCGGCTGGCGAGTACCCCCTTGTCCTGGTTGAGCA
>NZ_JAEMVM010000057.1:0-762 GCF_016463925.1 Pseudomonas sp. P20 | reverse complement strand
ACGGAGGACTACTAATGAGCCTCTTTCAAAATCTTCTGCGCGGTCGCACACAGCCTCAGTCGGTACCGGCAGACGCTCCCGAAGATTCAGGAGCGCTGGACGTAGCGGCCGCGGAAGAAGCGACTGAGCGCTATCTGGCGCGACTGGCCGCCATGGGTATTCCTCTGCCCAACACCGGGAGCAAGAATGGCGCCACGCAGGCTGAAGCGTCACGCCTCTACGATCACGACCCATCGTTCGTCGACCTGCTGCCCTGGGCTGAGTACCTGCCCGACGAGCAGGTGATGCTCCTGGAAGATGGGCGTTCGCGCGCCGCGTTCTTCGAGCTGGTGCCCTTGGGCACCGAGGGCCGCGATCCCAATTGGATGCAGAACGCTCGGGACGCATTGAAAGAAGCCCTGCAGAACTCCTTCGACGAGCACGAAACCTCGCCCTGGATCGTCCAGTTCTACGCCCAGGACGAGATCAGCTGGGACAATTTCCAGGAGCAGTTGAGGCAGTACGTCCATCCTCGAGCGCGAGGATCGGCCTTCAGCGAGATGTACCTGGCGCTCATGAAGCATCACCTGGAGGGCATTTCGAAGCCGGGCGGACTGTTCGTCGACACCGCCGTCAGCAAGCTGCCCTGGCGAGGACAACAGCGGCGCGTGCGGATGGTCGTCTACCGCCGGATCCGCAAGGCGGATGCGCAGATTCGCGGACAGGACCCGGCGGCATATCTGAAATCCATCTGCGAGCGTATCCAAGGCGGCCTGGCGAACG
>NZ_JAEMVM010000056.1:579-1516 GCF_016463925.1 Pseudomonas sp. P20 | reverse complement strand
AGGCTCATTAGTAGTCCTCCGTGCGCTCGCCCGGCATGGCGTACTGGACTCGTTGGTAGAAGGGGAACACGGTGGTATAGCCCGGTACCGGGGCGGGATCGCTGCCGGCCAGGTGCGGGAACACATACATGACCAGGTCGGGATTGGGCAGTCGTTTGAACTGGCTGTGGATCTCGTTGCTGGCCGTGCGGGTGTAGTCGGCCTGGTCGTTCGCGGAGGCAACCTGCTGCGGATTGATCGGGCGCCGCAGCGTTTGCCTGGCATCGAGGAGTAGCCGGCCACGGCTGTTGCCTATCGAGCTGGTTGCACCTTGTTCCCAGACGTCGAGCATGTTGGCCTCGCCGTGGGGCAGCATCTCCTCCTTGCTGGTGGAGCACGCTGCCAGGGTTAGCGCGCAGGCCAGGCCGGCGCAGAGACGAAGAAGGGGGTTAGTCCAGGTCTGCTGTTGCATGAGCGGCTCCAGAGCTGTAGTCGACCTTGCGGCCCTTGAGTTCGTAGTCGATCGCCAGTTGCTGATCGAGATGCACGGCGACCCGTGCGCCAGGTTGCACGTAGACGGCGGCGAAGGCCTCGCCGTACAGCTTGTTCATCCACTGCCGGATGTCGCTGACGCCGCCGGAGAGGATGCTGTTGAGGGCCGAGTTGCTGTTGGTTCCGGTCGTCCCGAAGCTGGTGCCGTTGCCGCTGAAGACGGTACTGGTGTTGTTCTCGTCGGCGTCCAGGAGCTTGGCGATGCCGGCCCCGGCAGCCGTGAGTAGGCTCTGATTGCCCAGGTACTCCTTGGCATTGGATCGGCGATCACCGGCGATGCAGGGGATGCCGTAGGGGTCGCTGATCCAGCCGAGACCGCCCTGGATGGTTTTCTGGTCGGCGCTGGCGGTCTGGTTGTTGTTGCTCTGGTTGTCATTCACCTCCTCGGCCGGCGCCGGGAAGGTGC
>NZ_JAEMVM010000056.1:0-441 GCF_016463925.1 Pseudomonas sp. P20 | reverse complement strand
TCTTGCGGACGAGCTTGCGGTTTTCCAGGTCGGATCGCTGTTGGCCGACGGGGTGCAGCCCGTCATCGATCCGCTCCAGCGCGTTCTGTCCGCGATCGACCGCATTGCCGAAGGAGGTCGGGAAGCTGAATCCGCTCGGTTGGGTGGTGGAGCCGGCGGCCAGCGGCTGGCCATTGGCATCGACCGCGCGGGCGTCCTGGGGCTCGATCCAGACGATATCCGATGAAGACGAGCCCGCTCCCTGAAAGTGCTGGCCATCCTCTGGTCGCACGCCGAACCCGACGGGCAGGTCGGTGTCACCGGCCTCGGGAATGTGGGTTAGGTTCTCGAGCCGTTTCTGTACCTGGTCCAGGATCGTCTGGCTACGGTTTTCCTGCTGTTGCTGCAGTTCCTGGGCGGTGTTGTTGAGCTTCTGCTCTATGTTCTGATCGATGTTGCGCA
>NZ_JAEMVM010000055.1:614-1551 GCF_016463925.1 Pseudomonas sp. P20 | reverse complement strand
AGGCTCATTAGTAGTCCTCCGTACGCTCGCCCGGCATGGCGTACTGGACTCGTTGGTAGAAGGGGAACACGGTGGTGTAGCCCGGTACCGGGGCGGGATCGCTGCCGGCCAGGTGCGGGAACACATACATGACCAGGTCGGGATTGGGCAGTCGTTTGAACTGGCTGTGGATCTCGTTGCTGGCCGTGCGGGTGTAGTCGGCCTGGTCGTTCGCGGAGGCAGCCTGCTGCGGATCGATCGGGCGCCGCAGCGTTTGCCTGGCATCGAGGAGCAGCCGGCCACGGCTGTTGCCTATCGAGCTGGTTGCACCTTGTTCCCAGACGTCGAGCATGTTGGCCTCGCCGTGGGGCAGCATCTCCTCCTTGCTGGTGGAGCACGCTGCCAGGGTCAGCGCGCAGGCCAGGCCGGCGCAGAGACGAAGAAGGGGGTTAGTCCAGGTCTGCTGTTGCATGAGCGGCTCCAGAGCTGTAGTCGACCTTGCGGCCCTTGAGTTCGTAGTCGATCGCCAGTTGCTGATCGAGATGCACGGCGACCCGCGCGCCCGGTTGCACGTAGACGGCGGCGAAGGCCTCCCCGTACAACTTGTTCATCCACTGCCGGATGTCGCCGACGCCGCCGGAGAGGATGTTGTTGAGGGCCGAGTTGCTGTTGGTTCCGGTCGTCCCGAAGCTGGTGCCGTTGCCGCTGAAGACGGTACTGGTGTTGTTCTCGTCGGCGTCCAGGAGTTTGGCGATGCCGGCCCCGGCAGCCGTGAGTAGGCTCTGATTGCCCAGGTACTCCTTGGCATTGGATCGGCGATCACCGGCGATGCAGGGGATGCCGTAGGGGTCGCTGATCCAGCCGAGGCCGCCCTGGATGGTTTTCTGGTCGGCGCTGGCGGTCTGGTTGTTGTTGCTCTGGTTGTCATTCACCTCTTCGGCCGGCGCCGGGAAGGTGC
>NZ_JAEMVM010000055.1:0-441 GCF_016463925.1 Pseudomonas sp. P20 | reverse complement strand
TCTTGCGGACGAGCTTGCGGTTCTCGAGGTCGGATCGCTGTTGGCCGACGGGGTGCAGCCCGTCATCGATCCGCTCCAGCGCGTTCTGGCCGCGATCGACCGCATTGCCGAAGGAGGTCGGGAAGCTGAATCCGCTCGGTTGGGTGGTGGAGCCGGCGGCCAGCGGCTGGCCATTGGCATCGACTGCGCGGGCGTCCTGGGGCTCGATCCAGACGATGTCCGATGAAGACGAGCCCGCTCCCTGAAAGTGCTGGCCATCCTCTGGTCGCACGCCGAATCCTACGGGCAGGTCGGTGTCGCCGGCCTCGGGAACGTGGGTTAGGTTCTCGAGCCGTTTCTGTACTTGGTCCAGGATCGTCTGGCTACGGTTCTCCTGCTGTTGCTGCAGCTCCTGGGCGGTGTTGTTGAGCTTCTGCTCGATGTTCTGATCGATGTTGCGCA
>NZ_JAEMVM010000054.1:0-3163 GCF_016463925.1 Pseudomonas sp. P20 | reverse complement strand
CCGCTGCAGAAGCGTCGAAGGAGTCGCGGAGGTACGGTTGACCAGGCGTGGACGGCTCATCGGTTTTCCAACCGAGTGAGCAGCCACTTCGCCGTGGCTTCGGCGAGGCCCGCCTTCCAGCGACCATCGGCGAAGCGTGTCATGTGGACGGTCATGTCGGGCCAGTTCAGGTTCGTCGCTATGGCTCCAGAGCGAATCCGTTCCATGAACCAGCGGTAAGCCTGGCCGGCAGGGGAGTCTGCCGGTACGGGGTCATTATCGAGTTTGCGCAGTTGCACCGTAGAAAGGTGCTGGGGATTCCAGGGCCTACCTAGTGGCTCGCCATGCTCACGCCTGAGCTCCAGTTCGGCAGAGGCCAGTGGACGGCCAGCCTCACGTATTGAGAGCAGTCGGCAGTCTCCTCGATAGGCGGCCTGGTCGTAGCTATCGATGCAATGGGCCAGCGCGATATGTTCGGCATAGAGATCGGCAGGGCAGCGGAGCTCGACAATCTGCAGGCCATTGGGGCAATCGATAAGGCTGACAGGCAGCATTCCCTCCCAGGTGGTGTACTCGTCGGTGTCGACCAGATCGGGCAGGCTGCTCTGTACTGTGGCGCGCAGTTCCCTCTGGACCTGGTGGTAGTCGTCCACCAGGTTGCCAGCCTGTCGGTAGGTACAATGACCCAGATACGCCTTCAGGGCGCTGCGCGCCTGCCGAACAACCTGTGAGTTCCCCTGGTCGAGGGCGGTATAGAACTCCTTGATGTCTCTCAGGCGTGCAGTGATTGCAAGCCATGCCGGATCCTGCCAATCCAAGGGGCAGCCGTTGAAGAGCCGGTTGTAGTCAGGCTTGGCGTTGTGAATCTGCCAGGGGATCGCATTGTAGGCGGCATAGAAGGCTGTCCATTGAGCGCGAGTGATCGGACGCCGGTTACCTAGCGATGCTGCCATAAGGAGAGTATGCCATCCCGAATATCGGCCTTCCCGTTTGCGATGGAAGAGAGCTCCTCCCGCACGGCCGGGACTGACGTGACTAAGAAATCGAATCGAGGCCCGTGGCGCCTGAAATAGCCAGGCGAAAAAGTTGATGACCGAGATCCCTTCGTCCGCGACCTGCCCAAGAATACGGCCCATATCGAGGTAAAAACCGCATGGCATGGCTGCGGCCTGCGGTCGTTCACTATCAATCAGGGAAAAGGGGCAAGGAAGGTAATGGTGGATGCTCTCGCCGTTGTCATTGGTCGTCGTGTGAGGCCAGACTCCCTCCTCGCAATCCACCAGTAGCGGCGTCAAGACCGGCTGAGCCTTCAGCATTTGCAGTCGGCGCACCTGGTTGCCTTGAGCCAGCCAGTTGTAGAGCTGGGGCGAGAGGCACCGAACCGAGCGGATGGCGAACAGCAGGTCTTGGTCCAGGACCTGTCTGAAGGTTCGCAAGACCGCTCCGATCTGCTTCAAGTAGAACTGGTGCCTTGGCGCGTAGTAGCGCTTGTTGCTGTGGCTCGGATACACGAGGCGATGCGGAAGTCCGAGGTCGTCCCTGGCCATCTGAGTGGCTAGGTCGTGCGCTCGCTTGGTGTATGAGCTGAGTACAGCAACTGCGTCGTCGAACTTCTCAAGGCGCTGTAACAGCTTCAACGCCCCTGCCGGGGACGGCGTGCTTGCCGGGACACGATGGGCAGGCTTGCACTCCCACGCACCGATCAGTTGACCGTCGAACACCTGGAGTAGTGGCCCTGCACGCATGATGGTGTAGCGAATACCGTTGTCCGCCGCGACGGTGATGCACCAGCACCTAGTCGTAGAGGTGCTGCGCAGGTAGTGACGGATGAACTTGGTTCGAGCTGTCCCTGCGAGGGAGAAATGTGTTGCCCAGGTGTTGGCGACGGCGAGCTGCCGCTCGCTGTAGCGGGCCAGGGATGGATCCTGTAGCGGCCCGCTAGGGGAGGCGTTGTCGAGTGGTGCCACGCGTATGCTCCTGTGTAAGCGAGCAGCACTGTGGCTGGTCGGTGTGCTTCGGATCGATGGGAAATGTTCAGGCCACTCGGCCTGTATTTCCTTGGATTACGAGACCAGGAACACCAAGTGGACTCTGAGAGTCAGGTGACGATGAACATCATGACCTTCATGGCCACTGAGCTCAAAAAGAGCCCCGACAGGCCTGTGTGCGGGAACAGGGTGTCGGGGGCGGGGAACACGCCGGGGATATACAGCGTGTATGGCAGAGCGTAGCTGGCCCGAATAGCGATGCAAGTCTGACTGCGAGCTCAGCCTGAAATGAGCCATTTCAGCTTTGTCTTCCAGCCTCGCGATTGCTCTTCAGATGGTTTTCCCCGCATGAGGTCGATGAGTTGCTCCCGTGTCTGGGCTTCGTTCAGAGATATTTCCTCCTGGGTCTTGAGGTTCAACCAGTTCAATGTGGTCTGGTAGGTATCCATCTTCCAGCCAGCAGTATCTTCCCGGCCCAACTGCACACGCTCCGGATGGATTTGCACAGGTAGCCCCTGTAGCAGGAGCAGTTGCCGAAGTTGCCCGTACAGGCGGTAGAAGCTGTCGTTGACCTGGTAGTGGTTGAGCGTCACGTCGTGAAGCTGGCTTTTCTGCTGTTCGGCCAGGAAGAATCGGGCAATACAGGTGCGGTGGTTGCCGTCGGATCCGACATAGAAGCTCAAGCCATCGAGCGTGTTGTAGTGGATCGCGGGCCTGCGCTCCGTTGGCTGCAGGTAGTAGCTCGGGTTGTCCAGCAAGGCCTGCAGGTTTCGCTGCATTCGCTTGCCGCCAGTGAGGAAGTCGAGCCAGGACTTTCCTTGGTAATCCCAGTGGTCCGTACCCACGACGCGGAACACATTGATCGATCCCGTCTCGGTCCAGTAGTGGCTTTGAAGGAAGGCGTGCTTTTCCTGGGGGTAGGCTTCCTCCCATGACAGCAGGACCTCAGAGGCCCAAGCTGGCGGTTGCTCGACTTGCCTGCGCACAAAGTCGAAATTGAGGTTCCTGTCGATGCTGGTTTGCATGTTCATGTATTACCTATAGCCCGCGCGGGTTGTCGAAGTCAGGTTGGCCGTTCTTGGTGGGGTAGCTGACCTTGCACCCTGTGGTGCGAAAGCCGCTGCAACCCCAGAAGTCGAAGCCGCCCTTGCCGGCTTTCTTGCGGTGGACCAGCGGCAGACCGCACTTGCCGCAAA
>NZ_JAEMVM010000053.1:0-1039 GCF_016463925.1 Pseudomonas sp. P20 | reverse complement strand
TAAATCTGTCCCCTTTATGCTTATGAAATTTTAAATTAACTTTAGATCTCGAAGCTTTCTCTCCGTTATAAACTCCAAACCGCCGACTTCTACTTTTGAGCCGTCCGAGTATTGCGAGTGCCCACACACATTGCATTGATAAGCCACTAGGTTATTATACTTCCCTATAAAGACATGCATCCCTTCAGAATTACAATTAGGACATTTTTTATCAACCTCTACAGTTATCAAAGCCTCAATAACATCTCTTAAAAATTGCGCAATATAGTCCACATCCTTAGCCTGATATTTGAAAGTAAATTTCTTAAAATTCTCTAACTCGGATGATGAAAAATTTGAAAAGTTAACAGGCATCTCCTCTCCACTTAGACCCAGGAACTCCTCAAACCCATAAACAGCAAATGAGCCAGACAGGAAAAATTTTCTATTCCTTTTTATCCAATTTAGAATTAAATCAAGAACTTCTTTTGGAGAAGCCTCAGCGCTCAGCAGTCTTACAGCTGATTGAAAGCCAGTCCATACACGTATTGGAAGATAGCTCAATTAATCCACCGCCTTGATTGGGAAGGTTGTGATCAAATTACCAGCTCTGTCAGTAAATATTTTTAATACCGAGGTGGGCACTCCTCCATCCTTTAAATTGGTAGTGCCAATTACTTTACCTACATCAACGGTCCTCACGAATTGCCCATCAGGCAATGCCATAACTGGTGACTTAACAACAGGGCTGCTCTGAAGTACATCCTTCAGTTCACTCGGAGTGATAGTGAACACAGAAAAAAGGGGACAGATTTATTTTCCCTACTCTAATCTCGGCCGCCCTTGCCCACGCCGCTCTATTCTCACCCCGGCTACCCGCTCGATCTCGTCCACGAACCGTTGATTGCCCGTCAGTTGTCCACGCTGAACCGCCTCGCGAATCAGCCTCAATTCCTCGGCCGGTATCGCCTCTTTCATGAACGTTACGTATCGCCGATATCTCTCTTCGGCCGTCTGACCTAGCTCAATGAAGCAGGAATCCATATCCAACCAGTTTGGC
>NZ_JAEMVM010000052.1:0-1813 GCF_016463925.1 Pseudomonas sp. P20 | reverse complement strand
CGCCGCGGCTCTGCAGCACCCCGCCGAGGTTGGCGATGTCGCGTCCGGCCTGGACGTTCAGGCTGTTCGCCGCCTCCACCCGCGCGGCGCTGTCGGCGAAGCTGCGCTCCCAGGTGCGGCCGTCGAGCGCGCTGTCGTAGCGGGTCACGCTGCGTTCGTTGATCACGTCGCCGGTCAGCGCGGTGAGGCTCACGTCGCGCCCGGCGATGACCCCGCCCTGGCGGTTGCGGATCGAGTCGCCGGCGAGCAGGTCGAGGCGCTTGCCGGCCTCGATCAGGCCGCTGTTGTCGAGGTTGTCGGCTGTCGCGCTGAGGTCGTTCCGCGCGCGCAGGGTGCCGACGTTATGCAGGTCGCCGCCGCTCACCAGCTTCACGTCGCGGCCCTGGATCAGCGCACCGTTGGGTGCCAGCCGACCCTCCGCCTGGGCCAGGTAGACCACCGGCGCGAGGACCTTCTCGCCGTTCACCTCGACCTCTTCCAACCACACGATGTCGTGGGTCAGCGCCGCCATCTGCTCCGCGCTCAGGCCCACACCCAGTTGCAGGTGCAGTTGGTCCTTGTGGGGCGAGTCGGAAACAGGCAACGCATGCGTTGCCCCGGCGAGCGACCCGCCAGGGATAACGGGGCCGGGGGTTCAGGACTCTGCGGATGTGGCGACAGTGAGGTCTTGCACGGTGCTCTTCTTCTAAATCGAAAATGTAAATTGTTAAAGAGCAAGGAATTACTGAACGGGGAAAACCTACCTGCCTTTTAGCTTTAGAGTAGCAAAAATAAATCTGTCTCCTTCATCTCATTACAGAGACTCAATCGGCTTGAATAAATCTCTTCCAACCTAATAAGGCTCTCTCAAAATCATCAAGCGCAATAGCGGCGGAGCAATCCTCATCATACAAGGAGTATATTCTTGCCATTCCATTTCTCAACTCAACACCCCAGCTATCACGACTCCAGTCAGAACATTCAATAGCACCACGCCTTATCTGATTGACCCTAGACAAGCCTTCATCTAACCAAGCTATGGAGCTTTCATATTTCTGCCCCCCATGATCGACAAATAAACATGCTAATAGGTCTATGCCATCATCACTTAAAACATCAGATTGGCAGCTAGGCTCTTTATTCTCACCTTCCCCAGTCCAAAAATATCTAATCTTCATTTAACCCTTTCACCTATAATTTCGGATAAACCGTAGTCTTAGGACTAAGATAACCTTCGACCCTTACGCCACTTGGCGTAGTTCCATTCCACTTATTTCCTGTGACTGTCCTATTTTGGAAAGCAGCATCAACCTCTACCTTTATCCTATCTGCAGTCCAAGATTTTGGAAACATCGTAGATACTCCGCCATTGTTTGTCTTTGGCAAGTAACTTCCCGGATTTGCTGGGTCTGCCACTTCAATTTTAGCGCTATACACACCTTGAGCGTTCGGCACCGACTCGGTTCCAGGAATAACGCGTACATCTCCCGTAACAGTTGAGTGCCCGCCCACCACATTTCCGTTTGGTTTTACTTCCGCTCGAATAATGTGGCCATCAAAGTCAATCGTGAAAAAAAGGGGACAGATTTATTTTCCCTACTCTAATCTCGGCCGCCCTTGCCCATGCCGCTCTATTCTCACCCCGGCTACCCGTTCGATCTCGTCCACGAACCGTTGATTTCCCGTCAGTTGTCCACGCTGAACCGCCTCGCGAATTAGCCTCAATTCCTCGGCCGGTATCGCCTCTTTCACGAACGTTACGTATCGCCGATATCGCTCTTCGGCCGTCTGACCTAGCTCAATGAAGCAGGGATCCATATCCAACCAGTTTGGC
>NZ_JAEMVM010000051.1:0-1646 GCF_016463925.1 Pseudomonas sp. P20 | reverse complement strand
CTGGTCATGACGATCCCGTTGTTCCTGATGGCCGCGTTCACCGGCCTGGTGGACGGCCTGGTGCGCCGGGACCTGCGCAAGTTCGGCGCCGGCCGGGAGTCCAGCTACCTCTACCACAAGGCGCGCGGCAGCATCATTCCGCTAGCGGTCGTCCCTTGGACGCTCTACCTGGCAATCCCCATCAGCATCAACCCCTTGCTCATCCTGCTGCCCTGCGCCGCGCTGCTCGGCGTAGCGGTATGCATCACAGCATCCACCTTCAAAAAGTACCTGTAGGAGACACGCCTTACATAGCGCACCATGAGCCGAGCCGCTCACAGAGCTAAGCTGTAACGCTCCCGCCTATTCTAAGCTCCATCTTCCGGCGATGGAGCCGCAGGGGCGACGTCGCCACACTGGACAGCCTTGAGAATGCGTTCAAAAAGGGAACGCTCGGCATCAATCGCTGGACGACACTGATGCAGCTGCCAAAACGCAGAAAGAAAACCACTGGCTGCATGGCTAACAGCGGTTAGAATGGTCACTACTTGGCTTTCCGTGCCATTTTGAAAACCCTCAACCGTCATGTCTCCTGGGTTATGTGCGCTCATGAAATAGCTCATACCGTAAACAGAACCATGTATAATTTCAGAAGAGATGGCATATATAAGCCCATACGCGCCGAGCAAGGCTCCACCAGAAGACTGAACGCTCCTTCCAATCCGATCAATTTTTGACGGTGCATCGAGAGTGCTCCAAGACCCTCTTCCTTTTCCAGAAAACTCAGGAAAAAGCCTCGCTGCCGCTTCCTGTGGATCGCTACAAGAGCTCAAACTGAATGTAAACTTTCCAGTGCCAACCACTCGATTCGTATGCCTCCAAGCTGCGTAGTCTTTATGTTTCAAAGCACGCTGAGCAATGTCGACCGGTTGTGTTATAAAGAAAGCTGCATTGATAAAACCTTCAACCACACTCCGCGCAACTGGGTACAGATCGCGAACAGGTATGCCTCGCTCCTCTGAGCTTTTTAGGATTGTATTCAAGGACTGGCCGGCCCCTAAACACGTAGCGCTCGCTGCTCGAACCTGATCCCACTTTAAAACACATTTAATTTCTTGGCCTCGGAAAACAGTCGGCCCCTGCGACATAACCCAAAGAGCTAGACGTAAAAGCTCTTGCTGTTCCTTGATAACCCTACAAAGCTCGTAGATCGCTTTAGTGTTCGCGTTCATATCTGCTCCACTTTAAACTTGATGAAAAATATTCCAACCTACTTTAATCGAATACTAACAAAATAAAGCAACCCGCCGAGCTTACTCTAAAGTGCGACACCGTGCGATAACCGATAAACGCGATGTAGTTTCACAGGTCTTGCAAAAAAAATTCCGAAGCACCCAGTCCTAATATTTTCGCTTGAGGCCCTCCCCTGCTCCTGAAACCGTGCGGTTTACTCGAACCACCCCAGGAGCACGTCATGAAGCAGACCTTCGAATATCACATTGAGAATATCGACCTCCCCTACCAGGACCTTCCCCAATCCGTGAGGCTGCTTGGACGCCAACGACGCACAGACAAAGCTCTGGAGCCGGACATGAATGCTCTGCTGGGCGATCCTCTCCGCTGGGAGAAGGTGCAGCGCCTCGGTCAGGAAGGCTGGGAGCTGGTGA
>NZ_JAEMVM010000050.1:0-2909 GCF_016463925.1 Pseudomonas sp. P20 | reverse complement strand
TGCGGTTCTGGAGGTTCATATGGAGCCCTCCGGAGCCGATTGCAGAGCGTCTTTCCAGAGCCGAAGGGTTTCCTGCTCCTCGCTGGTCAGAGCGATTTGAGCGGTGCAGTCAGCGACCTTCTGCTTGATGACGCGCAGGCGCTCCTCGACTTCACTGCCATCGTCGTAGGCGATTTCGTCGGTCAGGCTTTGAATGAATTCACTGCGCAGACATCCTACCCAACTGGCGAAATACTCGGCTTCACTGAGCCACCCGATGAGTTGCTTGGGACGCTCCAGCCAACCTTTCAGTCTTGAGTGGAGTTCTCGGGTGGAGTACAGGGGATCGAACACCTTGGCCCGGTTGTAGATCAACGCGATCTGCAGGATTTCCAGCCGCTCTTCGAGCGTATTTCCCGGAAGCGGGTAGTTCGAGGCGACCAGTTGCTTGGCCAGGCGCCCGCGCAGCTCACGCCGCTTCTTGGCCTGTTTCTCGTCGCGATCACGCTTTTCCTTCGCATGCTCGACCTGCTGGTTCACCGAGTCGAGCAAGCGCGCAGCGTCTTGCAGGAGCTGCTTTTGTTCAAAGCTCAAGTAGCAACCCAGCTTCCCGAACAAGTCGGTACCGCCGCCAGTCAGCTTGCGTATTTCTCGCGCAGCGCCGGTCAACTTGGCCTGTTGGCTCCGAAGGTCGGCGGCGCTGCCGAACTTGTTCAGTTGCAGCACAAGTTCCGCGTCGACGTCGCGGGCTTGGGTGATAGGAGTCTTCGCCATGTCAGCGCCCTCCCTTGACCAGTGCTGCTACCGCCTCCGGCGTCAGCGCGAGGAAGCGGTCAGTCCACTCGGGAAAGACCTCGATGGCCAGGTTACGGATGATTTCCAGCGCGGGCGCTGATGTGCGATTGGAGGGTTGCCGCGTTTCGAGGCGGTGCGCTGGTAGCCCGCGCGATGCTGCGTTGCGAAACACGACGGCATCCGGGACAGTCGTTTCGAGCACAGAAATGTCCTGATGCTCATCGAAGATGGCGCGCACATTCTCGTGAATCGCCCGGGAGTCATTGGTCTGGTCCAGGCAGTTGATGACGATCTGAACCGAGGGGATCCGCATGCCGAGGCGCTCGTAGGGACGCAGTCCATCGAGCATTTGCATGGTGCCGCGGTTGAACTCGCGGGCAGTGAGCATGTTGGGCTGCAGGGGGGAAACAACCAGATCCGATGCGAGCACGACCATTTCTAGTAAAGCGGAGCGCGCACCTTGGGTGTCGATCAGCACCAGGTCGTAGCCCTGTTTCAGGGACGGCATGAGGTTTGCCAGCCGGAGCCGGCCATCGGGCGCCTGGAGCAGTAGGTTGTTGAGCTGGTTGTTCTGGTCGTTGGAAATCACGACGTCCAGGTTGGGGATAATCGTCCTGGAGATGATCCTCGCTGGGTCAGTTATGTTGGCGGCGAGCAGGTCGTAGATGCCGCCCTGGGCGACTTCAGGAAGCTCGTAGTACGAAGATAGGGAGGGCTGGACGGGGTCCAGGTCGATGAGGAGGGTTTTCAGGCCAGCATCGGCGCAAAATGCACCGAGGTTGGCGGCGGTGGTGGATTTCCCTACACCACCCTTGGTGGATACAACCGAAGTCGCTTTCATTGAGATAGCCTCTAATGGGGTCATTAGAGGCTGCTCAGCTAAATCGGTACGGGGCTTTAAAACCCTTCCTAGAGAGACCTAGGCCAATTGTCTTTTAACCAATTGGTCGTAGGTTCGAATCCTACACGACCCACCATTTTCTACGGGGCGAGTTGCATAGGCTAGGAAGGGGTGTTACGCCGGTTCTTGTCTAGCAGCCGTCTGGGCCGAACATTAGGCCCGAATTGACGTGATTTCAATATGGAATAGCCCACCTTTCTAGGTGGGCTTTTCTGTTTCTAAGGTCCTGAAACCATTCTGCAGGCGTAGCAATGCGCCCCCGGCGTAATCAGCGATTACAGAGGGTACTGTTGTATTGGCCTTGAAATTGCGCGCCTCTGCCAGCATGCCGGCGCTGGAATCCAGGCGCTCTCGGTAATTCCAGATTTTTCCTACAGGCCTAGCGATCTGCAGGGAGGCGCGGCTACCTTTCGTCCGGTAGCCGGCCCCTCAGTACCGGTATCGCTAGGCGAGACTGCTTCGGGCGGCAGATCCCCATCCACCAGATCCGCTTGTTGCCGCGGGAGCCGCGGAGGCCGAGGCGGCACGGTTCGATAAGTGTTGAGCCATCAGAGTGAACAGCACGCTTTGCTCGAAGGTGTCAGGTGGCTGTGGTAGCGCTTCTGCTTCCCACGCGGTTGGACCTCCCTGAGTGCCTGTCCCTGGTGTGTGCTCCCTTGGTTCAGCAAGCTCTGTCCAGGCCTCCGCTGGCGGTACTTCACCCACTCGAGCGAGAGGTTGCCCGCATGGCTTCGGTTTGGCAGAGGCCTGCGGGGAGCCGCTGTAATCCACCTTCCTGACGTTCTCCAGCGCGCCTTGGGCCAGGCTTCTAGCATGTAGCACGGCACGCATGTCTGTAGTGGTCAACCCATCCCGGACAGTGGGTTGAGTTTTTCTTCGGCCACCGCAGGCGGTAGCCCGTCGTTGAATTGATGCGGCCTGATCCAGTTGTAGCGGTGCATCAGGTAATGATTGATGTCCCGTTGGGCCTCCTGCGCCGTCAGGTAACCCGTTGACGGGACCCACTCCGACTTCAGACTGCGGAACAGGCGCTCCATCGGCGAGTTATCCCAGCAATTCCCTCGGCGGCTCATGCTCTGCTGCATCCGATAGCGCCAGAGCCGTTGCCGAAACAGGCGGCTGGCGTACTGGCTGCCCTGGTCTGAATGGAACAGCACCTGCTGTGGCCTGCCGCGCTGTTCGTAGGCCATGTCCAGGGCCTTGATCACCAGCTCGGCATCCGGCTTGGCCGAGA
>NZ_JAEMVM010000049.1:0-3699 GCF_016463925.1 Pseudomonas sp. P20 | reverse complement strand
TGGATATCGCCCGCGACGATGCGGGGGGCTGGGCGAGTAGTGTAAATAATCGCTCGTCTACGATTGAGGCAGTGGGTAATGCCACTGTGCGTGCTGAAATTTTTGAGAATAAGGTCGATGCTTACAGCTCTTCTGAGACCTTGGAGTATGGAGATATAACGTTTGATCAATTAGACGGTGGGCGCACGAATGTCTTTTATGTTGATGAATTTTATAAATCAAATTTTGAGCTGGCCTCTCCTGTTTCTAGCTTTAGCGTTGGCGGAGCGCTAAAGGGGTGGTTCAAGGAGTTCAATAATTTTGGCTCGACGGTATCTGCTGGAGGTGATGTTGAGCTTTCTGCTGAAAACTTCAGCAATCTTTCGATAGCATCGGGTGATTACACTCGAAATCGAGTTTTCAAGGGACCTACAGACAGATGGTCAGAAGATAAACTAATAGAGTTGCTTAATGACGGCGGAGGGATTGAGACCTATCAACGCAGGAACTCCAAGCTGATACATGATTACTACTCTGTGAACTGCATGGAGGGTAGTTGTCAGACTGTACCCTACGAGAGGAAATATCAGGGAGGGGGCAAGGTAAATCCACTGTACGGGAAAGGGAATGCGGTAGATATACCTAAAGAGTTCAACAGCTATACGCTTATCAGTGATGCAAAAGTTTTCCGGGAGGGGGGGTATCTACCTTCTGTTATCGAGTCCGGCAGGACAGTTTCACTGGTCGCAAGCGGGAATCTTTATAATGGCGACATAAAGCAGTGGCAGGACTACACGGCTTCGAGAAAAGACTTGGGGTCTACGACGGTTGGTAAGTCTTCAAGCGTAGTTGATATCGTACTTCACTCTCAGTTACCTCCAGATCTAGCTCGGCAACAGATCAATCCTCTCACCTTGCCGGGCTTCAGCCTGCCTCAAGGCCAGAATGGGCTCTTCCGCCTGGCGTCCCAAGGAGCCCAGGTGAACCAGGCAAGTGGTGCTCTGAAATCCGCCAGCGATCTCACCCAGAGCGGCCATGGCGTATCTGTATCCGCACAGACAGGCAGTGGCGCAAGTGGCTGGAGTACCCAGGCGCGTCGTGTCGGCGATGATCGTGTCACCTCGCTTGCCGGTTCCGCCTATCAAGGCCGGGTAGCTGAGGCTATCGATGCGCTACGGGCTTCCGCGCCAATCTCGGGCGACGGGGGAAACACTGGCCGTTTCCAGGCCGGTGAGCACCAGGCGACCACGGGACTGGGTGGACTCGTCGAGGGCAATGCATCGGGTCACAGCGGCAATGGCGTCATCCTCGCCGATCTGCGCGGTGGTCTACCCTCGTTCTCAAGCCTTCCCGCGGCTGATCGTATTCAAAGCACAGTGCCCGGTCACGATGGGAATGGAACTATTCTCGCCAATTGGCAGGGTGCGCAGGCGACGGTCCAGGCCTCGCCTTCGACAGTGCGTGTAGAGGGGGTAGTCTCCAGTCCAGGTGGCAATGGCAGCATCCTTGCCGATCTGCCGGCTGAACAGTCGTCGGTGCAGGCACTGCCTTCGGCCGTTAGGGCTCAGGGCAGCCTGCCTCGCCTCGAAGAGCGGAGCGCCGTTCTTGCCGAGCCTCCGGTTGGGCAGCCGGCGTTGCAAACCCTGCCGTCGGTTGCGCGCGTTGAGGGCGTGCCCAGCAATGCCACACCGAGCAACAGCCACAAGTATCTGATCGAGACCAACCCGGCGCTCACCGAGCTGAAGCAGTTCCTCAACTCGGACTACCTGCTCGGTGGCCTGGGTATCAATCCGGACGATAGCAAGAAGCGCCTGGGCGACGGTCTATACGAGCAGCGCCTGGTACGCGAAGCGATCGTCCAGCGTACGGGGCAGCGCTTCATCGCCGGATTGAACAGCGACGAAGCGATGTTCCGCTATCTGATGGACAACGCCATCGCCAGCAAGGACGTATTGGGACTGACCCCTGGCGTCACCCTCAGCGCCGCCCAGGTGGCCGCGCTGACCCACGACATCGTTTGGCTGGAAGAAGTCGAGGTGAATGGCGAGAAGGTCCTCGCCCCCGTGGTCTACCTGGCCCAGGCCGAGGGGCGGTTGGGCCCGAACGGCGCGCTGATCCAGGGGCGCGACGTGAACCTGATCACCGGCGGGGACCTGAGGAACGCCGGTACCCTGCGCGCGCAGAACGACCTCAGCGCGACAGCCGGCAACATCGACAACAGCGGCCTGATCGAGGCCGGCAACCGCCTCGACCTGCTGGCCAGCGGCTCCATCCGCAATGACCAGGGCGGCATCATTGCCGGGCGCGAGGTAAGCCTCTCCGCCCTTACCGGAGACGTCATCAATGAACGGACGGTGACCCAGCACCAGTCCTCCTACAGGGGAACCGGTACCACTGAGGCATTTGCCGATAGCGCCGCGCGTATCGAGGCTGCGCAGAAGCTGACCGTTTCGGCAGGACGCGATGTAGCCAATATTGGCGGTGTCATCGACAGCAAGGGCGACCTCGCCTTGCAAGGCGGCAGGGATGTCCTGGTTTCGGCTGCGGTAGCGGAGCGGGGCTGGACGGCAGGAAGCCAGGCATACCAGACCCAGACGACCCAGATGGGCGCCGAGGTCGTGGCGGGGCGCGATATCAGCGTCAGCGCCGGACGCGATATCAGCGTCGCGGGCAGCCGCATCGACGCTCGTCGCGACGTGACATTCGAGGCGGGTCGCGATGTGGGCCTGGTCGCGGCTGCCAACGAAGAGCATGCCTATGGCAAGACCAAGAAGGTCACTTTCCAGGACGACAAGATCACCCAGCAGGCCACTCGCGTGGACGCTGGCGGCGACCTGGCGATCAATGCCGGACAGGACCTGCGGCTGGTCGCGAGCCAGGCCAGCGCCGGCGACGAAGCCTACCTGGTGGCCGGCGACAAGCTGGAGCTGCTGGCCGCCAACGACAGCAGTTACTACCTCTACGACAAGAAGAGCAAAGGCAGCTTCGGTAGCAAGAAGACCCGGCGCGACGAAATCACCGATGTGACGGCAGTGGGCAGCCAAATATCCAGTGGCGGCGACCTCACCCTGCTCAGTGGCGGCGACCAGACTTACCAGGGCGCGAAGCTGGAATCGGGCAACGACCTGGCCATCGTCAGCGGCGGCGCGGTGACCTTCGACGCGGTGAAGGACCTGCACCAGGAAAGCCACGAGAAGAGCAAGGGCGACCTGGCGTGGCAGTCGTCGAAGGGCAAGGGCCAGACCGACGAAACCGTACGCCAGAGCCAGCTCGTCGCCCAGGGCAACCTGGCGATCAAGGCCGTGGAAGGGCTGAAGATCGACCTCAAGCACATCGACCAGAAGACCGTGAGCCAGACCATCGACGCGATGGTGCAGGTGGATCCGCAACTGGCGTGGCTGAAGGAGGCCGAGCAGCGCGGGGATGTGGACTGGCGCATGGTGCAGGAGGTGCACGATAGCTGGAAGTACAGCAACTCGGGGTTAGGGGCTGCGCCGTCACTGGCCATTGCCATCGTTGCAGTTGCTTACCTCGGCCCGGTGTATGGCGCAATGGCCAGCAACCTCGCCATTGGCACCATCAACAATGGCGGTGACCTTGGCAAGGGGCTGCAACAGGCCACCAGTGCTGACAGTCTGAAAGGGTACGCCATCGCAGCGGCCACGGCTTATCTCGTCAGCCCGCAGTTGGACAAGGCTTTCGGCGTATCCAGTGACAACA
>NZ_JAEMVM010000005.1:0-6318 GCF_016463925.1 Pseudomonas sp. P20 | reverse complement strand
AAAAGCCCAAGCGCGCACGCAACCCCAAGCCGGCCAAGGCGACCGCCAAAGCTGAAACGCCAGTCAGGAAGGAGCTCAAGCTGGGTTCCCTCGATCAACTGATCGCCCCAGTTGATCCGATGACCTGCTGATCCACACCTCCCACCAACCCTGCCGGGAAACCATCCCGCAGGGTGGTTTTCCGGTATTCATCGAGGAAAACCATGGGGTCCGCAAAACTTTCCGCAATCGCAGAAGATCTACGCAAGATTGGAACCACGGCGGTAGCCGCTGGTTTGATCGGCATTTTTCTCGGCGAGCATCGCATCCTGACTGCCCTTGCGCTGTCGGTAGGTGTGGTAATCTGGTCTACAGGTATCTACCTGACTCAGGAGGAATCTTGAGATGAGCCAAACGACTTTCGGCGTGATCATGCTGACCGCCTTGCTTGTAGTGTGCTTGTCGATGGCGGCCTGGGCCGATTGGCCCAACCTCAAGCGCAAGCTTACGAAGTTTAACCATCGGCACCGCCCGCACTGACCTCAAGCCCCTCCGTGTGAGGGGCTTTTTCATTCGCGGGGGCTTGACAACTGCAACAGGCCTTTTCATTCTTTGCACCGTGAGCTGCTGACGTTGTCGGCAATCCTCCCCCAGTAGTCATGATCTGAAAGACTACGACACGGATTTCCGTGTAGATCGAACCCAAGATCGCACCAGCTTCCGGTAGCGCGATCAATCAGCCCACAGGTTGATGGAAGCCCTCTCCCTCTGCTTTACCTCCCAATACCGACCCATGCGGGGAATACTTTTCCCTGACGGGCAAGGTGTTTCTCCGCTTTCGCTTACGAAACTGGAGAATCATCATGAGCAACAACACCCAAGCCCAAGAAGCCAAGTATTTCGACCTGCACACCACCGGTATCGGCTACCTCAATCGCATCCGCGAGGTACCGATCCGCCGAGGTGAACCATTCCTCGCCGTAACCGTCGCAGCCCTCCATGGCGCGGCAGACAGCGTGGAATACTCCTACATCGACTGCAAAGTGGTCGGCGCCCAGGCTGAAAAGCTTGTCCGCCGTTGCAAGGAAGCAGTCGAGGCCAAGAAGAAGGTTCTGATTTCCTTCCGTATCGGCGATATCTGGGCGGATCCCTTCATCCACCAGAAAGGCGAGAAACAAGGCAAGCCCGACGCAAGCCTTAAAGGCCGGCTGCTCTTCATCTCCTGGATCAAAGTGGATGGCACCACCGTCTACGATGCGAAGGAAGAAGCTGAAAAAGCCCAGCAAGGCCAAGGCGAACCTCAAGGTGAGCCCGCAGCCCCCGCTGAGCACGCTGAACAAGCCGCTGCTTGAACACGGCTTGATTGAATACCGGCCCTCATCCCGAGGGCCTTTCACTACCTACGCTATGCGCCACTCTTCATCGCATACCCATCCGGGGGGCACCATCTCCCCCTAGGGCGTGGTGTTCTCCATTATCTGGAGATCATCATGAGCAACATCCAAATCGTAGAACTGCCCGCCCTGCCGGAAGTTGAGGAGGTTAGCCTCAGCGACGTCGAGGACGAGCTGCTGCTCAGCAGTCAGTTCTGCAACTTCGCCTGGCTGTTCCTGGCCAGCAACAATGCTCAGGTATCTGCCTTGGCCTAACCGCCAGACATTTCCCATTTAGGGGACCACAGTCCCCTGTGGGACTGGTGTTTCCTACCGAAAGGAGAATCACCATGCAATACGGAAAGCGGGCACTTGCCCATCTTCGTCTCGAACTGCCGCTGCAGGTTCTTATGTCTAACGCCGGCTTTTATATCGGCACCCTTGATGAAGAAGGACCAGCCTCGCGCGAGTCGGTTGAATATTACCCCTCACGCGAACTTGCCCAACAGGCATTAGACAACGGCACTTGGACGCAACGGGAATATTAAGCTTTACCCTTTTGCCCATGTGCATCTTCTAATTCAACCCAGACGGGGTCATCACCCCTGTTGGGTGGTGACCTCTCCGACTTGATTAAGAATTGGAAATCACCATGAACACATATCCAGAAAGGCTCCCAGCTCTACTCAACATCGGAGCGCATGCTGCCCAAAGCAGGTTCGAGTACATCCTGTGCAAAGGTTTGGTTGATGAGTTTGGCGATGCAGGACTCAGTATCGAGCTCTATGTAATTCAAGATGCAATCGAAGCCTTGGCGCAGGCCGACTGCGAGCACGGTTGCGATTCGAGTACCTCATCGATACTTCAATACTATGGCCTGGTAGAGCGATACCAGAAGGCTCGGCGTAAAGAAGAACACCTATCGCGTTAACTGCAACAACTCGACATCATCAGGGCGCTTCGGCGCCCCTTACTTCCTCTGGAGGTCCATAGCCTCCAAGGGCATGGGCTTCCCGGCAACCGGAGATATCCCATGACTCAACTCAATCCGTTTATTCCCGGCTATGAGAGTTTCCGCATAGAGCGAAACTTGCAGATTACGGATGAAGGCGACAATCTGCCGTGCTACCGTACCCTGCATGAAACTCAGCGACACCTCCCAGACGAATACTTTAAGTGCGAGCTGTGCTACTTCAATTATGATTTCGCCGTGGTAGCGCAAGAACTAGACAATGAAATAGTCGAAAAGTGCCCTCACCAAGGAATAGTGAGAAACGTACTTTACAGCATCTACGGTGAGCAGGACGGCAGAAAAAAGCTTATCGGAGATCAATATTCACTGACCCAAGCCGAGAGTGTCGTTCGATACCTTTCGTTCGGCGGCGGTTACAACCGCTGCTGGGAGATCAGAAAAACACATCTGCCCATCACTACATGGAATAGCCTCTACGAAAAGTTCTCGACCAAGATGCCAGTCCGCTTGCCGTCGGTGTTGGTCTCGCTCTTCTGGTGTAACGAGCACGGCGCCGTGGGCTTTCGCCTGCACAACACCCCTTGGACGGATGAGTGCCTGGAGATCCTGGAGATGACCTCAGCAACTCTTCGAGAGCAGCAGCTTGCCTTCGGCCTCGACGAACACCTGGTCGATCTACTTCACCTCGCGGGACAAGCAGACATTCGGTTCCTGGTACTCGATCCATTCGCGCCCACGCTCAAGGGCCTGCCACTTTATGACGATTGAGCAATCCGGCCGGCGGGACATCCCGCCAGCCCTCGAATTCGAATTGGCTCGCTGTCGTTGACAGCGCCTCCCAAGGAGCCAGGGTTTAAGGCTCCGGCGCGCAAGCGCAAACCCACCCAAGACCGCCACAGCACTCGGCAGCGCGGTCGCATCACGCAAGTGATGGAGCGCATCCTACCCACCCACGCGGGGACCTCATCCCCGCGGGAGAGGCCTGCGTATTCGGAGACCTCTCATGACCTCTCTCAACAACCACTCCAGCGCAGGCCACACTGCTGCGTACCTCAAACTCCCGATCGTTCTCACCAACGCGGCCTGGCTGCGCCTGGTCTATCTCGCCAACCCTGCCAGGGTCGACGAGATGGGCACCCGGCTGGCCAGTGTCGTTCAAACCGCCTGGCAGGAGCTTTCGCTCCAGCCGACCGCGAAGCACATCCAATTCCACCTGTACCACAAGGAGGAAGAGGGGCAGGACCGCGCGCTCGCGCTGCTGGTCCTCTCGATAGTCGAGCCGTCCGATGAGCCTTCCTACCTGCGCATCGAGCTGCAGGAAGAAAGCCTCCCGGGCAACCCGGATACCGAGTAGTTCTCCCCTCACCACGATCCCGCTTCGGCGGGATCATCCTTTTCGCAGGTCACGCCATGATCAACATACCCGGCCAGTTGGCCATTCGAACCATCAACGGTCGCAATGGCGAGTTCAACGTGGGAAAGCTCTCGACCTCGATCGGGGAGTTCGTCATCAAGGACGCTCTCCTGGACCAGCACATCGAAGGCAAGTACCGCGGTGATTTCGCCATCACCGAGATCCGTCCCTCCTACTACACCACCGGCGGCCGGCTGGTCGTCGAGATCCGCGCGAAGCTCGACAGCATGACTCTGGACGACGTGGACAACCTCAGCGACGAGGAGGCAGAGCGTCTCTCTGGCAATGAGGTGGATCCGCTCGACGAAGTGCCCGCGATCCAGCAACCCACTGCCGCACCGGCGGCACCGCCGAAGTCGCCCCAGAAACCGAAGCCTCTGCGCCCCGCTGCAACCGGGGACGACGCGCCTTTCGGTATGGACCCTCCGGCTCCTGCAAAGCAGGCCGCCACTCTGGACACAGACGCAGATGCAGAACTGTTCGGGACGGTCTGGCCGCTAGGCGAAATCGTCAAGCTGGACACCACGATCGACCGCAAGCGACTACGCCAACAATGTGTGCGACTCGGCGCGCTGGGCTATGAGCTCGACTTCAAAAAACAAGTGTGGACCCGCAAAGCGTGCCCTCTCCATGTTGGAGCCAAAGCCGGGGTCAATCAGTCGCTAGACGATGACTACGAGCGCCGCACGGCAGCCCGGAGTGCTACTACAACCTGTTCCACCCACCAGGCTATCAGCGCAATGGCTGTAAGCGCTGCTGCTATTGGCGTTGCTCTGTCAACCAGCTGACTCCTCCAGCGCCTTGAGCGCGCAACACGCTGAAGCAACACCCTACCCACCCCTGCCGGGTTCTCCCGTCAGGGAGACCTGGCCAACCACAGGAGCACACCTATGGGATGGCTTTTCTCACATCAGACGAAGGAAGACCTGCTGCGTGAGCTGCTGGCCCCAACCAGTACCTTCGCAGGCAGCACCGAGGTGCTGGCACACGCAGTCTCCGGCAATGAACTTTGGACTGTCGTAAAACGAACCTTCCACCTTGCCGGATTCTATTTCGGCAAGCCGGCCGGTCACTCGATCACCATGATCGAGCTGCACTTGCTGGACTGCTCGGCCGGGCAATGGGGCTACAAGACCATTCCGGAGAAAGCAGGCCCGTTCTACTACGGCTGTCCGCTGGAGTTCCTGGACCTGGCTCACGATGAGACCAACCAGGAGTGGCGAGACCGTCTGACGCAAGAACACCAAGCCTGACCGCACCAACCACTTCCCTTGAGGGGCTCCCTCAAGGGCGCTCCTCGTCTACCACCAGGAGCACACCATGAACCCACTGTTCACCAACCTCACCCAGGAAACCCTCGCCTACCTCGAGGACCAACTGTCCAACAACGACGTCGCCGGCGACGACGAGCTCATCGACCTGTTCATCGAGGAGCTGTCGCTGACCTTGGAGCAGGCGGAAGCGGCTGTCGCGCTACGCGATCAGTACCTCTGCCAGGTCTTCCTGAACGGCCAAGGGCCGCTGCACCAAGACGATGGGCTGAGCTTCGACCCTCACACCAAGAGCGTTCGGTAACCACCACGCTCCCCTGCGCCAGTTGGACTACACCCCCGAGGGGCTTCACCGCCCCTCGAGGGCGGCGTGGCTCCTCCTTCCAGGAGGTTCCTATGCCCAGTCCCACCCCGCTCTACCAGATCGAAGAGTGCCCAGACCTGTACGTCGACGCCTGCGTGTGCGACGAGCAGCGCAACCTGGTCTTTCTTTCGGCCTGGGGCCGCGACACCGTGACACAAGAGTTCCTGGCCAGGCTGACGCTGGGCCGGGAAGAAAATGGCATCGACCATTTCCACATCATCGTGGACGGCCGCCGCTTACCTGTTTTCCCAAACCAGGATCTCCTGGAGAAACGCACCACCCGCCAGTTCCGCGGCACGTTGTTCGGGAGCCTGCTCAACCTCTGGCTGTTCGATCGGCGCGCCTCGGCACCTGACCGAAGCAATCACCTCGCCTTCGCACTCCTGCAGCGCGATGAGGATCCACACCAAAGGCTCTGGCCGCTGGTGATGGAGACCTGTCCGCTCCCCCTCCTAAAGCACTGGCGCGAGCCAGTGATGGAGGTCCTCACCCAGCACCAGATGTTGACCGCCCTGCCAGGGACGATCGGCAACGTCTGCGCCTGGCGACTCGCCCTGCGGGTCGACGTGCTCGAGCCCACCCTCGGTGAGCTGATCCGCGAAAGCATTCTTACCACCGATGCTCAGGCGCAAGCCTGAGCCATCCCTCTCAGACTCAAGGAGGCCCCATGGCCCTCATGTTCCCGCGCTTGGCGCGCAACTTTGCACGCAACGGCTACTTCCCTACCGATGAGGTCACCCTCGAACGCGCTCTGCAGGCCCTCGCTCCCGCCCCGTCGGGCAGGATGAGGATCTGTGATCCCTGCGCCGGTGAGGGGGTTGCCCTGGCTGAGGCAGCACACATCCTCGGCCGCGACCAGGTCCAAGCCCTCGCTGTCGAGTACGACCGCGAGCGCGCCGACCATGCTCGAGGCTTGCTTGACCGAGTGCTGCACAGTGACCTTT
>NZ_JAEMVM010000048.1:0-18091 GCF_016463925.1 Pseudomonas sp. P20 | reverse complement strand
CAGGGCCGGCCGCAGCGCCAGTTGGCGCCAGCGGTCGAAGTGCTCCAGGCAAGCGAGGATGTGGCGATCGCTGTGGTAGTGCCGGTCGGCCCCGCCATAGGCCGCCAGCAGCGCGTCGAAGGCATCCGCCGGCGGGTTGCCGCCGAGTCGCTGCCAGAGGGCGTCCCAGCGCTGCCGGTCAAGACTTCCCATGGCTGCCTTCCTCGCGAGGGAACAACGGATTGCCGCAGCGGCAGCAGAATGCCGCCTGCACTTCGTGGGTCGCCTTGCGGCACACCGGGCAATCCCGCTGCAACAGGTTGGCCGGGTCCTGGCGCATCGCGGTGGCGAGTTCGGCGGTGAAGATCCCGGTGGGCACCGCGATGATCGAGTAGCCGGTGAGCATCACCAGGCTGGCGATGGCCTGGCCGAGCGGGGTCTTCGGGGTGATGTCGCCGAAGCCGACCGTGGTCAGGGTGACGATCGCCCAGTAGATGCCGCGGGGGATGCTGGTGAAACCGTGCTCCGGGCCTTCGACCACGTACATCAGCGCGCCGAATACGGTGACCAGGGTCATCACGGTGAGGAAGAACACGATGATCTTCTGCTTGCTGCCGCGCAGGGCGGTGAGCAGGAAATTGGCCTGGCTCAGGTACTGGCGCAGCTTGAGCACGCGGAAGATCCGCAGCATGCGTATCACCCGGACGATCAGCAGGTACTGGGCGTCGGGGTAGAGCAGGGCGAGGAAGCCGGGGAGGATCGCCAGCAGGTCGACCAGGCCGTAGAAGCTGAAGGCATAGCGCAGCGGCTTGGGCGAGCAGTACAGGCGCAGCAGGTATTCCACCAGGAAGATGCCGGTGAAGCCCCATTCGATGTAGGCCAGCAGGTCGCCGTAGTCCTGGTGGATTTCGTCGATGCTGTCGATCATCACTACCAGCAGGCTGGCCAGGATCACCAGCAGCAGCGCGCTGTCGAAGCGCCGGCCGTCGCGGGTGTCGGTCTGGAAGATGACGATATAGAGGCGTTCGCGCCAGCTGTCGGGTGCGCTCATCGTGGCTCCTGATGATGGATGCGGCACCTTACCAGACTAGCCCGCCGGCGCCAGCGTTCCCCCGCTCAGGAGCGTCGCCGGCCGAGGCGCGCGCCGAGGCTGCCGGCCAGGCGCAGGTACAGGCGCTCGCCGCCGATGCAAAGCAGGCAGGCGAGGATGAACGGTGCGGTCAGCGCCGGCAGGCCGAGCAGGCCGAACAGCGGTTGCAGCGCCACCGCCAGGCCCATGCCGAGCAGTGGCGGCCAGACGCTGCGGTAGCGCAAGGCCAGGGCCAGCCCGGCAAGGGCGGCGTTCAGGCCGTAGAACCCGGCGAGCGCGCTCGCCCAGTCGTAGCCCAGCAGCCAGGCCAGCGGCAGGCTGGCCGCGGCGCCGGCGAGGGCCCAGGCGGCGGAGGGACGCGAGACCAGCAGCAGGCCGAGCCAGACCAGCAGCCCTGCCAGCGGTTCACCGAGGAAGATGATCTCGCCGATCCCCAGCGCTAGCGCCGCCAGCTCCGCCGTGCCGCTCCAGGCGCAGCTGAAGCAGCCGCCATGGGCCGCCGGGGCCAGGCCTAGCCAGGCGCCGAGGGGCACCAGCCACCAGCCGTTGAGGACGAAGCCCAGGGTATAGGGCGGTAGCCAGCGGCGTCGGCGCAGCCCATGCAGGAACAGGCGCTGCAACGCCACGCTGGCCAGGCAGCCGAGCGCTACCAGCGACACCAGCCCCGGCGACCAGGCGAAGCGGAATGCCAGCAGCATGCCGATCAGCACGGCGTTGTAGCCGTACAGCCCGGCCTCGATGTCGCTGTCGGCGCAGTGCAACAGGCGCGCCAGCAACGGGCCGAGGGCGCCGCCAAGGAGGGCGCCGGCGAGCAGCGGCGGCGCGCCGACGGCGATCGCCAGCAGACAGGCCAGGCCCAGGCGTGGGTCGCCCTGGAGGAACACCTGGCTGATGCCGCGCAGGAGGATTCGGGATGCATTGAGGAGAGATTGCAGGGGCATGGCGGTCAGTGCGGCAAGGACCGCTCGGCAGGCACGGAGATGCCAGGCCTGCGCGAGGGGCGGGGGTGGTCATTGTAGGGTCTGGCGCGGGGGCGACGCACCCCGGACGAGAAGGCCAGGCGAGGGTCATGCATGCAGGGCGTTCCAAGAAGAAAAAAAGACCTCCGGCAGGAGTTGAACCGGAGGCCTTGAATGTCCATGGCCTGCATGGGAGTGCGCGAGGGAGGCCATGGTCCGACAAGAAGGTCTTTCCCGGATGGATGGAGACGCGGCCCCGTATTTCCGGCCCCATCCATCCGAGAGAGACAAGGGTGGCCCGACCCGCATGCCCGGGGGGACGGCGCGAGCCGGACCGAACTCGTTGCTTCAGAGATCTCCCAGCGGCGGCGCCACGGTCTCGATGCGCAGCATGTTGGTCGAGCCGGGGCGACCGAACGGCACGCCGGCGGTGACCACCACGGTGTCGCCGCGGCGCGCCATGCGCTGGGCCAGGGCGATGTCGAGGGCGGTCGAGCAGATCTCGTCGACGTGCGCCAGTTGCTCGTTGACCACCGAATACACGCCCCAGGCTACGGTCAGTCGCCGCGCGGTGCGCAGGTTCGGGGTCAGGCTGAGGATCGGCGCCTTGGGCCGCTCGCGGGCGGCGCGCAGGGTCGAGTTGCCCGACTCGGTGTAGTTCACCAGCACCGCCACCGGGAGGATCCGGCTGACCCGGCGGATCGCGCAGCTGATCGCATCGGAGACGGTAGCGTCGGGCTGCGGACGGTTGACCTCGAGCTGGACGTGGTAGTCCGGCTCGGCCTCCACCTGGCGGACGATCTTCGCCATCATCTCTACCGCCTCGCGAGGGTATTGTCCGGAAGCGGTTTCCGCCGAAAGCATCACCGCGTCGGCGCCGGCGCCCACCGCGGTGGCTACGTCGGTCACCTCGGCGCGGGTCGGGGCGGGGGAGAAGCGCATCGACTCGAGCATCTGGGTGGCCACCACCACCGGCTTGCCGAGCTGGCGGCAGACCTGGACGATGCGTTTCTGGATGCCCGGCACGCTCTCCGCCGGCACCTCTACGCCGAGGTCGCCGCGCGCCACCATGATCGCGTCGGCGCGCTCGGCGATCGCCTCGATGGCGCTCACCGCGCTGGGCTTCTCGATCTTGGCCATGAGGAAGGCCTTGTCGCCGATCAGCCCACGGGCCTCGTCGATGTCCTCCGGGCGTTGCACGAAGGACAGCGCCACCCAGTCGACCCCCAGTTCCAGGCCGAAGGCCAGGTCGCGGCGGTCCTTGTCGGTCAGCGGGCTGAGTTGCAGCACCGCTTCCGGCACGTTGACGCCCTTGCGATCGGACAGCTCGCCACCCACCGCCACGCGGGTCTCGATGGCGTCGCTGTGGCAGTTGACCACTTCCAGGCGGATCTTGCCGTCGTCCAGCAGCAGGCTCATGCCCGGTTCCAGGGCATGGATGATCTCCGGATGCGGCAGGTTGACCCGCCGCTCGTCGCCGGGGGCGTCGCTGAGGTCGAGGGTGAAGGTCTGCCCACGCTGCAATTGCACGGCACCGGCGGCGAAGCGGCCGACCCGCAGCTTCGGACCCTGCAGGTCCATGAGCACGCCGATCGGGTAGTTCAGCTCCGCTTCCACCTCGCGCACCCAGGCGAAGCGCTGCGCGTGATCGGCGTAGTCGCCGTGGCTGAAGTTCAGGCGGAACAGGTTGGCGCCGGCCTCCACCAGGGCACGGATATCGTCGCGGCTGCGGGTGGCCGGGCCGAGGGTGGCGAGGATCTTGGCTTTCTTGTCGGCTGTCATGTCAGGACTCGAGGATGAGAATGGCGCGGAAGTCGTTCACGTTGGTGCGGGTCGGTCCGGTCACCAGCAGGTCGCCGAGGGCCTGGAAATAGCCGTAGCCGTTGTTGTCGTCGAGCTCGTCGCGGATCTTCAGCCCGGCCTTTTCGCCGCGCGCATGGGAGCAGGGCGTCATCAGCGCGCCGGCGTTGTCTTCCGAGCCGTCGATGCCGTCGGTGTCGCCGGCCAGGGCCCAGATGTTCGGTTCGCCCTTGAGCTCGGCGGTGAGGCTGAGGAGGAACTCGGCGTTGCGTCCGCCGCGACCGTTGCCGCGCACGGTGACGGTGGTCTCGCCGCCGGAGAGGATCACGCAGGGCGCCGCCAGCGGCTGGCCGTGCTTGCGGATCTGCCGGGCGATGCCGGCGTGGACCTTGGCGACTTCCCGCGCTTCGCCCTCCAGGTCGCCGAGGATCAGCGTCGAGAAGCCGGCCGCGCGGCACTTCACCGCTGCTGCGTCGAGGGCGTTCTGTGGCGTGGCGATCAACTGGAAGTGGCTGCGCGCCAGGCACGGGTCGTCGGGCTTGACGGTTTCCGAACGCGGGTCGGCGAGCCAGTCGAGGACGTTCTGCGGCACGTCGATGGCGTAGCGCCTGAGGATCGCCAGGGCGTCGGCGGAGGTGGTCGGGTCGCCGACGCTGGGGCCGGAGGCGATCACCGTGGCCTCGTCGCCGGGAACGTCGGAAATCGCGTAGGTGTAGACGCTGGCCGGCCAGCAGGCCTTGGCCAGGCGACCGCCCTTGATCGCTGAGAGGTGCTTGCGCACGCAGTTCATCTCGCCGATGGCGGCGCCGGACTTGAGCAGCGCCTTGTTCACCGCCTGCTTGTCCGCCAGGCCAATGCCTTCGGCAGGCAGCGAAAGCAGTGCGGAGCCGCCGCCTGAGAGAAGGAAGATCACCCGGTCGCTCTCGTTCAGGCCGCTGATCAGTTCCAGCACGCGACGGGCGACGCGCTCGCCGGCGTCGTCGGGCACCGGATGGGAGGCTTCCACCACCTCGATGCGACTGCATTGCGCGCCGTAGCGGTAAGGCGCCACTACCAGGCCCTGGATCTCGCCCTGCCAGTGCTTCTCCACCACTTCGGCCATGGCTCCGGCGGCCTTGCCGGCACCGATGACGATGGCGCGCCCGCTGCGATCTTCCGGCAGGTGGTCGGCCAGCACCTGGTAGGGATGGCCGGCTGCCACCGCGGTATTGAACAGCTCGGTGAGAAAGGCGCGTGGATCGGTACTCATGACAGGCTCCGAATTTCTTGTTGTCGTGCCGCCGGTCGGGCCGGCGGTCGCAGCGTCGTCGACGCTTCCATTCCGCAGCACCCGCGCCGGCGGGAACTGGGGAATGGAAGCGAGGCGCCCGGACGCAGAGGCCGTGAATCTCCCGGCCGGGCGTTCGCTTCCTTTACCCCGCCTTGTGGGCGGGGAAGGAAGAGGGCGGCGGCGAACACCGGAGTTCGCCGACCGTTCCTCTCCCCGAGCCCTTCGAAAAGGGGTTCGTCGCTCCGCGCGGGGTGACGGCCCGCGCGGACTGCGGATCACTCGTCGCGGATCGAGAAGTTGGCCATGTGCTCCAGGCCCTTGATCAGCGCCGAGTGGTCCCAGTTACTGCCGCCGATGGCCGCGCAGGTGCTGAACACCTGCTGGGCGTTGGCGGTGTTGGGCAGGTTCAGGTTCAGCTCGCGGGCGCCGGCCAGGGCCAGGTTGAGGTCCTTCTGGTGCAGGCTGATGCGGAAGCCCGGGTCGAAGGTGCCCTTGACCATGCGTTCGCCGTGCACCTCGAGGATCCGCGAGGAGGCGAAGCCACCCATCAGCGCCTCGCGCACCTTGGCCGGATCGGCGCCGTTGCGGGCGGCGAACAGCAGGGCCTCGGCGACCGCCTGGATGTTCAGCGCGACGATGATCTGGTTGGCCACCTTGGCGGTCTGGCCGTCGCCGTTGCCGCCGACGCGGGTGATGTTCTTGCCCATCGCCTGGAACAGCGGCAAGGCGCGTTCGAAGGTGTTCGGGCAGCCGCCGACCATGATGCTCAGGGTCGCCGCCTTGGCGCCGACCTCGCCGCCGGAGACCGGGGCGTCCAGGTACTGCGCGCCGGTAGCCTTGATCTTCTCGGCGAAGCCCTTGGTGGCGGTGGGGGAGATCGAACTCATGTCGATCACCACCTTGTTCGGGCCGACGCCCTCGGCGATACCGTCCTTGCGGAACAGCACATCCTCGACCTGCGGGGTGTCCGGCACCATGACGATGATGAACTCGGCTTCCTGGGCCACTTCCTTCGGGTTGGCCAGGGCAATGGCGCCGGCCTCCAGCAGGTCGGCCGGAGCGGCGTCGTGGTGGGTGGAAAGGAACAGGCTGTGGCCGGCCTTCTGCAGGTTCTGCGCCATGGGCTTGCCCATGATTCCGGTGCCGATGAATCCGATCTTGGCCATGAGAGTGTCTCCTGGTTCTGTCTGTCGAGTGGCTCCGCGCAGGGAGGCGGGAGCGTCTTGTTCGTGGGTGCGGATCAGACGACGTTGTGCGTCTTCATCCAGCCGAGGCCGGCTTCGGTGGTGGTGGCCGGCTTGTACTCGCAGCCGATCCAGCCCTGGTAGCCGATGCGGTCCAGGTGCTCGAAGAGGAAGCGGTAGTTGATCTCGCCGGTGCCCGGTTCGTGGCGGCCGGGGTTGTCGGCGAGTTGCACGTGGTTGATCGCCGCCAACTGGTTTTCCAGGGTGCGGGCCAGGTCGCCTTCCATGATCTGCATGTGATAGATGTCGTATTGCAGGAACAGGTTGGCGCTGCCGACCTTGTCGCGGATCTCCAGGGCCTGGCGGGTGTTCTGCAGGTAGAAGCCGGGGATGTCGAGGGTGTTGATCATCTCCATGACCAGGCGGATGCCTGCGGCTTCCAGCTTGTCGGCGGCGTAGCGCAGGTTGTCGACGAAGGTCTTCTCGACGCTGGCGCAGTCGTGCCCCTGCGGCCGGATCCCGGCGAGGCAGTTCACCTGGCGGTTGCCCAGCACCCTGGCGTAGGCGATGGCCTTGTCGACCCCCTCGCGGAACTCCTGGACCCGATCCGGGTGGCAGGCGATGCCGCGCTCGCCCTTGGCCCAGTCGCCGGCCGGCAGGTTGAACAGCACCTGCTCCAGGCCGTTGGCTTCCAGGCGGGCCTTGATCGCCTCGGCCTCGACGTCATAGGGGAAGAGGTACTCGACGCCGGCGAAGCCGGCCTTGGCGGCGGCGTCGAAGCGTTCGAGGAAATCCACCTCGGTGAACAGCATGGACAGGTTGGCACAGAAACGGGGCATGTCTTGCTCCTATCGTTCGGTCAAACGTTCGGGAGGCCTTTCGCCGGGGGCGGGGTGTCGCACGCACCGTCCGCGCCTCCGGGAAAGGCCGGCGATCAGTCGAGCAGCGAGATGGCGGTCGGCGCGTCGGCGCCTTTCTCGGCCAGTTCCTCGAACTCGTTGATGGCGTTGATCTCGGTACCCATGGAGATGTTGGTGACGCGCTCCAGGATCACCTCGACCACCACCGGCACCTGGTGCTGCTGCATCAGTTCGCGGGCCTTGGCCAGGGCGGCGCCGATCTCGTTCGGGTCGAACACCCGGATCGCCTTGCAGCCCAGGCCCTCGACCACCGCGACGTGGTCGACGCCGTAGCCTTCCAGCTCGGGGGCGTTGATGTTGTCGAAGGCCAGCTGCACGCAATAGTCCATGTCGAAGCCGCGCTGCGCCTGGCGGATCAGGCCCAGGTAGGAGTTGTTCACCAGTACGTGGATATAGGGCAGCTTGAACTGCGCGCCGACCGCCAGTTCCTCGATCATGAACTGGAAGTCGTAGTCGCCGGAGAGCGCCACCACCTGGCGGCTCGGGTCGGCCTTGACCACCCCCAGCGCGGCGGGAATGGTCCAGCCCAGCGGGCCGGCCTGGCCGCAGTTGATCCAGTGGCGCGGTTGGTAGACGTGGAGGAACTGTGCGCCGGCGATCTGCGACAGGCCGATGGTGCTGACGTAGCAGGCATCCTTGCCGAAGAACTCGTTCATCTCTTCGTAGACGCGCTGCGGTTTCACCGGCACGTTGTCGAAGTGGGTCTTGCGCTGCAGCGTGCGTTTGCGCTGCTGGCAGCTTTCCAGCCAGGCGGCGCGCGACTTCAGCTTGCCGGCGGCCTTCCACTCGCGGGCCACTTCGAGGAATGCGTCGAGGGCGGCGCCGGCGTCGGAGACGATGCCCAGGTCGGGCATGAACACCCGGCCGATCTGGGTCGGTTCGATGTCGACATGGATGAAGCGGCGACCTTCGGTATAGACCTCGACGCTGCCGGTGTGGCGGTTGGCCCAGCGGTTGCCGATGCCGAGCACCAGGTCGGATTCCAGCAGGGTGGCGTTGCCGTAGCGGTGCGAGGTCTGCAGGCCGACCATGCCGGCCATCTGCGGGTGGTCGTCGGGGATTACGCCCCAGCCCATCAGGGTCGGGATCACCGGGATGCCGGTCAGCTCGGCGAATTCGCGGAAGCGCTCGGCGGCGTCGGCGTTGAAGATGCCGCCGCCGGCCACCAGCAGCGGGCGCTCGGCTTCGTCGAGCATGGCCAGGACCTTCTCGGCCTGGACCCGGGTGGCCTTCGGCTTGCTCACCGGGAGGGGCTCGTAGGCGTCGATGTCGAACTCGATCTCGGCCATCTGTACGTCGAACGGCAGGTCGATCAGTACCGGGCCGGGCCGGTCGCTGCGCATCAGCTGGAAGGCCTTCTGGAATACATAGGGGACCTGGGCCGGTTCCAGCACGGTGGTCGCCCACTTGGCCACCGGCGCGGCGATGCTGGAGATGTCGACCGCCTGGAAGTCTTCCTTGTGCAGGCGGGCGCGCGGTGCCTGGCCGGTAATGCAGAGAATCGGGATGGAGTCGGCGGAGGCGGAGTAGAGGCCGGTGATCATGTCGGTGCCGGCAGGGCCGGAGGTGCCGATGCAGACGCCGATGTTGCCGGCCTTGGTACGGGTGTAGCCCTCGGCCATGTGCGAGGCGCCTTCGACGTGACGGGCCAGGACATGGTCGATGCCGCCGATCTTCTTCAGCGCGGCGTACATGGGGTTGATCGCGGCACCGGGGACGCCGAACGCGGTATCCACGCCTTCGCGGCGCATCACCAGTACGGCGGCTTCGATTGCTCTCATTCTGGCCATCGTTTTGTTCCTCGTTCTTATACTAATTGTGTACAAAATTTGGAGCGATTCTAGGCAGAGGGGGAGCGCAAGGTCAAGATGGGTTGTATACGCTGAAAAAAGTCGCTGAAATCAATTTTTCCATAATAAAAACAATGAATTACAATTTTTGTTAGCTGGCTTATAAAACCAGCGTTTGAAAAAATGTATACAAAATTATGTTCATATTGTTCTGGAATGTTGCTTTCGTAGGGCCGGTCGGCTACTAGATTGGGTACAAATTTTCGAACGCGCCCGCATAGCGGGTGGTTTCCCGATTTCTAGCCTTAACAACTCGAGAGGAACGACCATGACCACCATCAGTCTGGAAACCGCGCTGGGCATTACCCGCCAGGCGCTGGCGGTGGGGCGCGAGCTGTCCACCGCGCCCCTGACCATCGCGGTGCTCGATGCTGGCGGCCACCTGGTGGCGCTGCAGCGCGAGGACGGCGCCAGCATGCTGCGACCGCAGATCGCCATCGGCAAGGCCTGGGGCGCCGTGGCCCTGGGCAAGTCGTCGCGGCTGCTGGCGGCGGATGCGCAGCAGCGGCCTTCGTTCATTTCCGCGGTGAACACCCTGGCCCATGGCAATCTGGTTCCGGCGCCGGGCGGGGTGCTGATTCGCAACGACAAGGCAGAGGTGGTCGGCGCGGTCGGTATCAGCGGCGATACCTCGGATATCGACGAGCAATGCGCGATCCAGGGCGTGCTGGCGGTCGGGCTGGTGCCCGACGCCGGTTGAGCTTGCGGCCCGCTCACCAGGACCGGGCCTTCGCTCCCTTCTTCAGGTGGCGTACGCCGCCATCCACCAGGCTCTCCGTGCCATACCTGCAGCGGGGCTCGTTCGAGGCCAGGAATAGCGCGGCACTGGCGATCTCCAGCGGCTCCCCCAGGCGTCCCGGCCAATCTTCTCCCTCAGCGCCTGGGTGGCCTCGAGATCGGTAGCGGCTTTGTCCAGCGCTGGCGTCCGGGGCGGCCCCGGGTTCAGGGCGTTGACCCGGATACCGCGCTCGAGCAACTCCGCCGATAGCGTCCAGGCGAGGTGTATGCGGAGCTGCCGCCGCGGGTCGAATACCGCGTCACGCCGCTCGGTGCGAAGCCGGCGCTGGGGCGGGGGCGGCACGTGATTGAGCGCGCCGCGGCGGGTCAGAGCGGCAGCGGCCGAAGCCGGCCGGTGCTCTTGCCGGATTGCCCGTCGGGCGTGCAGCCTTTCAGGACCAGGCGGGTGATGGTTTCCACCGCAGCGTCGTAGTCGGCGTCGCTGAGCTGTTCCTTGCCGGTGACGATGGAAATCTGCCAATCGAAGTCGGCATAGGTCTGGGTCGCCGCCCAGATGGCGAAGAGCAGGTGATGCGGGTCCACCGGGGCGAGCTGGCCACGGTCGATCCAGGTCTGCAGGCAGGTGACGTTGCGCTGGGCCTGGGCGTTCAGTTCGTCGAGGTATTCCTTCGGCAGGTGCGGCGCGCCGTGCATGATCTCGCTGGCGAAGACCTTGGAGGCATGCGGCAGCTCGCGGGAGATGCGGATCTTCGAGCGGATGTAGGCGGGCAGGGCGAGCAGCGGGTCGTCTTCCACGCGGAACGGCGCCGACGCTTGCAGCAGCGGCTCGACGATGCTTTCCAGCACGCAGCGATAGAGGTTTTCCTTGGACTGGAAGTAGTAGTAGACGTTGGGCTTGGGCAGGCCGGCGCGGGCGGCGATGTCGCTGGTCTTGGTCGCCGCGAAGCCCTTGTCGGCGAATTCCTCGCTGGCGGCGCGGAGGATCAGGCGCTTGTTGCGCTCGCGGATGCTGGTCATCAGTCCTTGTTCTTCATTGCTGCAACGGCGGCAGGAAGCCGAGGATGGTAGCACCCGCCCGGAGCGCCCCTCAAGCAAGGTGCGAGCGAGGCGGAGGCCCGGGAAATCCTGACCCGCCGGTTCATTTGCCCTATACATTTTCCGGTATTTGGAGTATTCGTTAGGGGTATCGAGTCGCCCGCTCGCACTCACCCACCGAGCGCCGGGCGAGCCCCCGGAACAGAACGAGTCACTATGTCCGATTCCCGTCTGGTCGATCCCTTCGGCCGTCGCATCACCTACCTGCGCCTGTCGGTGACGGATCGCTGCGACTTCCGCTGCACCTACTGCATGAGCGAAGACATGCAGTTCCTTCCCCGCGACCAGGTCCTCAGCCTGGAGGAACTTTACGCGGTGGCCGACGCCTTCATCGGCCTCGGCGTGCGGCGCATTCGTATCACCGGCGGCGAGCCGCTGGTGCGCAAGGGCATCACCGGCCTGCTGGCACGCCTGGGGCAGCGTGCGGAACTGGAAGACCTGGCGATCACCACCAACGGTTCGCAACTGCGCGAGCGCGCCGCCGAGCTGAAGGCCGCCGGCGTCCGCCGCCTCAACGTCAGCCTCGACTCGCTGCAGCGCGAACGCTTCGCCGCCTTCACCCGTAGCGATCGCCTGGAGCAGGTGCTGGACGGCATCCAGGCGGCGCGCGAAGCCGGTTTCGAGCGGATCAAGCTGAACTGCGTGGTACAGAAGGGCCGCAACGACGACGAGATCCTCGACCTGGTCGAGTACGCCCTGGCCAACCAGTTGGACATCAGTTTCATCGAGGAAATGCCGCTGGGCAGCATCACCAGCCACCGTCGCGAACTGACTCTCTGCACCAGCGACGAAGTCCGCGCGATCATCGAGCGCCGCTGGCCGCTGACCCCGAGCCTGGCGCGCAGCGGCGGGCCGTCGCGGTATTACCAGATCGGCGACGAGCCCAGCCGGATCGGCTTCATCTCACCTCACAGCAATAATTTCTGCGGCGACTGCAACCGCGTGCGCGTCACCGCCGAGGGCAAGCTGGTGCTCTGCCTCGGCCACGAGGGGGCGCTCGACCTGCGCGAACTGCTGCGCAGCCATCCCGGCGACCGCGAGCGCCTGAGCGCGGCACTGGTGGCGGCGCTGAACCTGAAGCCGGAGCGGCATCACTTCGACGCCCAGGAGCAGGTCCAGGTGCTGCGTTTCATGAGCATGACCGGCGGCTGACGGTATCCTCCTGGGACGATGGCACCAACGGCGCCATCCGCCGCTTCCTCCCCCATGCCACCCGGGTGACCGTGTTCCGGCACGCACCGGTCGCTGCCCCGTCCCGGGAAAAGCGACGCGGCGCAACGCCGAAACGCGGCGAAGAAGTCATGCTACCTGCCGCGCCAGCAAAGGAAAGCCTCCCATGCACCGGGTCTTGTTCATCTGCAGCCGCAACCGCCTGCGTAGTCCCAGCGCCGAACGGCTGTTCGCCGACTGGCCGGGCGTCGAGACCGATTCCGCCGGGCTGGCGGCGGACGCCGAGACGCCCCTGGAGCGGGAGCAACTGGAGTGGGCGACGCTGGTCGTCGTCATGGAGCGCCGCCACCGGCAGGCGCTGCTGCGCCGGCACGCCGCGGCGATGAAAGGCAAGCGCCTGGTCTGCCTGGATATCCCGGACGACTACGCCTACATGCAGGCGGAATTGCTGCATCTGCTGGAGCGCAAGGCGGGGCCTTTCCTTCGGCGGGACTGAGTGGTGCGGACCGCGAGCGGAAAAAAAGAAGCCGGACGAAGTCCGGCCCGAGGGAAGGGCGGACCGGGAGTGTCGCCGGTCCGCCAGGGAGTCAGGAGTGCTTGGGCGCCGGCGCGTGGCTGCCGCACAAGTGGCTGCGGTCGTTGCGGCTGAGGATGTTGAACAGCAGGTTCAGCACCACCGCCCAGATCGCGGTCATGGCGATGCCGCTATGGGTGATCGGCTCCATCCAGACCGGCAGGCGGGCGAAGAAGTCCGGGCGCACCACCGGCACCATGCCCATGCCGATGCTTACCGCCACCAGCAACTGGTTGCGGCGGTCGGTGATGTTGGCCTCGTGGAGGATCTGGATGCCGCTGGCGGCGACCATGCCGAACATGGCGATGCCGGCGCCGCCGAGTACCGCCGGCGGGATCGAGGCGACCAGGAAGGCGGCCTTGGGCAGCATGCTGAGGAGGATCAGGAAACCGGCGGCGGCCACCGTGACGTAGCGGCTGCGCACCCCGGTCATCTGCACCAGGCCGATGTTCTGGGCGAACGAGGAATGGGTGAAGGTGTTCAGGAAACCGGCGAAGAACGAGGCGCCGGCGTCGCAGAGCAGGCCGCGGCGCAGTTCGGTCGGGGTGATCTCGCGGCCGGTGATCTTGCCCAGGGCGAGGAACATGCCGGTGGACTCGACGAAGATGATCACTACCACCAGGCACATCGACAGGATTGGCGCCAGGTCGAAGGTCGGCGCACCGAAGTGCAGCGGGGTGACGATGTCGAACCAGGGGCGCTCGGCCAGACCGCCGAGGTCGACCATGCCCATGCCGCCGGCGATCGCGTAGCCCAGGCCCATGCCCATCAGCACCGAGATGTTGACCCAGAAACCGCGCATGAAGCGGTTGATCAGGAGGATGGTACAGAGCACCAGGCTGGAGAGGAACAGGAAGTGCAGGGAGCCGAAGTCTTCCGCGCCCTTGCCGCCGCCGGCCCAGTTGATCGCCACCGGGAACAGGCACATGCCGATCGAGGTGATCACCGTGCCGGTCACCAGCGGTGGGAAGAAACGCACGATGCGCGACATGAAGGGGGCGATGAGCATGCCGAAGAAACCGGCGGCGATGGTCGCGCCGAAGATCCCGGTGATGCCCACGCCGGGCATCCCGGCCATCGCCACCATGCTGCCGACGGCGGCGAAGCTGGCGCCCATCATCACCGGCATGCGGATGCCCATCGGGCCGATGCCCAGCGACTGGACCAGGGTGGCGATGCCGGCGACCAGCAGGTCGGCGTTGATCAGGAAGGCAATTTCCTCGCGCGAGAGGCCGGCCGCCTGGCCGACGATCAGAGGCACGGCGACGGCGCCACCGTACATCAGCAGCACATGCTGGAAGCCCACCAGCAGCAGCTGCGTCAGCGGCAGGCGCTGGTCTACGGGCGAGTCGGGGATGCGGCGATCAGTTACCACGGACATGCAACACCTCAGGCGTTTTTATTGTTGTCAGTCGCAGGCGGACACCGGAAAAGGCAGGTTCCGGCGGCCGGGTATTTCTGGCCGAACATCCACCCCAGGCTTCAGGGCGATGCGGTGGGGTGTTTTATATCCCCGTTGTGTGCTCGATTCAATCGATTTTTTGTATACAAAGTAATTTTTTGTAGTTGACCAATCGGTCTACTACAGGCTTTCCAGAGCTGCTTCCACTGTATCCATAGAACTGGCGCCGGCTACCCCCGGGACGCCCGGCGGTGTACGACATTGGTCGGATAGCCGACGTGCTCTAGCCGCTGGGAGTTTTCAGCGACCCCTACCTCAGTGAGCGCAAGCCCGGTGCAGCAAGGCCTTGAACCCTGTCGCCCGGGATCAGCCATGGGTCTTTGCGGAACGCCTGCTTGCATTGGCGACTACAAGCAGCGACGTGCGCGAGAGCAACCGGCTATCTGAGCGCCAGTAGATCCTGGCGGCAATGGAGACGCTCAACGAGCAAAGAGAATGCCGCCAGCGCTTGCTGGAGTGCACAACGGCAGACTGGCCAAGGTGCCAAGGCTCGGGGCAGGTCAGGCTGGACAAGAAGCCGGCGGAGTTTTCCTGAGCGTTCTACAGGAGAGGCACGAAGGAGGTCGCCGAAGTCGTTCGGCATATCGAACGTCCCCCTTTTTCAGTTTTCGGCAGCGCCCAACGGGCCACTGGCAATCAGGCTGGCACCACAAGCTGTTTTCATCCCATGTAGCGCGACCGGGACCCCATTCACATCCAGCAGGGCGCTACCTTCGGTAATGGGGAAGGTTCCCTTGCACAAGGGACAAACCACTTGGTGGCCTACACCGGCCATCGGCTTGCCGTTGAGGTCGGTCTGGCCGAACGCCTCAATCACCGTGCCTCCATGGCTGGTGGTGTCGCCAAGGCGAATGATGTCCATCGCGGGTTGCTCCTATAGGTCGTCCAGCCAGCTGTCTTTTGGCTTCAGGCTGGAGAGGAATTCCTCATAGACATAGTGATCACCGAGCGTTTGGCCGCCAGGCGTAGCGGGTTTCGGAGCAGGGGAAGGACCGGCATTTCCGCCACGTGGCGATGAAGACGTCGGGCGCACGCGAATCGAATCGACAATGGTGTCCCACAGTTCCAATGCTTCTTTATCCGATTTGAAGGCAGGGGGCGGTGGTTTACCGTTTTCATTGCTGCGTTCCAGTACCGCCAGTCCCGCAGTAAGATTGGGCTCGGTTAGCGATTCCTCCTTGCCTTGAACCTCCCACATGAAGGTATAGCCGCGCTGCCCCTTATCGCTTCCCGCAACCAGATACTCCTCTCCGGGAAGGCTCCCGACAGGATGCTTTCCTTTTCTTAATGTTTCCATACCTGCAAACGTGGAGAGCATGTTTTGCACGAAGCCGTCGACTCGCTCAAGAAGGCTGTTTAGCTCAGCTCCCGTGGAGGAGCGGAATTCAAAGCGCGCGCCGGGGTGCTCAGGGAAAGTGACTCCCACTCCAAACCTCTCCACTTGAAAACTATCCCCTGCAATATAAGCGTGGTCGATGCAAAAGCCCGGCTCGCTGGGGATTTCTTTTGGCGCGCGAGAACGTAGATTTCGAGCTAAAGCCCTAGATATCTCCACAGCATGTTGCTCTCTGTCTACCGAAACTTTCCCTTTCCAACGATAGGCATGCCACGTAGGCTTAGATGTAACATAGGTATCCAATAAATAGGTTTTAGAGGCAACCTCTGAAGACCAAGACAATAAACCTACTGATTCATTGCCAAAGTCAATTTTACGAAGAAACATGTTACCTTTGGATTTATGTCTCTGAGTCCTCCACTCTTGTTCAAGACGATCAACCCTGGCTGCCAGTTCGGTAGGTTTATCATCTAAGTACTCAATTCTGTCTCCCCATAGGTAGTATCCGGCATTGATTACCGCGTCAGGTGGCAGATCAATCAGAAAGCGACCAAAGCAATGAGTAATCCATCCGGTCTTGTCCATGGAAGAGCTCCGAGAAGAAGAAAACGAAGTGCAACTGGTCATGCTGGTCAAGACCACCACTCCAAGTACAGCAAGCAACCGACGGGGATGCATCATGTCCCTCCTTTGTCATTAGGATGCCAATCCGCCAACTGGGTGATTTTGATCACCCCATATAGCGCTGCCCATTGAGCACGAGCATCGTTGTAACTCTCCTGGTGCTCATAGCCCCGTTTGGTATTGGCCTGTCCCTTGCCCTTGCTGCCATGCCGAAAGCTGGCCTTGACGCCCGCCAGGGCAGGCGCCTGGCCGGAGTCGGTCGGTACCGTTTCGTCACCTCCGCTACCGGAAGCGTCCAGAGGATTTCCCGTCTCCAGCGGACCCTGCACTATGGTGGGCAAGCCCCGGCGGAACCAACTGTTGTAAGTGCCGTTCTCATCGTCGTTGAGTGTGGCACCGGGGGTCTCCAGAGGGGTAGGGTCACCCTTCCAGATCAGGTCGCGCCAACTATGGCGGCTATCGTCAGCTCCGTAATGGGCATAGGTCTCTGAGTGATATCCTGCTGCTGACAATTCACCATGAAAATTAGCAATGCTATCTATCAAGTCTTCAAAGTTATCACGGGGGCCAACTCTTAAACCTTCTTTTTTGTCTGACATGTCCAGATATTGTGAATTTTGCTCAGGCACCAATCCATACCACGTAGTGTTCTTGTATATCTCTTCATAAGGGTCCTGATTCTGCGGATAAGCCCGAGGCTTTCCATCGATATCCTTGAGCACCTGCCCCTGCGCGTCGCATAGAAACAGCCAGGGACGCCCTTCCCGGTATTCCGCGCTAGGGGCCAATTCCAGCGCGCCGGCCGAATTGGCGACAATGGCTGTCACTTCACCGGCATTTCGCCCCAGCACGACCTGTGCGATACCTTCATAGCCACAGCGCATATGATGGTAGATGGTCGAGGAACCTGTCGCAGGTTGTACGCCATGCACCACCCCCAATACGCGCTCATAGCCGTGCAACTGCGTCAGGGCGCGAGCCACCAGCCCTCCCATCGAATGGGTGACCAGAATGACCCTCATACGTCTCATCTGCTCGGGATCGAGACCGCACTCCTTTTGGTAGAAAGGCAACACGGTATTCTCGATATAGTCGCGTACATCCAGCGCCGACTGCCGGTTGGACTGTAGCCAGTTATAGCCGGCGCACCAGACATCGAACTGGTATCGGCTGGCCCTGAGCAATTCCTCTTCATCGATCGGCCCAACCTTTCCCTGCTCCTCACCCTGATCTCCAGGAGGAGAGAGGGCTTCGTCATTCCACCATGCCTGGAGTTCCCGCCGGCTGACGATGTTATCCAGTCGCCTCTCCATTAATCCCATGACGGGGTTATACGCACTGCGCATGACCTTGCCCCAGCCGCGCAGGCGGGCAGCTTCTTCGGACAAACCAGATTGACCGACATCGATCGTACCCTGGTCATCGACTTCTACTTGCTCAGCCTTCAGGAGCTCCTGACGGGCCTTTGGACCCCTCCAGGCCCAAGTCCACAACGCACCGATGGAGGCAAACAGGTCATCCATGGGCCACAGACCATTCGGCGGCCTCCAGACCTCGCTTTTATCTGCCTTGTTGCGCAGGTTGGTTCCCATGATCCCCGGAATGAAGATCACCGGCAGGGGAGCGGTCTGCCGAATCAGTGCCACCTTTTCGCTCTGGTTGTCGGTACGGGTCAACTGCGCCTTGTAGACAGGCCGTCCCAGACTGTCGCGAGAGCGAGGGATGATCACATCCTGATTCGGCTCGAGCGGTTCGCTGCTCATGTGTTGGACTCCGTGTCGCTGTTGTGACTGCCCTTGCCCAGGATGCGTATCTGCACCGGGTCCATGGCCAGGTGTTGTTGCTTGGGTAAACGGCCCTGGCTGTCGGTCATCAGTTTCACCACACCACCATCGCCTCGTATCACTTCAACGGCGATATTGGGTAACGGCTCCAGCGTGGCTTCGTCGCGCAGGACATACCGGTCATCGAACGGTGTCGAATCCCAGGCGTTGAAGCTGGTCGATGCATGAGCGGGACCGACATGACTGTGCTTCGCCG
>NZ_JAEMVM010000047.1:0-2799 GCF_016463925.1 Pseudomonas sp. P20 | reverse complement strand
GTACTGTCCGCTTACAACGGCGGCCAGGGGTGGGTAAATCGCGACCGTAGGCTGGCCTCGGCATCCGGCGCCGACCAGCTGGCCTGGTTCGACTCCGTCGAGCGCTTCAACGCCGGGCGCTCGGCCGCCAACTTCCGCGAGAACCGCAACTACCCGCGCCTCATCCTGCTGCGCTACGAGCGGATCTATCTGCAGTGGGGCGACGGTGTGTGCGGCCAGAGGTATCAGCTATGAAACGCCTGCTCATGAGCTGCCTGGCCGTTGGCCTGGTGGGCTCGATCACCCTCGGCGCCACATCCCGCAACTGGCTGGCCCGGCCAGAGTTCCACTATTCGCCGCTCCCTCGGGAGAGACACGGAAAGTCGGGGGTGGCTCGGGCGAAACGTAAGGCACGCAAGTACAAGCGGAGGAACCATGGCCGTCCTTAGCCTCCTGCGCACCAGCACGTTCTGGCTCGTGCTGAGCGCAGTGCTGTGCGGCGCAGCCGTGGTAATCCACGGCTCCGCAAGCTACGACCGTGGGTACGCCACCGGCCGCGCCGAGGGTGACGCTGCGCTGCTCAACCTGCAGCTGCGGCACACCAACGAACGCGCCCAGGCCCTTCAGGACAGCCTGGTCCAGTACAAGCAGCAGGTCGCGCGCGCCAACCAGGCCGAGGAACAACTGCTGCAAGTACAGCAGCAACTGACCGACACCCGACACCAACTCCAGGAGCGAATTGCCCATGTATCGACCGCCTACCGAGCGGCACCTGGTGCTGCGCCTACTGCTATCCCTCGCTGTGTCTTCACTCGCGGCTGGGTGCGCGACTTCAACACCGCCCTCGGCGCCGGTTTGCCCGCCACAGGAGCGCGCACCGCTTCCCCCGGCACTCAAACAGCGACCTGGCCCGCCGCCGGTTCTGACGCCGAGCTACTGGAAAGCGGCGTCACTCCGGCGGACATCCTGGCCTTTGCCCAGGACTACGGGGCCTGGTCTCTTCGCAATCTCGCTCAGCTCAACGCACTACTGGAACAAGGGGAATAGGGAATGAAGGTCGAGCTGGAACTGTGGCAGTTGATCACTCTGCTGCTGACCTTCCTCGGGGCCTGCGCGGGCGGCGGCAAGCTGCTGCTCAACCAGATCCAGAAGAGCCTGGATGCGAGGTTCGCAAGCCAAGACCAGGCACGCCTGGCGAACCATGAGCAACTCTCCTACCGGCTGGACGCCATCGAGCAGGCCGCGCGGGAAGAAACCAACCAGTGGCAGCGCGTTGAGCGAGAGCTGATGAGCCTGAAGGCCGAGCTTCCGTTCCAGTACGTGCTTCGCGACGACTACATCCGCGGCCAGAGCGTGATCGAGATGAAGCTCGACAGCCTGGCCACGAAACTGGAAAACGCGCAGCTGCGCGGCTTGGTAGGAGCAAACCATGCAAACTGATATGGCCAAGATTCGCCGGGAATCCCTGCGCTGGCTGATTCTGCTGACCCTGAACAATGCTCGGCCGGTGGGCGCCTACGAGGGGCCGGTCCTCTCGGTTGCACAGAGTGAGTACCCCGACGCCACACCGCTGGAGATCCGTCGAGAGCTGGACTACTTGGCCGACCGTGACCTGGTGACCCTGGTCAAGGAACCGTCTGGCAAGTGGTTCGCCGATTTGACCCGGTACGGCACCGACGTCGCCGAGTACACCATCGACTGCGAACCCGGCATCGCCCGCCCCAAGAAGTACTGGTGACGACCATGGGGCGGAAATCATCGATCTCCCGGCTACCGGATCAAGTCCGGGCCTACATCGAGGGGCGCCTGGCCGATGGCCGGATGACCCTGGACGAGCTGATCGCGGACCTGCAGGCGCAGTTCCCGAGCCAGGCCGAGGCCGGCGAGCTGCCCAGCCGTGCGGCCGTGCATCGCTACGGCCAGAAGCTGGAGCGACGGCTGGCGGCAATTCGTGCCAGCACCGAGGCGGCCAAGCTGATCCGTGCCCAGGCCGGCGACGACCTGGACGCACGCAGCGAAGCGCTGACGGCGATGATCCAGTCCGAGCTGTTCGAGTCGATCATCTCCCTGCAGGAGGCTGGTGATGAAGAGATGGACCCGGCCGATCGTGTCGGACTGCTGGCGTCTGCGGCCAAGAACATCGCGACGCTGACGCGCTCCAGCGTCACGCTGAAGAAGTTCCAGGCAGAGGCTGAGCAGCGGGGCCGCGAGAAACAGCTCCAGGAACAGGAGCAGCGCCTGGAAGAGATGCGTGGCAGCGATGGCATGAGCGAGCAGCTCGAACAACGTATCCGCGACATCCTGCTGGGGAAAGCCTGACATGGCCATGCACGCAACGTCCGATAGCCTGGGCTCCAAGCTCAAGGCCACCAGCGCGCCGCGCAAGATCGACCTGGCCGAGGAGATGGCGTTGCATGGCGTCGATGTGCCGCAGGAGATATCCGAGGCGATTCCATCCAACGACGCCGTCTTCCTGGGCTACCAGCAGCGCTGGTTCGAGGACGAGAGTCCGATCATGATCGCGGAGAAGTCTCGCCGCACCGGCCTGACCTGGGCCGAAGCCGGGCGCAACGTGATCAATGCCGCCAAGCCGCGGCGCCGAGGTGGCTGCAACACCTTCTACGTCGGCAGCAAGCAGGAGATGGCGCTGGAGTACATCGCCGCCTGCGCGTTGTTCGCCCGCGCCTTCAACGAGCTGGCCGAGGCTGACGTCTACGAGCAGACCTTCTGGGACGAAGGGAAGAAGGAAGAGATCCTGACCTACATGATCCGCTTCCCGAAGTCGGGGCGGAAGATCCAGGCCCTGAGCAGCCGGCCGAG
>NZ_JAEMVM010000046.1:0-280 GCF_016463925.1 Pseudomonas sp. P20 | reverse complement strand
AAGCGTCTGGCCACCGCCATGGTGCTCTATCTCCCCGCCCAGGAGCGAGCGCTGATCGAGGCCGGCGAGATGAGCGGCAACCTGGTTCAGGCCATGGGCGATGCCGTCTCCCTGGTCGAGGCCCAGGCCAGGATCCGCGCCACCATCTGGCAGGCGCTGCTCTACCCCTCGGCGCTGTCCGCCATGATGGTGTTCCTGCTGTGCATCGTGGCCTATCGCATGGTCCCCAGCCTGGCCAGGCTCTCCGACCCAGTCACCTGGACCGGCCCGCTCGCCACGC
>NZ_JAEMVM010000045.1:0-600 GCF_016463925.1 Pseudomonas sp. P20 | reverse complement strand
ATGTTCGACCCGCAGATGGTCGAGGATTTCATTGGGCCACTCGACTTCGATGAGCATCTGCTCGACGACAGCTTCTACTCGCAGGAGGCGTGCTGATGGGGGGCTTCTGGGAGCAGTTGCAGTTCGCCTTCTACAGCAAGCAGTTCGGCCGCAAGGAACGCCTGCAGTTCTACGAAAGCATGTCCACCCTGCTCGAAAACGGGGTCCCGCTGAAGGACGCTGTGGCAGAGGTACACAAGATCTTCGCTCATGAGGGACAGCATCCGTTTCATCCGGTGGCCATCGCCAGTCGCGAAGCGCTGATGGGGCTGTCCAACGGCAAGCGTCTGGCCACCGCCATGGCGCTCTATCTGCCCGCCCAGGAGCGAGCGCTGATCGAGGCCGGCGAGATGAGCGGCAACCTGGTTCAGGCCATGGGCGATGCCGTCTCCCTGGTCGAGGCCCAGGCCAGGATCCGCGCCACCATCTGGCAGGCGCTGCTCTATCCCTCGGCGCTGTCCGCCATGATGGTGTTCCTGCTGTGCATCGTGGCCTATCGCATGGTCCCCAGCCTGGCCAGGCTCTCCGACCCAGTCACGTGGACCGGCCCGCTCGCCACGC
>NZ_JAEMVM010000044.1:0-3992 GCF_016463925.1 Pseudomonas sp. P20 | reverse complement strand
TGGACCGGCCCGCTCGCCACGCTCAACGCCATTGCCAGCTTCGTCACAGGACCTGGTATCTACGTTCTGGTCGCCGTCATCACCCTCACGGTGGTGGTCATCGTCACGTTGCCGACCTACCGCTGGAAAGGCCGGGTCTGGCTGGACCGGATGCTGCCGCCCTGGTCCATCTACCGCATGCTCCAGGGCACCACCTTCCTGCTGAACATGGCGGTCATGCTCAACGCCGGCATACGCCCCTACGACAGCCTGGCCAGCATGATCAAGATCTCCCCGCCCTGGCTGAAGCAGCGCTTGGAAGCTGCCCGCTACGGCGTGGGCCTGGGCCAGAACCTGGGAGTCGCCCTTCGCAGCGCCGGTCACGATTTCCCCGACCGACAGGCCATCCAGTACCTGTGCATCCTCGCCAACCGGGGAGGCTTCTCCGAAGCGCTGGTCAAGTTCAGCCGCCGCTGGCAGGAGACCAGCCTCAAGCAGATCGAGCTGGCCGCCGGGCTGGTGAAGAACTTCGCCCTGATCTTCATCGGCGCGCTGATGATCCTGGTCCTGCTCGGCGCCTACCAGGCACAGCAGCTCATCCAATCCATGAACCACTGAAACCTCACCAAGGAGCGCTCCATGAGCACTACGCAACGCACTTCCCGTCCGACGCAGGGCGGTTTCGTTTCCATCGAGATGATCATCGTGCTGATCATCATCGCCATCGGGGTCGGCCTGGGCCTGGCCGCAGCGGCTGGAATGTTCAGTTCGTCCAACGCCAACGAGGAACAGCGCAACATCAGCGTTATCGCGGCTAACGCGCGGGCCCTGAAGACCTCTTCGGGCTACGGCTCCAGCGGCACCAACCTGATCCCGAGCCTGATCGCAATCAACGGCGTGCCGAAGAACATGAGTGTCTCCTCCGGCGTCGTCTACAACGTCTACGGCGGATCGGTCACTGTCTCGTCCACCGGCATGGGCTTCTCGATCACCACCAGCAAGTTGCCCAAGGACGCCTGCATCACCCTAAGTACCAAGATCGCGAAGAACACCTTCGAGCAGACCAAGATCAACAGCGGTACCGCGATCACCGGCGAAGTCACCAGCGCAGCGGCGACCACGGCCTGCAGCAGCGACAGCAACAGCATTACCTGGACCTATAGTTCGTGAGTGTGAACCCGATCGTCCAGGCTCAGTTCGTCGACCTCTACCTCGGTGAAGGCTTCGCCGACGTGAAAGGCCTGGCCGGCTCCGGCGCGCGCCGAGTCGAAGTGCCTCGCGAGTGGGAGTCGCACGCCCAGGAACTGCTACAGATCTGCCGGCAAACGCTGGAGGAGCTGCAGGATCCTGAGTTCGCCATCGTCGTCGACGGCGTGCTACTGCGCGTTACCCAACTGGAAGATGCTTTCAACGGCGGGAGTGTCTTCGTGCTGCGCCGGTCGACGGCCCAAGTCAGAAGCTTCGAAGACATCGGCTATCCGAGCGAAGTGGTCTCCGCCCTGATGGATCCGCAGTTGCAGGGCCTGGTCCTGTTCTGTGGCGATATGGCGACCGGAAAAACCTCCTCTGCCGCCTCTCTGATCCTCGCCCGACTGCAAACCCTGGGCGGGGTGGGCTTCACCGTCGAAGATCCGCAGGAAACCAATCTCAGCGGCCAGCATGGACTCGGCCGCTGTATCCAGGTCAGGACCTCGCGACGCTCGGGAGGCTACAGCGAAGCCCTGTTGCGCACGCTGCGTACCGGAGCCGACCTGGTGCTGATTGGCGAAATCCGCGACGAAGACACCGCTTATCAGGCTTGCAAAGCTTCGCTGAACGGCAACCTGGTCATCTCGACCATCCACGCGAAAAACTGCCCCCAAGCCATCGAACGGCTGATCACCCTGGCCAAACCGCTCGCATCCAATGCTTACGATGTGGTCGCCGAGGGCATTCAGGCGGTGATCTGCCAGGAACTGGTAAGTGATGGCGCCGCTCGACGGCTGCACGCGGAACCGTTGCTCTTCACCAGTGTGGATTCCGTCGCCATGCGAGACAAGATCCGCCGGCAGCAGATTCACCTGCTTGAGGACGACGTGAATCGCCAGGCTCGCAGAAGCCTGTGGGAGCCAACCTATGAATAACACCAAGCTCAACCGCGGCTTTATCTCGATCGAATTGATGATCGCCCTGGTCGTGATCGCAATCGCGACTACCGGTGGCATCTCAGTCTTGATGAGCTATCTAGACGACCTGAATGAACAGCACGCGGCCCAGCAGCAACAGCAGGTGGCCAAGGCAGCGGAGAAGTACCTGAAGGACAACTTCAGCACGGTTCTGGCCAGCGCCGGCGCCACGGCCCCGGCGGTGATCACCGTCCCGATGCTGCGCAACACCCGTTACCTGCCCGCAGGCTTCCGCGACACCAACATCTACGGCCAGCAATACCAGGTCCTGGCCCGCAAGCCGGCGGCCAACCAGCTCGAAACGCTGATCGTGACCACGGGTGGGCAGGCGGCTTCCGAACTCTCGATCCGCCGGATCGCCCAGCTCATGGGCGCCCAGGGTGGCTACATCTCGAAAACCAATACCGGCATTGCTCAGGGCGCCGCCTGGCAGGTGGCGTTAAGCAATTTCGGTAGCGCTCCCGGTGCTGGACACCTGGCGACGGCGCTGTTCTTCCAGGACGGCGCCATCGCCAACGAGTACCTCTACCGCAATGCCGTCCCGGGTCATCCCGAGCTCAACCGGATGAACACGGCATTGAATATGGGCGGCAACAATATCGCCGCAGCCGGGGCGATAACGGCCTCCGGGAACATCACCACCAACGCTGACGTCAGCGCACGCAACATGACTGCCACTGGCACAGTGAAGGCAGGAACCGCCGATATCTCTGGCGAGACGTACACGGGTGGCTGGTTCAGGACCCGCGGTAACTCCGGCTGGTACAACGAACGGTGGGACGGTGGCTGGTATATGAGTGACAGCACGTGGGTCAGGTCGTGGATGAACAAGGGCGTTTATACCGGCGGAGAATTGAGAGGGGGAAAGCTCAGCTCCGAAGGTAGAACGACCGTCGGCGAGTACCTTCAGATCAATGGTTTGGCGGCAGAAAATGCAGGATGCTCCCCCAATGGCCTGGTAGGCAGAGACAACAGCGGCCCCCTATTCTGCACCGATGGGCTGTGGAAACGGCCCAGTGGCGTGAATATCGCCACCCCTGTGGTGCTGGCACAGTATCCCGCCGATAACCGACCCCGCACCCACTGCCAAGCGGTCTCCAGGGACGCGCTGATCAATGGCTCCGGCCCCGGAGTTCTGCGCCTGGAAGTCGATGGCGTGATCGTCGGTCAAGCGCGCTCCACCGCTGGGCGAAACGCTGACGTAGTTGAAGACGCCTCGATCTCCGCCATGGTGAAAGCCGGACACCGGTTCTGCCTATACAGCACCGTTGTGCTCGCAGGATTCGGTAACTCCGCCGGCATGCGTGTGACGGCAACCTACCTCAACTAGGGAGTCGTCCAGATATCATGCCGCTGCTCTGGATTGCCCTATTGCTCGCCCTGCTCACCGGAACCTGGCTGAGTGTACAAAGCGACCACGCGACCTCGAGCGCCGAACTGGCCGAGGTCGACACCCTGGCCAGGAGCTTGCTGCTCTACCGCTCCAGGCTGGCGGAGTACGCACACGCCAACCCCGGTTTCACCGGTTCGCCGGCGGACTCCGCTCTTGGTTTACCGGCCTGGTTCCGCAAGCCAGCGCGGCTTCAGGGCTACATCGCCGCCGGCACCAGCTACGCCTTCATCGCCTCGCCGCCGGCAGGGCTGGCGGCGGCCGTGGATGCCGGTACGGAATCCGACCTGGTTGGCGTCAGGCGCAACGGCCAGTTAGTCACGCGCCGCCTAGGAGCCACTGCCATTGTGCTCCCTGCGCCCATCCCCGAGGACGCGGTGGTCGCGGTCAAATAACCTCCATAGGCCAGTAAACCCCGGCGCAGCTTGATAAACCGGCCTTCTGAACACATAATGCCA
>NZ_JAEMVM010000043.1:0-723 GCF_016463925.1 Pseudomonas sp. P20 | reverse complement strand
TGCCGGCGTGCGTGTGATGAGCGGTGAGTGTCACCTTCTCCTCCTTCGGCACTGAGACGGCGGGGATGTCCTGTTTCTTGGCGGGGGTGCTCATGAGGTTCTCCCGATTGCGTGTTGGGTCTGATAGAGGTCGGTCCAGATCAAAACGGACGTGTCATAGTCCACGGGCTGCCCCTGGATGAGTTGACAGTCACGGGCGCCCGCCAGACCAGGCGGCACCCAGCCGATCAGGGCATCTCGCACCTGTCCTAGTACCGGGCGTAGATCGTCCATCGCGTTCTTGCCCTTGTTGTCCCGGTAGTTGCGGGTTGCAACCACAACACCGAATCGCACCTGGACCATCTGCCGGGTCGCTGCGCCGGGTGCTCCGGACGAGCGCGGCATCGGCGTTTCTTCGGCGAGGATCACGTAGGCGGTCGGTGTCCGGAAATCGCGGACTGCCTTGATGGCAGCAAAGTCCGCCGCACCGCCGACACTCGCCAAGACAGCTACCTGATCCTTCAGGCGCTCAATGATCAGGTTGTGATCGAATGGAGCGCTGGACATGTCAGAAGTCCTTCAACTGATCGAGGCTGAAAGTTCGGCCCGGAGTCACCACCTGGGGAGCCCCGCTGGTGGAGTTGGCCACCGGGTCGTCCTGCCCCAGGGAGAACTTGCCCTCGGCGGTGAGCTGCAGAAATTTCAGGGCGTCCCGGTAGTCACGAACGATCGGGTCTTTCTCCG
>NZ_JAEMVM010000042.1:0-723 GCF_016463925.1 Pseudomonas sp. P20 | reverse complement strand
CGGAGAAAGACCCGATCGTTCGGGACTACCGGGACGCCCTGAAATTTCTGCAGCTCACCGCCGAGGGCCGGTTCTCCCTGGGGCAGGACGACCCGGTGGCCAACTCCACCAGCGGGGCTCCCCAGGTGGTGACTCCGGGCCGAACATTCAGCCTCGATCAGTTGAAGGACTTCTGACATGTCCAGCGCTCCATTCGATCACAACCTGATCATCGAGCGCCTGAAGGATCAGGTAGCTGTCTTGGAGAGTGTCGGCGGTGCGGCGGACTTTGCTGCCATCAAGGCGGTCCGCGACTTCCGGACACCGACCGCCTACGTGATCCTCGCCGAAGAAACGCCGATGCCGCGCTCGTCCGGAGCACCCGGCGCAGCGACCCGGCAGATGGTCCAGGTGCGATTCGGTGTTGTGGTCGCAACCCGCAACTACCGGGACAACAAGGGCAAGAACGCGATGGACGATCTACGTCCAGTACTGGGACAGGTGCGGGATGCCCTGATCGGCTGGGTGCCGCCTGGTCTGGTGGGAGCCCGTGACTGTCAACTCATCCAGGGACAAGCCGTGGACTATGACACGTCCGTTTTGATCTGGGCCGACCTCTATCACACCCAACACGCTATCGGGAGAACCTCATGAGCACCCCCGCCAAGAAACAGGACATCCCCGCCGTCTCAGTGCCGAAGGAGGAGAAGGTGACACTCACTGCTCATCACACGCACGCCGGCA
>NZ_JAEMVM010000041.1:0-2565 GCF_016463925.1 Pseudomonas sp. P20 | reverse complement strand
ATGGATTGCCCCGTCGTGGCCCTGTCCCAGCTCAATCGCAGCCTGGAGAACCGGCCGAACAAGCGACCGAACAACGCAGACCTGCGTGAGAGCGGCGCAATCGAGCAGGACGCGGACGTGATCATGTTCGTGTACCGCGACGAGGTCTACCACCCCAACACCGAGGCCAAGGGCATCGCCGAAATCATCATCGGCAAGTACCGCAACGGCCCGATCGGCACCGTCCGCGCCGCCTTCATCGCCAACCAGACCCGCTTCGCCGACCTTGCACCAACTTGGCAGGGAGCTCTTGCATGAGCCCCTTCATTGAACTTCCGATCTCTCGCCGGCGGGAGCCGGCAAGGAGTCTAGTCATGCGTGACCAGCAGCCCGCTAACAATCTCCTTTCGATAGCGAGCGCCGAATGGATACAAGCCTTGCAGAACTTCTGCCACCACGGACGAGTGTATGACGGGTCCGCCGCCAATGCCTGGCTATTGGATGCCTGCCTACTTGTTCCCAGCGCTGCCCTCATCCACGGTGTCATCGAGTACATTCTTAACAGCCGTGAGGACATACCATACGGAGGGCTACGCCCAAGCTGGGTGGCTCAGCGGCTCGAGCAGGAGGGATTGATTAGTCACCGGTGCGGGGCAGTCTTGCACTGGCAGGAGCACGGCTATCGCTTTTCCACGGTGGTCAGGATCGACCCCGAACAGATTTGGCCCGATAAGCGCTCGAGACCCGAAGCATTCGTTACCGGACCACTAGATAGCCAGGAGCTTGGGGTAATTGAAATCCTGGCGCATCCGAACGCCAGACGTCGTAGTCCGTCCCCGGTGCGCCTGGCAGCACTGGTTCGATCTTCGCTAGCCATACCTGCTGAGCCTCTTCATCCCATTGCAAATCCGCCAGTTCTTCATGCAGTGCTAGCCACCTATCCCGAATTGGCATCTCCCGAATGGTTTCCAGTGGCCAGGAGTAGCGACGCATGAGCGCATACTCAATGGCATCCATTCCCCATAGCCTCCAGCCTTTGTCACGTGCCAGTGAGTTACCAAGGGTACACAGCACAAAGACTTGGCTTATCCATTGCGCTCTGGCCATCGTCATAGGCAATCCGTCCCCCTTTTGTGAGTCAGGAACGCATGCCTGGATCTGGATAAGCATCTCGTCGTATCCAAAGCGGTATTCGTTCTTCATGCCGGACCTCCTGTGGTCTGGGTGGGTTTGTTTGGCGACGCCAACCTTACCACCGGATGTGTCCGGCTCCCTTCTAGCAGCGACCGTCACGCCTTCAGCGCTACCGGTCCTGCAACCTCATTTTTCATCTCATCTATTGAACTTCCGATCTCTCGCCGGCGGGAGCCGGCAAGGAGTCTAGTCATGCGTGACCAGCAGACCACGACCAATCCTCCCGAGGCTTGCGCCCAGAATCCAGACTGGCGCCAAGACCTGTCCTATGCACTAATCGAGTCCCTCATGGCCGAACCCGAAGAGCAGGCAAAAGCCTTCCTGAAGGCTCATTTGGAGCGACTCCCCTACTACGAACGCTTCGGGCTCTCACATGAGAACCTCGTCCTCCTGATGGAGGACCTCTTCAAGCAGTTGCAGTACACCTTTTCCTTCCTGGGTATCGATGCGACCTGGCTCAGGCAGCGCCAGCTCGAGCGACAAGTCGCTCAGACGAATGCTTACTCTGTCTTGAAGGCACTGCAAAGCGCCGTCACACAGTTGCGGACCCACGAAGGGCCGAGCCCCGTACTCTGGTTCACGGGGCTCGGCCGGACGACCCGGCCGTTCGTTCGGGCCACTGCATTGGAGCACGCCCTACGCCAGGCGCTCACCGACAAAGGCTGGTCAACCCCGCAAATCGAGGACGCCTGGCCAAGCGCAGGCCTGCAACCCTACCTACAGGCCCTTGGCCTGTGCCGGCAGACGCTCGCCTTCGCGCTTGACGAGCCCAGCCAAGCCTTGGACCTGCCGGCCCAGCGTGCAGCCGTCCTGGCCGCTCATGACGAACTCATCATTGAGCTGAGAGGGCGGCTTCTCTGGGAGAGCTGGAACAGTCCGCCAGCAGACTACGAATGGGGTGAGAGCGCGATCGTTCCAATGACCTCTAGCTCGCCCACGGATGCTACTGGGCAAGTGCTTCCCGCCACACCTCGAGGTCGTCCTCCCTACTATCTATGGGAACTGGTCCCCGCACCTGCCTCTCATCGCGCCACACCCGACGCGCCTCTTCCGGGACATGAAGCGGCTCCAGCTCATCGCATATGGCTAGCCATTTTTGAGCAGGAGACAGCGCCTGCACCTGCTGGGGCGTCCAGGAGTAGCGCCTTATGAGCGCGAAGTCGATTGCGACGATCTCGCCCAAGGACCAGCTGTGCTTTTCTGCAAGTGCAGTGCCCAAGACGCTGAGCAAATACTGCTGCTGGAGCACCATTACATCTTCAGTGGTCAGCGGCTGCTCCTTTTCCAAACCATTCTCCTGCCTATATCGCTCGATTAGGCGGGAGAGTGTGCGTTCATACGGCTCTACGGCCTGTGACGTCCCGATTTTGTCTCCTTTCATGCCGGACCTCC
>NZ_JAEMVM010000040.1:0-6801 GCF_016463925.1 Pseudomonas sp. P20 | reverse complement strand
CGCTAACTTTGCAACAGTGCCCGATTTTTTCCGAATTCTGCGGTTCCCCCTGGAAGACCTACGCAAGTTGGGCCAGCTCAGAGGTGGAATCAACGAAGGCGAGCGAATGAGGCATCTTTTCTGGCGTCTTAACTTTCTCCTTCTCTCCGGGGCAACAAACAGCGCCCAGATGTACCATGAGGCCGCCGCTCTTTCCTCCGAGCTGGATACTCGTTGGTCTTACCGCTCCAAAGAGCTTATGACGCTCTACAGCAAGGCGAAATCCTATGAGGCTGGGGAACGTGTCGAGTTCGGCGGAAAGTCGTTTGCACCGCTATACACGCCCAAAAACGACACGCTGATCAACCTATTCCAGATCTCACAGCAAGAACAAGAGCAACTGAAGACGATTATCAGCACTGACGAGGCTCAGAAGCGCCGCAGAGAGCGCGATAGACTGCGTGATGAAGAACGTCGCCGCGCCGCTGGCCAGCTTGAGCGTGAAGCCTATGAAGCCAACTCATTGAGCAGGCAAAAGCCCTGGGAAGCTATGGGCATGAGCCGGGCTAAATGGTATCGCCTGGGCAAGCCTTCACCTCAACAAAACAGTGAGACAAGTCCCTCCCCTATTACTAATGGCGAAGCCTCAGCGGTTGCCCTTCAGGCGGCCAGGTGTAAAGCCGTTTAGATGGCTATTTCAAAGTGAGTGAGATTTCGTAACGGATGGCAGCCCTAGAGGCTGCTTTCTTTTGAGGGGTTAGCAGGCGTATAGCCATGCTGGATCTCAGTCTATCACTACCTGCTTAATATTCCACCTTTAGATCCGGCAGCAGCTCGACCAGGTGGCCAAGTTCAGATCTGGACGCCAGAAGGAAATCAACCAGGTGGCCAACTCACCAGGCATCGGCAGCAGCTCGACCAGGTGGCCCATTTCGTACGTACGAAATCAGGCGACGCTATGCGAAATCTTGGCGGCAATCCCCCGCGACTACGTGATTTTTTTAACGTAGAGCGCGCTTTTTCTTGCCATAGTAGGCCATTTTGGCCTATAATCTTAATTAAGAAGACCGGGCACCCGCCACGGTCAATACCGGAGAACTCCGATGATCCACACAGCTAACCGCACCTTTCACCAACTCTATCGAGAATGGATACGCGAACGCCGCGAGCATATGCACAACGTTTTGACCTGGGAGCGTGATCGTTACGGTGCTCGCCTCGTCGGTCTGTTTTATCGTTACTGCAAGGTGGCCAACCCCTTTCCCCGTTGCACTCTGAATACTCGGATCAACTACCGCGCCCATGCGGTGAATCTGCCAGATTGGCCAGCCCGCAGCCTGGAGCTGAATAAAATGTGGCTCAGTTGGAGAGAAAAAAAGTAGGCCGATTTGGCCTATTTTTTATTGTACCCGCTTGACACAATAGGCCAAAATGGCCTATTATATATCTCAGAAGGCCGGGCACCCGCCACGGTCAATACCGGAGAACTCCGATGATGCAAACAGAACTTAATCCCCTGATCTGCTCCCTGGTCGCCACCCCTCGCCGTATGGCTGCAATGCCCCGCTATGTAGGCCGTTTCTATGTGGTTTTCGAGTCGATGCTTTACCAGCAAATGAAAGGGCTCTGCCGCGAGTATCGCGGGGCTTATTGGCTTATGTGGGAGCTGTCGAACGGCGGCTTTTATATGGCTCCTGGGCGTCGTGATGAAATGCTGAACATCGAGGCCATGAACTACTTTAGTGGCCAAATGAGCGCCGATGCTGCCGGGATTACCGCTTGCCTCTACCTCTATAGCCATCTGTCATTTCACACAGAAGGCGCTGACCAGGAGCGGTTTTCAAGGCTGTATCACAGCTTGCGGGATTGGGCTTGTGAGCATGACGAAAAAGAGGCCATCTTGGCCGCAATAGACTAGCAACAGAAAGCCCCGGTGATGGCCGGGGCTCTTAAAGGAGGTGCATAGGTAGAAAAAGAAATGGTGCCCCTGGTATGGCTGCAACCAATCACAGGGGCTTTCACCGGTCAATTTGAGGATAAACGCGATGAATACGGATATTGTATCACTTGCAAAACACATTGGCGACGCTCTGACGGCCCGCCGCCCCGTTCATATGCCGCGCATGAAGATGCGGGAGCTTGGCTTGCTCTTGATTGAACTGAAGGCGTATCGGGAGGCCGCCGCGACCGTTACCCATTGATAAAAAAGCCCCGGCATTGACCGGGGCTATTTGAGGATTTATCGCATGATTAGACCTGAAACGCTTAGGCCGTTCGCTGAAGATTGGCAGGCTCCAACCGCCGATGAAATCAAAGAGGTGTTGGAGCTGATTAGGCAACGAAAAGGGCTTAGTAAGCCTCTCAGTGGCGTTGATGTCGCTGATCTCGTTGGTTTGCCTGGTGAGAGAGGCAGCGGAAAGGGAACCCGAACCTTCAGGCGTTGGGTGAGCAAAACCAACCCTAGCCCTATTGCTTATGGTGCCTGGTCTATCTTGGCCCACCTGGCAGGTTTCGGGGCTATATGGGACGCTGACCGGGATTGAAACCATGACCGAACATAAGGCCGAACGTGCTCCCTGGGGAGACTTCCCGGCAGTAGTGAGGAACGGCGATCTAAAGGATCTCTCTAAAGAACCTGAATACGAAGCCGCCAAACATGGCGACCACAAGGCGATGAGCTATAAGCGCATGAAGCCGGCCGAGGACGAATTGCATTGCGAGATCAAGGCGCTGCTTGATCGCGCCAAGGCTACCGACGACCAGGAGCGTAACGAGCCGGAGCTGGACATTCCTGCCGAGATTTCTCGCCGCGAGAAGCGCCTGGAGGCGATCCAGGCGGCAAAGGCGCGCCTGGAAGCGCGCCAGCGTGAAGCGGACCAGGCCCGGGGGCGCAGCGAAGACGATGGCCGCCGGCCTCGCCATCCGGATGGCTCGGACAAGGGCGGTGGCTCGTACAAACGCGAGTTTGGTGTGCCGGATGACCGTGATCAGGAAAGCTTCACCGATCCGGACAGCCGGATCATGAAACACGCCGGTGGTGGCTCCGAGCAGAGCTACAACGGGTACACAGCGGTCGATGCCGAGCACCAGATCATCGTGGCGGCGGAGTTGACCAACTGCGCCGCGGACAGTCAGGCGCTGCTGGGCATGCTGGCAGCAGTTCAGGCCAACACCGGAGAAATGCCGGCCCAGACGCTGGCGGATGCGGGATTCCGTAGTGAGGCTGTTCTGGCAAAGGTCGCCGATCACCACGGCGATGTCATCGTTGCCCTCGGCCGCGAGGGACGTGAAGATGCCAAGGTCAATGCCAAGACCCATCCGCATACGGCGGCGATTGCGGCGAAATTGAAAACGGAGCAAGGCGATGCAGCTTACCGCCGGCGCAAGTCGATCGTGGAGGCTCCGAATGGTTGGATCAAGGCGGTGATGGGATTGCGTCAGTTCAGCATGAGGGGCCTGGACAAGGTGCAAGCCGAGTGGAAGCTCGTCTGCATGGCGCTAAATCTGAGGCGAATGGCGTATCTGTGAGGGCGAAGGTTAAATGGGGCGGCTCAAATGCACCCCAGTCGTCATAACACGCCGCGCGCCGCAAGATTGGTATCCTTGGCGCCGACGCCTTGCCAATTGCAGAGAGCGCCGCCGCCATCGTCAGTGCTCTACAGAAAACCGGTCACACGGCTCTGCCGCGCAGACTCCTAGCCTAAATGTGACAGTGGTTGGTAATCCATGCCGCCCGCAAGGGCGGCGGTGGTGGGCCAATAGATGATTTTCAGAGCCTTACTGCCCGTTGACGCCCAATCCCTCGAGCGCGAGTCTAGCCGCAGCGGCGATGACGGCCTCGCTGTGCTTGTCATCCTTGTTAGGCGCCCGGGTGTAGACGGCCAACACAATAGGTGCGCGCCCAGTGGGCCAGACGACGGCATAGTCATTTGCCGTGCCATACACTCCGCAGGTTCCGGTTTTGTCTCCGACTGCCCAGTCTGCCGGCACCGCCGCGCGGATGCGGTGGTTGCCGGTCGTGTTTCCCTTTAGCCAATCAACAAACTGCTGCCGCTGCGGCGCAGCCAGTGCAGAGCCCAGTGTCAGTTTTTGTAAGCTTTCCGTCACGGCGCGCGGCGATGAGGTATCGCGCGCATCGCCTGGGATGGCGGAGTTCAGCTCCAGCTCCCAGCGGTCCAGACGGAACGTGGTATCGCCGATAGAGCGCATGAAGGCCGTCAGCCCGGCCGGGCCGCCCAACTCCTTCAGCAACAAATTGGCGGCGGCGTTATCACTGTATTGCACGGCGGCCGCGGACAGCTCCGCCACCGTCATGCCTGTTGTCAGATATTTTTCCGAGATGGGTGACCACGGAACCAGCGCATTTTTGCCGTAACGGATGGGTGTGTCCAGCAAGCCGGCCTGCTGCTGGCTGCGAGCCAGCACAGCGGCAGCAAGAAAGCCCTTGAATGAGCTGCACAGTGGGAAGCGCTCCTCAGCGCGGTAACTTACAGTTGCGCCTGAGCCGGTATCCATCGCGTACACACCGATGGAGCCGCCAAAGTCCTGTTCGAGTTTAGCGAATGGTTCCGCGACGAGGTTGGTCAGCGCGGTGGCAGAAAAGCCAGCCAGCGGCCATGAGAGACAAGACAGCAGAACTAGACGGCGATACAGTGACATCAACGATATTCCTTGTTTGAAGGTGGAGCTAGGTGTAGCGGCCGGATGTAATCAGGCCGCTACAGCTGGGATTAGGGGTCTGACGCTCAGTGGAACGAAAACTCACGTTAAGAAGTCATTTTTCAATATTATTGAAGCATTTATCAGGGTTATTGTCTCATGAGCGGATACATATTTGAATGTATTTAGAAAAATAAACAAATAGGGGTTCCGCGCACATTTCCCCGAAAAGTGCCACCTGACGTCTAAGAAACCATTATTATCATGACATTAACCTATATGTCAAGACCCGGCTGGTTATACACGCGTTTCCTGAACAATTCAGGGCGTTTTTCATGCCATTCCTTGAGCGCCTGAACGGGTGTTTTGTGTTGGAGCGCGCGTTGCGGAATGCTGTGGTTGTAGATCTTGACGTAATTGCGCAGCGTCGATTCCAGTTCGGCAGCTGAACCAAAACGGGTCTGGTTGACGATGTCGCTGATACGACCGTTGAAGCGCTCCACCATGCCGTTGGTCTGCGGATGACGAGGCGGGATGAGCCGGTGCTCGATGCCGAGCTGCTTGCACAGGCGGTCGAACACGTGTGTGCCGCTGGGTTCCTTCTTCTTGCCGCCAGCCGTGAAGCGGTCGGTGAACTGGCTGCCGTTGTCGGTCAGAAGCTTGACGATCTTGACGGGACAGGCTTGCTGGACTTTGTTGAGGAAGTCGCCACTGCTGCCATCGGTCTGGTCGGCATAGAGCTCGATGAAGACCCAGCGCGTAGCACGGTCGATGGCAACGAAGAGATAGCGCCTTGCCGTCTCGTCGGGCATCTGCGGCAGGTACTTGATGTCGATGTGCACAAAGCCCGGCTCGTAGTCCTTGAAGGTCTTTTTCGTGGCGGGCGCAGTGCCTTCCTGCTCGACCAGGTTACGTAGATCCGAGACACCGTGGCGGCGCAGGCAACGTCCCAGGCCGGCACGCGAGACGGCTGGATTGATGAACTCGCGCGTGACCGCCAGCAGGTCGTCCGTGGGCAGCAGCAACGTCTTGCGCAGCTCCACCACGATGAGCTCCTGCTCGGGCGTGAGCGTCGTGTACATCTTGTTCGGCGCATGCGACTTGTCTTCAGGAGACTCGCGGTTTTGCCACTTTCGGATGGTTTGGCGGGTGACGTTGTACATCCTGGCCAGTTCGGCCTGCGGGAGCGTCGAGTTCCTGATTTCCTCACGGATCAGGTGGGTAGTACGGGCTTGGCTGTGCAGTGCCTGGGTCATCGAGTTGCCAGTGAAGAGTCGGATTGGAACAGTGTACGCAAAACGTGTCTGGCCTTGAAGAGCGGCCAGCTACGCATGGGTACATGATCCCACGAGTCCAGACACCTATAAAAATAGGCGTATCACGAGGCCCTTTCGTCTTCAAGAATTTTATAAACCGTGGAGCGGGCAATACTGAGCTGATGAGCAATTTCCGTTGCACCAGTGCCCTTCTGATGAAGCGTCAGCACGACGTTCCTGTCCACGGTACGCCTGCGGCCAAATTTGATTCCTTTCAGCTTTGCTTCCTGTCGGCCCTCATTCGTGCGCTCTAGGATCCTCCGGCGTTCAGCTTGTGCCACAGCCGACAGGATGGTGACCACCATTTGCCCCATATCACCGTCGGTACTGATCCCGTCGTCAATAAACCGAACCGCGACACCCTGAGCATCAAACTCTTTTATCAGTTGGATCATGTCGGCGGTGTCGCGGCCAAGACGGTCGAGCTTCTTCACCAGAATGACATCACCTTCCTCCACCTTCATCCTCAGCAAATCCAGCCCTTCCCGATCTGTTGAACTGCCGGATGCCTTGTCGGTAAAGATGCGGTTAGCTTTTACCCCTGCATCTTTGAGCGCTCTGATCTGAATATCGAGGGACTGCTGGCTGGTTGAGACCCGCGCATAACCAAAAATTCGCATAAAATGTACCTTAAATCGAATATCAGACACGATGTGTCTATTATGCCAAAATGACGATTTAATGGACACTCAAACGAAGCCGTTTTACTATGTCTGATAATTTATAACATTTCGGACGGTTGCAAAAATGTTACTAAATGCCCGTCAGGCAGGGAGGCCGATATGCCCGTTGACTTTCTGACCACTGAGCAGACTGAAAGCTATGGCAGATTCACCGGTGAACCGGA